>JBAVSO010000069.1:0-16592 GCA_049695635.1 Candidatus Cybelea sp. | reverse complement strand
GTTCTGCGCGGCCTGCGCTTCCGCCGCGGAGCAAGAACGCGCGGCAGCGACGGCCCGCCTGCTGTTCGAGGCGCCCTGGCTGGGCTACGCTGGAACGGCGGCGCTCGTTGAAGGGTTACGAGAAGAGGAGTACGAGCGGATTCGCACCCTGTTGCTTTCCCGCTGGTGGGCTCTGCTGTTGAAGGCTCGGGGCGCAAAGCAGCTCTCGCGCGACGGGCGCGAACGGCTCGTCGCCAGCTCTTACGTACTTTTGCGCAGCAAGATCGCGCCTGAGGATATCATGCCGGCAACGGTGCGCAGCATCCTGGGCGACGAGCTGAACGAACTCCTTTACGAAACGCCGTCGCATAAAGGCGACGCTCTGCGGAACAAAAAACGAACAACGTAATGACAACGAACTATACCGGCGAGCAAATCGAGGTATTGCGCGGGCTAGAGGCCGTGCGCAAGCGCCCCGGCATGTACATCGGCAACACCGCCGAGCGCGGTTTGCATCAGCTCGTCTATGAAGCGGTCGACAATGCCGTCGACGAAGCACTGGCGGGATACGCGCGCAACGTGGGCGTCGTTCTGTATAAGGACGGTTCGTGCTCCGTCATTGACGACGGGCGCGGCATTCCGATCGACGTGCACGCCGAGGAGAAGTTGCCGGCGGTGGAAGTCGTGATGACCATCCTGCACGCGGGCGCGAAGTTCGGCAAGGGCGGCTATAAGGTCTCGGGCGGCCTCCACGGTGTCGGAATCTCGGTCGTCAACGCGCTTTCGGAATGGATGATCACGGAAGTCAAGCGCGACGGGTTCGTCTGGGTGATGAAGTTCGAGCGTGGCGTGACCGTGCAAAAGCTCAAGAAGATCGGCAGAACCGACGGCACCGGAACGCTGCAGTGGTTCAAACCCGACCCCGAGATCTTCGAGGTATCGGAGTTCCACTGGGACATTCTGCAGAAACGGCTGCGCGAGCTGGCCTTCCTCAACCGCGGGCTCTCGATTACGCTACGCGACGAGCGCGGCGAAGCTGTCCGCGAACGAACCTACACCTTCGACGGCGGCATCGTATCGTTCGTCGAGTGGCTGAACGAGAAGAAAGACCCGCTCCATCCAATCATCTCAACGCACGCGGAGCGCGACGGCGTCGACGTCGAGGTCGCGATGCAGTATACCGGCGCCTATGCCGACCAGATCTTCTCTTACGCAAACAACATCGGCACGATCGAAGGCGGCATGCACCTTCAGGGCTTTCGGCAAGCCGTCACCAACGCGGTCAACTCCTACGCTCGCAAACGCGGCATGCTCAAGGAGTCTGATAGCTCGCTTTCGACCGACGACGTCGTTGAAGGGTTAACGGCAGTCGTATCGGTCAAGCTCCAGGATCCCCAGTTCGAGGGCCAGACGAAGACGAAGCTCGGCAACGCCAGGGTGCGCAGCATCGTCGCGGGACTCGTTTCGGAACGGCTCGATTTCTTCTTTGAGGAGAATCCCAAGTACGCGCGCGCCATCATCGAGAAATGCATGCAGGCGCAGCGCGCACGCGACGCCGCGAAGAAAGCGCGCGATCTCTCTCGGCGTAAGAATGCGCTCGAGGGTTCGGGACTCCCCGGGAAACTCGTGGATTGCAAGAATACGAACGCCGCCGAGAGCGAGCTCTTCTTGGTGGAAGGCGATTCGGCCGGCGGAACCGCTAAGGGCGGGAGGGATCCCAACAATCAGGCGATTCTCCCATTGCGCGGAAAGATTCTCAACGTCGAAAAGGCTCGGCTCGACAAGGTGCTTGCCAATGAAGAGATCCGCACGATGATCACGGCGCTGGGTACCGGTTTCGGCGACGAGTTCAACGTGCAGAAGCTGCGCTATCACAAGATCATCATCATGACCGACGCCGACGTTGACGGCTCGCATATCAGGACGCTGCTCTTGACGTTCTTCTACCGGCAGATGCGCCCGCTCGTCGAGGAGGGACACGTTTTTATCGCGCAGCCGCCGCTTTACGGAATCCGCAGAGGCAAAAAGCAATGGTGGGCTTTCAACGACGCCGAGATGAAGTCGATCGTCGGGGAAGACGGCAAAGATTTCGTCATTCAACAATACAAGGGGCTGGGCGAGATGGATGCCGAGCAGCTGGCTGAGACGACTATGGAGGTCGGTCACCGGCGGCTCAAACAGATCACCGTCGAAGACGCAGTCGAAGCGGAGCAGATATTCACCGATCTGATGGGCGACAAAGTGGAGCCCCGCAAGCAGTACATTTTCGAGTATGCCAAGAGCGTAAAAAGCCTCGACTTGTAGCGAGAGCGTTTTTCTGCTTCCATCCCGAGCGGAGGCGCTCAGCGCCGAAGTCGAAGGGCGAGGGCGGAAGTTTACTTCCGCTGGTGTCATCCTGAGCGGACGCGCAGCGCCGAAGTCGAAGGGCGAAGGCGACAACGAGATGTGCCGGATACGAGCTTCTTTTAGAAGCTGATAAATCAGGCGGGGCCAAGCGTAGCGCAGGGGGTATTAGAAACCCCAAGAGCTTCAAGTGCGCAAACGCTTTGCGATCGGCCTGCTGGCCGCAATAATCGTTCTCTCGCTTGCGGTCGCACGGCGCGACGAGCTGCTGCGCTTTGTAATTCAAGAAGGCGCCGGCCTCGCGACCGGATACACCATCCAAATCGCTCAACTCCGCGTGGGCCGGGATGAAGCGCTTCTCTCCGGCCTGCACGTCGAGCGCGAGCGTCAGACCGTACTCGACGCAAGCCGAATCGCTTTGCGCTACTCGCTGCGCGATCTCTTGCCGGGAAGCGCCCATCGGTTCGGCTTGCGCGCGATCCAAATCGATGGCGCCAAGCTGACGCTCCTCCGGTTCCGCGATGGCAGTTTCAACTTCAATATTCCGCGCGCACCGTCCGGTCCGCCGGTGCCGCAGCCGAGCAATCCGGTTCCACTGCGCTTTTCGTTGCGCGTGCGCGACGCACAGGTCGAGTTGCGCGAGCCGGCGGCCTACGATGTCAGCGCGAAGTACCTGCGCGTCGACGGTATTACGGCCGACGCATCAATAGACACGGCGGCGCTGACTCGATATCAGGCGAGCGGAGCATTTGAGCAAGCTCGCCGCGAGCCGTTTACGTTGTCCGGCAGGAGCGACGCGATTGCGGGTTTTGCGATGCATCGCGCGCGCGCGCCGTACTTTCCGGTGCGCGCGCTGGCGAACTACTTCGCCGACACGGCGGCGGTCCGAATACTCGGCGGCGAAGGTCGAAACTTTGACGCGCGACTTTACGCGCTCGGCGTCGAGCCGGGCGAAACGCCGCAATACCACGTTGGCCTGCGCCTTGACGTCGATTCAGGGCGCCTCGCGTTAACGGCGCTCGCAGCGCCGGTCGAGAACTTTCGCGCGCACCTCGAGCTCGTGGACGGCACGTTCTTCGTGCAGGGTGCGCGAGCGGCGCTAGCCGGCATTCCGCTTCGTATCGACGGCGGGGTTTTCGATATCACGGGTGCACTGACGGGGGCCGCAGAGCTGCGTTTGGGCGTCTCCGGAACGGGCGATCTCTCGGCCTTGGGTAAAGCCTTCAGCTTCGCGCGCAATCAGCCGATCTCAGGAACGGCAAACCTCGGCGTGCTCGTTCAAGGTCCCGTCGTCGATCCGGTAATTGTCGCGCGCATCGACGCTCCAAACGCACGGTATCGAGCGATGCCGTTCAATGCGCTGACTGCCGGCGTCGTCTATCATTCCAACGTCGTCGCGCTCGCGCCTGTCCGCGTCTACTATGGCGGCGTCGAAGTGCGCTTGAACGGCACGTTGGAGATCGGAAGGCAACTTCGCTCGCTCTTCGCCTTGCACGTCGAGGGATCGGCGAATAATCTTCCCTATCTCGACGAGATGCTGGGAGACGAGCCGATCGTCGTCGACGCGTCGGCGACCGGAAGCGATTTGCTCTTTCATCTGATCGGGAGCGCCGCGTCCGCGCGAGGCGTTTCGCGCGTCGCTGCGCTGATCGATACAAACCCCAACGGCACTGCGAGCGTCGTGCCATTTTGGTTTCACACCGAGCGCGGCAGTTTCGACGGGGGCTATCTGCTCGATCGGCCCGACAGTACCAGCGCGTTCTGGATGCTCGCGAGCGGCCTTCGGATGCACGCCCCGCGCCACAACGCTTTTCCGGGGATTCCGTTGCCGGAGATGCCACCAATCAACTCACGCACGGTCGGGATGGCTTTGGCGGGCGGCGGAGCCGGTAATGCGATCGTGATGGCCGGGAACGTGACCGCAGCCGACGCGAGCATCGCCGACGTTAAGTTCGATCGTGTAGGCGCCTCGTTCGGAGGCTTGATGCGAAGCGTCGCGGTCAACTCAATTCACGCGCTCGGCCCGTGGGGAGCCTTTGACGGGCACGGAGGTTTTTCTGCGCAGCGCTTCGTCGCGTACGGCGACTACCGCGGCACGTTTGAAGGGTTGCAGCCGTTTCTCGGCAGCGCTATAGTCGGGCACGGCGGCATTGCCGGCACCGTCGGAATCGGAATCGGGCCGCGGCGGATCTTCGTGCAGGGTTCAAATTTGGCGATGCGCGCCGCAACGCTGCGCGGCATTCCTATCTCCGGCGCCAGCTTAACGCTGGGAATCGAAGGAAACCAGTTGCGCGTCTATTCGGCGCGCGCAAATGCTGCGGGCGGTGACGTCGTCGCCGCCGGCACGTTCGCGCTCGCGCCGGGCAGCGCCGGGGCGACCCCCGACGCGGTCGCGCTCGTCGCAAAACAGTTGAAGGCGTCGCAGCTTCGCGGCATCGGCCTTCCGCTCGAAACCGGAACCCTCTCAGCCACCGGCGAGCTCTCGGCGGGAACGCCGATCCCGACGTTCGATGGGGGCGTTGCGATCGACGGCGGTCGAATGGATCGCTTTCAACTAACCGGCAACGGCGACGTGCGCGTCGCCGGAAACGCAGTCGCGCTGCACCGAGTACTCGGCGCGCTCGGGAGCACGTATACACACGTTGATGGAAGCATCGGCGCCCTAACCTCAGGCGCGCCGGCGTACGCACTCGACGCGCAAGTTCCGGCCGCCCAAATAGCGCCGGCGCTGCGTTCGTTCGGATTCCCCAACTACATGACCGACGGCACCTTCAATGCGCGTCTTCACATCGCTGGGCGCAGCATCGCACCGAACGTCAGCGGCCTGGTCGGAGTTCCGGCCGGACAGGTAAACGGATTATCCTTCATCAACGGAAGCGCGCTGCTCGCCGCCGATCCGCATGGTGTCGCGATGCACGCCGGCTCGGTGCTCGTCGGCACGACCGCGACGCATTTCACCGCGGTCGTTCGGCCGCACGAGAATCTCATTGACGTCCGTGCACCGCACGCCGATCTCTCCGACTTCAACAACTTCTTCGATACCGGCGATACGCTGGACGGCGACGGACGCGTGAAGCTCGCGGCGGCCGCGCACGGAGCGCGTATTACGTCAAGCGGCGATATCGACATCCGCGGTTTTCGGTACCGCAACTTGCCGATCGGCGACACTAGGGCCGTCTGGACGAGCGGACTCGACGGCATCACCGGTTCGCTCGCGATCGGAGGGAGTGAGGGAATGCTCCGCTCGCATGGCTCGATCGCATTGACGCCAACCAACGCCTGGCAGTCGACGCTAATGCGTTCGCGATTCGACCTCGCCGGCAAGATTGACGATCTCGACCTCGCACTCTGGCTGCCGGCCCTCGGCATGCGGACGCTTCCGATCACCGGGCGCGCCTCGGGTGCCGCGACGGTTCGAGGGCGCTACCCGAATTTAGACGTTCGCGGCGACGCCCGCATCGTGGGCGGAACGCTCGGCCCGCTCGCGCTCGATCGCGCGGGGATGTCGCTTCATTCCGCCGGCCGGCGGATCGTCATCGATCGCGCCGAACTGGCGACGTCGGCGCTCGCGGCGACGGCTTCAGGGACGCTTGGCATGGGACCAAACGAACCGATCGACGTGCAAGCGCACGCGCAGACCGACCAGCTCGCCGAGCTCATCTACAACGTCTCGCGCGTCAAAGTTCCGGTAACGGGATCCTTCGAATCGACGTTGCGAGTCGGCGGAACCTACAAGGCACCGACTTTCGTCGCGGGTTTCGACGCGAGCAACGTCGTCGCGCACGGCATTCCGATCGCGTCGCTCTTTGGCGAGATGCGCGTCTCGCGCGGGGCGCTCGTGGTCTCGAATGCCGGCGCAAGCTTCACGCGCGGCGAGGCAACACTGGCGGGGTCGCTGCCGCTTCAACTCTCGCCGCTCCGGTTGGCGGCACCCGATCAGCCGATCAGCTTCGATCTCGACGTCGTCGGGCTCGACCCGGGGATGTTCGACGATGCCCTCGGCAACAACACGAAGCTCACCGGGCTCGTCGACGGTCACGTCGGGCTCTCCGGCACGATCCGTGAACCGGCGATCGTCGGGCGAATCTCGCTTGCCAACGGATCTTACGTCAGCGATCTCCAGCGCGTGCCGGTATCGCAAATCGCCGCCGAACTAGCGTTCAACCATACCTCCGCGACGATCCAGCACGCGTCGGCGCGGTTTGGAAACGGCACGATCGTGGGCTCCGGGAGCGTAGCGTTTCCAAACGGCTTCGCATCGGGCGGTGCGGTGCTCGCGCTCAAGGCCATGGCCCGCGGCGCGCAACTCGATCTCCCCGCTTATGGGAATGGGACGCTGGACGGCGCGATTACGCTAACGAAGCGCGCGAACTCGGACGCGCTGCTAGCGGGAGACGTCATGCTGAGCGATGCGACCCTTTCGTTCGCGGCGTTCGTTAGCGCGGCACAGCGATCGGGTGCGGGGTCGACACTCGCTTTGCCGCTTGCGTTCAACATGCAGGCCACGGCAGGCAAGAACGTTCGCGTTCGCGGGAAGGGCTACGGCGCCGGCCTCGACATCGGCGTCGCGGGCTCTGCGAAGCTCGCCGGCAGGCTCGCCGCCCCGACGCTGGTGGGGACGTTCACGTCGACCGGCGGCACGCTCACCTACTTCGATCGAGCCTTTCGCGTCCAGCAGGGAAGCGTCGCGTTCAATGCGGCCGACGGCGTGCTGCCGACGCTTAACGCGGTCGCGACGACGACCGTCGTAAATCCCGATCCCGACCGCGCGCGAAATCCTTATGGCAGCGCCGAGGTTACGATCCGCGTCAACGGACCGATCGCAGGCCTGCGCGTGGATCTCGACTCCAATCCTCCGGGCTACAGCAAGGAGCAGATCCTCGGCTTGATCGCGCCTTTCGGCGGCTTCGCTACCGGTATCGGCTTCACGCGCCAGGGAGAGCTGGCGCAACAGCAGCCCAACGGAATAGCGCCGATCGGAGCCGTCTCGCCGATTCCGAACGTGGGGATCGCACAGCGCAGCACCATCACGGTCGGTCAGGAGGCCTTCAATTTGCTCAACGCGCAGTTTACCGCCGGCCTGTTGTCGCCCATCGAGTCTACGCTTGGCCAAGGCCTCGGGCTTTCGAGTATCAACCTCACGCTCGGCTACTACGGCAATGTTGGATTCACGGCGAGCCGGCTGCTGGGCAGAGCGGTAAGCGCTGTTTACGCGGTCACGTTTGGGATTCCTCAAACGCAATCATTTGGACTGATGGTTCAGCCGAGCCCGGAGACCACCGCATCGCTCAACTTCTTCTTGGTCAGCGGACCTACTAAGCTCTTGCAGTTGCCAAACGCGCCGACCGGATTCGGTTCGAGTTATCTGGCCACCGAGCCGCTCATCGGAAACACCGGCTTCAGCTTGACTCTACAGCGCCATTTCTGGTAAACGGCACCTTGATTAGACGCAGATTCAGGCTTCGGGGACACGCAAGGACACGGGGGGAGGGGGGCGGAACAGGCGTCCCGGGTCGCACGCACGCGCTGGTGCGCGCCGCCAAGCTGAGGCCAACAGAGGACCTCGTGATAGATTGAGGACGACTTTTTCACATGACCTTTAACCCCGGGCGGCGCGTCGGACCGTCACAGCGGCACTTGGCGCTTCTATCGCTCCTCGCGGTGACCGGGTTGACTTTTACTCCGATCGCGGCCTCGAGCGCCGCGCCGAGCGCGGCCCCCAGTGCCGCGCCGAGCGTGTCGTCGAGCGCGTCACCGAAGATCGTCTCCGTTGACGTCACGGGCAACCTTCGCGTGCCGACGCAGGTCATCATGTCGGTCGTTGGGGCGCGCCCCGGCCAGCCCTACAACCCAAAGGTCGTCCAGGACGACCTTGCCCGAATCAACGCGCTCGGCTACTTCGCCGACATCGCGCCGCCACTAGTGCGCCAGCGCCCGAACGGCATAGCGATCACTTATCGCGTCGTCGAGAATCCGGTCCTTACAAAGATCGGCTTCGTTGGAAATCAGAAGGTTCCCAGCGACACGCTCCTGGCGCTCATGGATCTTTCGGTCGGCCAGGTGTTCAACACCAATACGTTTCGCCAGGACGTCCTGAAGATAAATAACTATTACGAGCGCATCGGCTACGGCGGTCAGGTTCCGACCCACGTCAAAGACGTCAAGATCGATCCGCAAAGTGGCGTGCTGACGCTAACCATTCAAGAAGGCTTGGTCGTCAAGAGCATTATCATCGGCGGCGATCCGTTGCTGCCGCCACCCTATATCTTGCCGCACCTGACCTTGAAGCCCGGCGACATCTTCTCCGAGGCGGTACGCGACGCCGACTACAAAGTGCTGCAGAAGCTCTACGAAGACAAGTTCCACCTCGAACTGGGCAACTTTGAGGGCGGCATCGATCCGTCGTCAATCAATTTGCAAGCCGGCACAGCCGACGTCAAATACAATATCTACGTCGCGCGTATCGCGGTCGTGGAGATCACCGGCAATACCCGGACGAAGGACAACGTCATCCGCCGCGAGCTGCGCGAGCGTCCCGGCATGGTGCTCAACACCGACGCGATCAAGCACGATTACGAGCGTCTCAACGCGTTGAACTTCTTTTCGAAGGTCGAGCCCGACATTAGGCCGGGTCCCGACCCCAAGAAGCCGCAGGACGTCACGCTCGTCTGGCACGTCACGGAGCAGCGCACCGCGACGGCTTCGGTCGGCTTCGGTTACTCCGGCGGCCTGACCGGGCTCGGGCTCTACGCGACGCTCGGCTTTTCGGACTCTAATCTGCATGGCACCGGTAATTCGGCCGGCCTGCAGTTCGAAGAGGGCGCGCGGGCGGGCATCGCGCAGCTTAACCTCACGGTGCCTTATCTCGGCAACACACCGCAGGGTCAAAAGTACACGGCCGGCGCCTCGATCTTCACCAACCACACGACGTACTACTATCCGATCTACGCGGTTGCCGGTTCGGGAACTTCGGTGCGCAGCAGTTCGTCGATCCCTATCCCGGTGACGCTCTATTCGAGCACCAACTCGCAGCTGGTCTCGAGCACCGACGCTACCAGCGTCTCGAGCGCCAATGGTGCCACCGGGAACATCGGGCGCCGGCTCAGCGACTACACGATCCTGTCGTTTTCGCTGAGCGGGCAGAGGATTCGTTACAATACGACCGTGCCGTCGCCGTATTACTTCCAAGGTAACCAGCCGAACATATTCGTCGGACCGACCCCTAGCCCGATCAACTCGAGTCCGACGGCTTACGGCGGGTCCTTTGGAATAGCTGCCTCGTCGATTGCCAACGTCAACACCGGAGCGCCGTACAACCTGGTGACGACCGGGCTCAGCCTCCAGTCAATCACGCTCGACGATCCGTTCAATCCGCGCGACGGTGTCAAGGCGCTGTTGAACGCCGTCTTCTCGGCGCCGGGGATTGGGTCGAACTTCTCGTACACCCAGACCACGCTCGATCTCGCGAAGTTCTTTCCGGTGCTTAAGGACGCCACGCTGGGCGTTCATGGCGCCGCATACAATTCGACCGGTGTGATTCCGCCGAGCTCGCTCTTCTATTTCTCCGATCAGCAGATGCGAGGCTACAATCAGGTCTTTTACGCAACCAACGCGTTTCTGGGCCAGATCGAGCTGCGCCAACCCGTCGCGCTCGACCGCCGCATCACGCTGGCCGTCTTCGTCGACGAGCTGGATTATCACATCCGTGGCGCGTATCCGCTGCTCAATCCGTATACGAACCGTGTCACCGGTTATCCGGCCGATTGGGCGCTCTACGGAGACGCCGGCTTCGGAATACGGTTCGACGTCCCGCAACTCGGCCTGCGAACCGTTCGGATCGATTTCGCAAAAGGAGTCAATGGCACGCACACGAGCTTCGGAATCGGGCAGAGTTTTTAGGAGCTTGTCTCCTAGTACGACAGTAGTCCTGGAGCAAAATAGAACGATATGAACATTCGGTCAGCGATACTCTTCGCCGGCGCCTTGGGGCTCGCAATATGGACGGGCCGCGGCGCGATCGCGGCGGACCTCACCGACGTCGGCTATGTCGACCAAGCGGAGCTTGCGAACTTACCGGTCTTTGTCAACGCGAACCGTCAGCTCGCCTCGTATAAGTCACAGCTCGACGCGCAGTTCAACGGACAGCTGCGACGCACGCGCTCGGATGCCGCCAAGCAGCAGCTCGCGATGCAGTTCCAGCAGCAGCTCAACGATAAGCAGCGTGAAATCGTGGGGCCGCTCTTTCAGCGGGCACAGCTCGCGATTGCGGCCGTCAGCTCGTCGCGGAATCTGTCGATCGTCGTCGACAAGCGCATCGTCATCTTCGGCGGTCAAGACATTACCAAAGACGTCGAAGCCGTTTTTACCAGCCCGCAGGCCATCCAGCCGCCGGCTGCGACGCCTCCGCCCTCGGAGATCGGATACGTCGATCAGACGGTGCTCGACGGCGTGCCGAAGGTGCAGACGGCAAATAGTGCGATGCAGCAGTTCGAAGCGACGCAGCGCCAGGTTTACGCTGCGCGCATGGCGCAGACGCGCAGCCCGATCGATAAGACTAAGCTGCTGGCAGAGTTCAATAAGTCGATCTCCGACAAACAAGATCAGCTTCTCAAGCCGCTCGTCGATCAGACCCGCGTCGCCACCTCGGACGTCGCCCGCAAGAAGAACTTGCTGCTCGTCGTCGATAAAGCGGACGTGATCTTTGGGGGGACGGACATCACGACCGATGTCCAAAATGAGCTTACGAGATAGAATTCTGAGCTGCGCCGCGTTGCTTACGATCGCCGGCTGCGCGCCGAACGTGCATTCCGCCGGGATCCGCGGCGCCGGCTACGTGAGGATAGACGAGGTCGTCAAGCACCATCCGCTATACGGACAGATCTCGCAGCTCGACGACGCGATTGCCGCGATCAATCTGCAAGCGGCGGGGCCGCAGGTGCCGCTCGGCGCGTCGCAGATCGCGTCGCAGACCGCGCAGCTCAATCGCGAGCTGCACGACGCCCAGCAGCGAGCCAACAAAATCCTCGCGCAAAAGCAGCAAGATTACGTGCGCCGAGAGCAACAGGCCGTTAGCGCCGCGCTGGCGGCCGCCGGCATCAAGGGGTCGGGCGCGCTTGCCGCGCAGCAAATGAGCGGCGTTTCGGCCGCGCAGGTCGCGCAGGCTACGAACGCGGCTAACGCTGACCTCATGGCCTACCAGCAGAACGTGATCGCGCAAAATAATGCGGCCAGCTCTTCCATCCAAAAACAACTTCAGACGCAGGCCTCCGGCAAGTATCGAGCCAAGGCCGAGCAGCTCCAGCAGAACGAGACCGACCTCTCGTTGCGACTGACTCAGCAGGACGCCACGCAACGACTGGCGATCAAGATGCGCCTCAACAACCTGGCGTTGGATCCGGCCGCCCGCAAGCAGGCGCAATCGCAGCTGGCGGCGATCGACGCCAGAGAGACGGCGGCGCTGGAGACGCAACGCAATGCCGACGCCGCGACGCTCCGCGCTTACCGCGCGCAGCTCGATCGTGAGACCGGCGATGCGATTCGCACCCAGGTGGGCGCGATCGCGCAGCAGACGCGAGCGAAGCTCGAGGAACGCCGCAACCAGGTCGGTTCGCAGTTGCGCAGCATCGGGCCGCCGTCATTGCCGGCGAATCTTCCGCCGAACGTGCAGGCGCAAATCGCGACAATCCACCGTCAATTCGTCGGGCAATTTCAGGCCGAGGCCGCGAAGACGGTCCAAGAGTACAACGCGACCAAGAGCGATCTCGACCGGCAGTTCGCGGCGCTCCACGGAGCCGACGTCGGCGCAACCGGAGCTACCGCAAAGGAGCTCAATGCGCTGCAGAAGCGTCGCAGCGACCTCTATGCGCAGATCACAGCGCAGGTAGAGCGCGACGCGAAACGGATCGCGAAGGAGCAAGGGTTCAGCATCGTCTTCGTCAATATCTGGTCTGCAGCGGGCGGTTACGATTTAACCAACGAACTCATCAAGGACGTCGAAAGTCAACACGAGTGAAGAAGCACAAGCATATTCTGGTCCTCTGCACGGTCGTCGCGCTCGCAGGCTGCGCGACCTCCAGTCCCATCGGATTGGTGGACGTGCAGCGGATCGTCGCGAACTGGCCGGAGTACCAGGGCTATCAGAACCAGCTTTACGCGGAGGAACGCGCGATTCAAGGGCGCCGCGAGAGCACCGGCCGCAAGCAGCGAGAGGCCGCCGGGCTCCAACGCAAGTACGCGCGAGTCACCGATCAGCTCTCGTCGCAAATCCGCGACGCAGCCGGAAAGATCGCGTCGCAGCGGCAGCTCAAGCTCGTGCTGACGCGCGAGGGAATCGGCTATGGCGGTGTAGACATCACGGCCGACGTTGAGAAGGCGCTCAACATAACGGAGAAGGCGACGCCCACGCCGGGTACGTAGCTCCGAATACTAATGACGCTAGGCACCCTTGACGAGCTAGCCGCGAGGGTCGGCGGACGCGTCGCCGGCGACGGGAGCGTTCGGATCGAGCGGATCGCGACGATCGAAGAGGCAACCGATGACGCGCTGACCTTCGCGACCTCGCAAGCATATCTCGTCTCCGCGCTAGCGAGCCCGGCGGCGGCGATCTTGGTAGATGCCTCGTACGCGCATGACGCCCTCGGGAAGCCGCTGCTGGTCGTCGAAAACGCACGCCAGGCTTTGGTCGTGCTGCTGGAAGCTTTGCGTCCTCCGCGACCGCGCGGTCCCTTTCGCCACCCCAGCGCAGCGATCGAACCGGACGCGCAGCTCGCCGCCGACGTGTACGTCGGCGCACACGCCTACGTCGGCAATCGTACCGCGATCGGGGCGGGAAGCGTGGTGAGTACCGGAGCGTATGTCGGTGACGGCGTTTCGATCGGCGAGGAGGTTTGGATTCATCCCCACGCTACGGTCATGTCGGGCACCATCGTCGGCGACCGCGTCGTGCTTCACGCCGGCTGCGTCATCGGCAGCGATGGCTTCGGCTGGGCCTTCGGCGACGGCCGATCGGAACGAATCCCGCAAGTCGGAAACGTGGTGCTCGAAAGTGACGTCGAGGTCGGTGCTAACACGTGCATCGACCGCGCGCAAACGGGCAGCACGCGCATCGGCTCTGGTACAAAGATTGACAATCTCGTGCAGATTGGGCACAACTGCCGGGTGGGCAAGCACTGTGTGATCGCGTCGCTAACGGGCTTAGCCGGCTCGACGATTATCGGCGACTACGTCAAAGTCGCCGGGCAGGTCGGCTTCAGGGGTCACCTCACCGTCGGTTCGGGCGTGACCATCGCGGGCCGATCGGGAGTCTGGGGTAATATTGCCGACGGCGCAACGATCTCCGGGAATCCTGCGCGCGACCATCGCGAGGATCTCCGCCGAGAGGTCATGATTCGCAAGCTGCCAAAGCTGTTTGATCGTGTTGAGGCGTTGGAGCGTTCGCGCTCGGCCGAATAACGACGCGTGACGCAGGCGACGCTTCGCGAGACTCTTCATTTTGAAGGGATCGGTCTTCACACGGGTGCGCATGCCGCGGTTGACGTTCGACCGGCGCGCGCCGACGATGGAATATCCTTCGTTCTTGGAAGGACGCGCGTGCCTGCCACCGTGGACTTTGTCGTCGACACGTCGCGCGCTACGGTGCTTGGTCGCGACGGAGCGACTGTCTCGACGACCGAGCATCTGCTCTCGGCACTCTTTGCAATGGGCGTAAGCAACGCCGAGATTCACGTTGACGGCCCCGAAATTCCGGCAGGCGACGGAAGCTCGGCTGAGTTCCTCGCCGCGATCGTCGGGTGCGGTCTGGAAACGCAAGGCGACGCGCGCAAGATACTCGAGATCGAGGCACCCTTCTGGCTGCGGTCCGGCGATCGAATGATCGCGGCCTTCCCGGCGCCTTCATTTCGAGTGCGCTTTATTGCCGATTTTGCGGCGCCGATCGGCACGCAATACTTCGACCGCGAGATCGATTCGCAGCAATACGCCGCTGAGATCGCCGGTGCGCGGACGTTCGCTTATCTGCACGAAATCGAGGCGTTGTGGGCGCGCGGCTTGGGACGCGGCGGAAGCCTGGAGAACGCGCTCGTCTTTACGCCCGACGGACCGATGCAGCCGCTGCGCTGGCCGGACGAAGCGGTGCGCCATAAGGTGCTCGATCTGATTGGCGATCTCGCGCTGCTCGGAGCGTGGCCGCAATGCGAGATCGTCGCGATCAAAAGCGGTCACGAGCTCCACGCTTCGTTAACGCGGACACTGCGCACGCAACTGCGCGTGCCGTCTGCATAGGAGAGAACGCTTGGCCGAGCTGGATATTCGCGCGATCTTCGAGATCCTGCCGCACCGCTACCCGATGCTGCTGGTCGATCGCATCCTGGAGTTTGAACACATGGTGCACGTTCGTGGTTATAAGAACATCACGTACAACGAGCAAATCTTTGCCGGCCACTTTCCGGGCAATCCGGTTCTGCCCGGCGTCTACATGGTGGAAGCGCTGGCGCAACTCGGCGGCGCGATGATTCTCGAGCCGGGCGAGTTCTCACGGAAGACGCCGTACCTTGCTGGAATCGACAAGGCGAAGTTCCGGCGTCCGGTCATCCCGGGTGACCGGCTCGACATGGAAGTAACGATGCTGCGCCATAAGCGCAACATCGGCTGGGTTCTAGGCGAGGCGACCGTCGACGGTCAATTCGCCTGTTCCGCGGAGCTAATGTTCTCGATCGCGTCCGATCCGCGCATGTTCGGGGCGGATTCGAGCGTCCTTCACATTTAATACGTAGCGCGATGCTGCATCCAACCGCGATCGTCCATCCAGCAGCCGAGATCGGCAAGAACGTCGAAGTCGGGCCGTTCTGCGTCGTCGGCGAGCACGTCTCGATCGGCGCGAACACCGTTCTGCAAGCGCACGTGATCGTCAACGGCTGGACCGAGATCGGCGAAGATTGCCTTCTCTACCCGTATTGCACGATCGGCGCGGCTTCACAGGATCGTAAATATGCCGGCGAGCGCGCGTATACGCGAATCGGAAACCGGACCATCCTGCGCGAGTACGTCAGCATACAACGGGCGACGGGTCACGACGAAATGACCGCCGTCGGTGACGATTGCCTGCTCCTCGCGTACACGCACATCGCGCACAACTGCATTCTGGGCAACGGCGTGACGATGAGCAATTTGGCGCAACTCGCAGGGCACGTCAACGTCGGCGACTACGTCACGATCGGCGGCCAGACGGGCGTCCATCAATTCACTCGCATCGGCCGGCATGCGATGATCGGCGGGATGAGCAAGTGCATAAAGGACGTGCCACCGTTCTTTCTCGTCGAAGGGAATCCGTGCGAGCCGTACGGACTCAATAGCGTCGGCCTGCGGCGCGCCGAATTCTCGAGCGACGAGCGCAACGAGATCAAACGCTTCTACAAGCTGCTCTACAACCCGAAGCTCAACGTCTCGCAAGCGATCGAGGCGATGAAAGAAGAGGTTAAGACGAACCCAGGCCGCGAGATCATTGCGTTCCTCGAAGCGCCCTCTCAGCGAGGCGTGTTAAAGTGAAAACGCAGTCTCGCCTTAGGAGCTGCTACGTGCCCCATCGGGGTCGCTCGTCGCCCGCCTCGTGCGGGCTCCTGCTTATCCGCGCTCGCGCCTCCTGCTGATGTAAATTATGACCTCCTGTCAAAGGCGCTCGCGTCGGAAACCCCTCTGCGGCACGTAGCAGCTCCCGACGCGCGTCTACGTTGATGGGCTGAGAGAATAAGTGCGATATTTTTTTTCAACGGGAGAGCCGAGCGGTGAGGCGATCGCGATTCTGTTGGCCGAGCAAATTCGCGCCCTGGATCCGGAGGCAAAATTTGAGGGGATCGGGAGCGTGCGAATGCGCGAGGCCGGCTTTAGGCTGTGGCGTAACCATAAGGGCTGGGCGAGCATGGGTCCGCTGGCGGCGATTCCGCGTATTCCGAAACTGCTCGATGCGATGTTGCGCACGGCGTTTCATATCCGCGCATCGAAGCCCGATCTGGTCGTGCTCGTCGATTTCGGCGTATTTAATCTTCGATTGGCGAGCACGCTGCGCCGTTTTCGTTACGTCGGGACGATTCTGGATCTCTTTCCGCCCGGAACTTGGCTCGACAACGAGGAGAAGGCGCGGCGAGTGAGCTCGCTGATGGTTCCGGTAACGGCCTTTGCGCACCAATACGCGTTCTATCGAAGCATTGGGTGTCGCATAGATTTCTTCGGGCATCCGCTTGCGAGCCGGTATCGGACGCGCCCGCTGCGCGCGCCGG
>JBAVSO010000068.1:0-27038 GCA_049695635.1 Candidatus Cybelea sp. | reverse complement strand
GGACGCGTTGTCGCCGTTGGGCGAGACGCCCCCTAAGAGCGCCTTGCGCGAGAGATTGATCCGGCCGTGTCCGTCAATCTCGACGACCTTGACCATGATCTCGTCGCCGAGCTTGACGACGTCTTCGACTTTTTCGACCCGCGTCGGAGCCAGCTGACTGATGTGAACCAGTCCCTCTTTACCGGGAAGGATCTGCACGAATGCGCCGATGTTGATGATCCGCGTGACGGTCCCGAGGTACGTCTCGCCGACCGCGATGTCGCGCGTCAGGTTTTCGACGATCTGCTTGGCCTTATCACCCGAAGCTCCGTCGAGCGACGTTATGAAGACACTGCCGTCGTCCTCGATGTCGATCTTCTCGACGCCGGTGTCGGCGATGATCTTGTTGATCACCTTGCCGCCAGGACCGATGACGTCCTTGATCTTGGCAGGATTGATCTTGATGACGATCATGCGCGGCGCGTACTCCGATAGCTGTTCGCGCGGCTGGGCGATCGTCTCAGAAAGCTTATCGATGATTGCATGGCGCGACTTGCGCGCCTGAGTCATCGCCTCGCGCATGATTTCGATCGTGATGCCCTGCACCTTGATGTCCATCTGAATCGCGGTTATGCCCTTCTTGGTTCCCGCAACCTTGAAGTCCATCTCGCCGAGTGCGTCCTCGAGACCTTGAATGTCGGTTAGAACCGTGTACTTGCCGTCTTTGAGGATCAAGCCCATCGCGACGCCGGCAACGTGGTCGCGAATCGGAACGCCGGCGTCCATCAACGCCAGCGACGACCCGCAAACGGATGCCATCGAAGAAGAACCGTTCGATTCGAGCACCTCGCTGATCAGCCGAAGCGTGTACGGAAACTCGTCCTTGGCAGGCAGAACCGGCACCAGCGCGCGTTCGGCGAGGTGACCGTGGCCGATCTCGCGACGGCCGGGGCCGCGCATCGGACGCGTCTCACCGACCGAGTAGGGCGGAAAGTTGTAGAAGTGCATGTAGCGCTTGTCTTCGAGGTCGACGATACCGTCGAGCCGTTGCGCGTCGCTTGTCGATCCCAGCGTCGCGGCCGTAAAGACTTGCGTTTGACCGCGCGTGAAGACGCCCGAGCCATGCACGCGCGGCACGTAATGTACCTTGCACCAGATCGGACGGACTTCGTCGGGCTTTCGGCCGTCCGGACGAACCTTCTCGTCAACGACCATCGTGCGCAGCTCTTCCTCCTCCATGATCTTGATGATCTTGTTGAACTCCTTGGCCGTGGCCGACGCTTCAAGCAACACCTTGACCGCGTCGTCTTTCTTGCCGCAGCGCGAGAGCGCTTCGTCAACGCTCAGCGTGCTGAACGCCGATTCTCGCTTCTGCTTGTCCACGATGCGCATCGCTTTAGCGACGTCCTTGGAGAACGACTTGCGGACCCAGCGCTCGAGGTCGGAATCCACGTGCGCGACCGGATACTCGCGCTTCTTTTTTCCGGCCTTGTCTGCAAGTTGCTTGATCGCCTTGACGATCTTACGAATCTCGGTGTGCGCGAACTCGACCGCGCCCAAGAAATCATCCTCGTCAATCTCGTTTCCACCGCCTTCGACCATCATGACCGCATCGGCCGTGCCTGCGATGACGATGTCCATGCCGCCGCTAACGTATTGTGGCAACGGCGGATTGCAGACGTACTCGCCGTGCTCGTCGCGCCCGACGCGCACCGCGGCGACCGTTTTATCGAACGGGATATCGCTCAACGCCAGCGCCGCACCGGCAGCGCAGATGCCGATGACGTCGGCATCGAGCTCCGGATCGACCGAGAGCACGGTGGCGACGATCTGCACGTCGTTGCGGAAGCCGTCGGGAAAGAGTGGACGAATTGGCCGGTCGATCTGCCGCGAACTGATCACGGCATGCTCGGAGGGGCGTCCCTCACGCTTGATGTAGCCCCCAGGAATCTTTCCGGCGGCATACATCTTCTCTTCAAAATCGCAGGTCAGTGGAAAAAAGTCGATGCCTTCACGAGGATTCTCGGAGGCAGTCACGGCGCAGAGCACGACGTTTTGGTCGCCATAACGAACCAGCGCGGAGCCATTCGCTTGCTTCGCGAGCTCGCCGGTTTCGATGGTCATCGTGCGCCCGCCGACCGTTAAGCTTACGGATTCGGGCACAGTATCTCCTAAATTCGAATTATATTATTTCTTCGTTTGAGCCGTTTCCATTCGGCAGGGCCGAGCCGCGACCTGCCCTAAACGGCCTTCCAATGCCGACCCTTACCCCTGAGGGCCTGACCAAGCTCAAGCTCAAGGCCAACGATGTGCGCCAAGGCATCATTCGATCGTTGCTTTCGGCGGGATCCGGCCACTCGGCCGGGCCGCTCGACATGTCCGACGTCTTCGCGGCGCTTTACGGTCACTTGATGCGCCACGATCCGCACAACCCGGAGTGGCCGGATCGCGACCGTCTCCTTCTCTCCTGCGGTCACATCGCTCCGGTGCGTTACTCCGCGATGGCCAATTTTGGATATTTTCCGATCGACGAGCTGCTGACGCTCCGCAAGTACGGTACGCGGCTGCAAGGCCACCCCGAGCGCGTGCGTCTGCCGTCGGTGGAAACGACCTCTGGTCCGCTGGGCGAAGGGCTCGCGCAGGGCGTCGGCATGGCGCTTGGTGCGAAGATGGACGGCAAGGATTTCCGAGTCTGGGTCGTCACTTCGGATGCCGAGCACCAGTGCGGCTTGCACTGGGAGGCGGTTTTGACGGGTGCGAAATTCAAACTCGACAATCTCACCGCGATCGTCGATCGCAACTTCATCCAGATTGACGGCAGCACCGAAGACGTGATGCCGCTCGAGCCGTTTGCCGATAAGTACCGCGCCTTCAACTGGGAGGTTTTTGAGTGCGACGGCAACGACGTCGCGGAGTTCATCGAGACCGCGCAGCGCGCGACGAAAATCGCCGGCAAGCCGCAGGTGATTATCGCCAACACCGTGCCCGGCAAGGGCGTCTCGTTCATGGAAGGCGACTATACTTGGCACGGAAAGCCGCCCAACGCACAGCAGGCCGACGAAGCGTTGCGCGAGCTGGCGGCGCAACGCGAGAGGATCGCAGGTAATGGCTAGCGGCACCCGGCTCTTCGACGATGCCGCCGGCGCGATGAACTTGGTCGACTATCGCAGTCCGGAGCTCAAGCAGGTTCCTACTCGCAACGGATTCGGCGAAGGCGTAATCGAGGCGGGCTCGCGCGACAGCAACGTCCTCGGTATCTGCGCGGACCTTTCGGAATCAACGCGCTTCGAAGGCTTTCGCAAAGCCCATCCACAGCAATATATCGAGATCGGCGTTTCCGAGCAAATGCTCGTGGCGATGGCCGGCGGGCTCGCGGCAGTCGGGAAGACTCCCTGGATCGCCAGCTATGCGATGTTCAACCCCGGACGGTCGTGGGAGCAAGTGCGCACGATCATGGCGCTCAACGAGACGAACGTCAAGATTGCGGGTGCACACGCCGGCGTCTCGGTCGGACCCGACGGCGCCACGCATCAGGCGATCGAGGACATCGCGATCATGCGCGTCATTCCGCATATGACCGTCGTCGTGCCGTGCGACGCGGTGCAAACGAAGAAGGCAACGCTGGCACTCTCGGCGACCTGGGGACCCGCCTATCTGCGCTTCGGCCGAGAGAAATCGGCCGTGATAACGTCCGACGAGACGCCCTTCGAAATCGGCGTCGCGCAGACTTTTCGCGAAGGGCGCGACGTTGCGATCGTCGCTTGCGGGATCTTGGTCTATAATGCGTTACTCGCGGCAGACCGCCTTGCTCGCGAAGACGGGATCGAATGCCGCGTCGTCAACAACCATACCGTCAAACCGATGGACGAAGCGGCGATCGTCGACGCGGCGCAAAGTTGCGGCGCGATCGTTACGGTCGAGGAGCATCAAAAACATGCCGGCATGGGATCGCGCGTCGCCGAGATTCTCGTACAGCGTCATCCGGTGCCGATCGAGCTCGTCGGCGTTGACGACCGGTTCGGCCAATCGGGCGATCCAATGGAGCTCATCGAGCACTACGGGATGGGCGTCGACGCAATCGTGGACGCCGGGCGCCGCGCCTACCGGCGCAAGAAAGCCGCGATTTAGCGCATCTCGTTGTCGCGTCAGGCCTCGTTTACCGCGGTAAACTTCGGCCATCGCCCTTGGACTTCGCTCAGGGTGACAAAGAGCTGCGTCGAAATCAGGGCTTTCTTAACGACGAAGGCCTAGCTCTGAAATGAGGCTCCGGTAGCGCTCGAGATTCTTGGCGTGTATGTAGTTGAGCAGACGGCGGCGCTGCCCGACTTGCAGCAGTAGACCGCGCCGGCTGTGGTGATCCTTTTTATGAATCTTGAGATGCTCGGTAAGCTGATTGATTGAAGCGGTCAGCATCGCGATCTGGACTTCAGCAGATCCAGTGTCCTTCGATCCGCGGCCGTACTTGCCGGCGATCTCCGCCTTTTGATCTTTGGTGAGGGGCACGTTATGAAACTCCTTGGGCAGGATGGTCTCGCTCGGGTACAGTCTGCCTCGACCGTCCCGGCGACCGGCCTAGGATAGCAAAGGGCGCCTTCGCGCGCAAGGTGCACCCGAACCGGCATACAATCGCAGCGCTGTGGATCTTCAAATACGCGGTCGGGTGGCGCTGGTAACCGGGGCAAGCTCAGGGATCGGCGAAGCCGTGGCTCGCGCGCTCGCGTGCGAGGGCGTGCGGTTGGCAGTAGCCGCACGCGATGCGGAACGGCTCGCCGCCGTGGCACGTGCGGCAAAAGAGCTCGGCGCACAAGAGTCGCGGAGTTTTCGCGTGGATCTGCAAGACGCCGAATCGACCGCTGCGATGCTCGAGGGCGTGCGCGACGCCTTTGGTGAGGTCGAGATCGCGGTCCTCAACGGGGGCGGACCGAAGCCGGGACGGTTCAGCGAGATGGCGCTTGCCGATTGGGACGGCGCGTACAAGTTGCTACTGCGCGGCATGCTGGTTTTGCTGGAGAAGATCGTGCCTGCGATGCGCGCCCGCGGGTGGGGACGTATCGTCGCGCTGACGTCGTCGGCGGTGAAACAGCCGATCGATACGCTCGTTCTCTCTAACGCATTTCGCACCGCGCTGGTCTCGGCGTTGCGAACGCTCGCCGTCGAGGTCGCGCGCGACGGCGTGACCGTGAACTCCATCGCAACGGGACGGATCGACAGCGCGCGGCTGCGCGCCCTCTACGGCAATGACGAGCTCAAGCTGCGGGAAGCGGGCCTTGAAGTACCGATCGGACGGGTTGCGGCGCCGGACGAGTTTGCGCCGATGGTCGCGTTCCTCTGCAGCGAGCCGGCACGCTACGTCACCGGGCAAACGATAGCGATTGACGGTGGTCTGATTCGCGGCCTGTTCGGCTGAATGCGGTACGTATTATTGAAATCCGGCGATCGAGACCTCGCAAGATTGCTCTTTGCGACGATGGCGGCGATCTTCGGCGAAGAATCGCAAGCGTTGAGCGACGCCTACGTCGATCGGCTCTTAGCCCGCGAAGATTTTTTTGCGCTCGCCGCGCTCGCCGGCGATCGCGTTGCGGGCGGACTGACCGCGTATGCCATAGCCTTGACTCGAAGGCAAGCATCTGAAGTCTTCATCTACGATGTCGCCGTGCGCAGCGATGACCGTCGAAAGGGCATCGGGCGCGAACTCGTATCTGCGCTGCGGGACGTTGCCCGTACGAAGGGATGCGGCGACGTGTTCGTACTTGCCGAAAATGGCGACGCCGATGCTTTGAACTTCTATCGCGCCCTTGGCGGCGTCGCGTCGCGCGTCACGTTATTCGATTTCGAGCGATCTCAACGGCTGCGTTAGACGCGCAAGGAGGCATCGCGTGGGAAAGGTTCGAGTTGGCAGTTTCGGCGTTTCGATTGATGGGTACGGTGCCGGGCCGCGGCAGGATCTCGAACATCCGCTGGGCGTCGGAGGAGAGCGGCTCTTTGAATGGTTCTTCGCGACCCACACCTGGTGTGCCATGCACGGCAAAGATGGCGGTGAGACGGGCGTCGACGACGAGTTTGCAAAACGTGGATTCGAAAACGTCGGTGCGTGGATTCTCGGACGAAACATGTTCGGGCCGGTGCGGGGAGCCTGGCCGGATGAGGCCTGGAACGGATGGTGGGGCGATGAGCCGCCATTTCACGTGCCGGTCTTCGTCTTGACGCATCACCGGCGCGAGCCGCTTGCGATGCGGGGCGGTACGACCTTTCATTTCGTTACCGAGGGCATCGAAGGCGCGCTCGCACGGGCGAGGGAAGCGGCCGGCCGGCGCGACGTTCGCATCGGGGGAGGCGTTGCGACGATTCGCGAGTACCTGCGTGCCGGACTGATCGATGAGATGCACCTAGCGGTCGTTCCGGCCCTCCTCGGCGCGGGCGAACAACTCTTCGCCGGGATCGATCTGCCCGAGCTCGGCTACGCTGTCGAAGCAACGACCGCCGCGAGGCGAGCGACGCACGTCGTCGTCGCGAAGGTGCGATAGGGACCGGCGCGAATCACCGGGCCGAGATGCAGGGAGTAGATGGAAAACGTGTCGCCGCGTTGATCGGCGACGGATTCGAGGAGATCGAGCTGACGGAATCCCGCCGGGCGCTCGAAGAGGCCGGCGCGATCGTGACGATTGTCGGGGTTGACGATCGCGCGCGACAGCGCATTCGCGGCAAGCGAGGTCTCGACGACGGTCAGAACCTCCGCGCCGAAGAGCTTATTAACGATTGCACCGCCGAAGATTTCGACGCGCTTTTGATTCCCGGAGGAACTTCGCCCGACCGGATTCGCACCGATCGCGAGGTGCAGCGCTTCGTGCGCGAGTTCGACGCGCTGAAAAAGCCGATGTTTTCGATCGGCCACGGCGCGCAAGTCTTCATTTCCTCGCAGATCGTGCGGGGTCGTCAGATCACCGGGGTTCATTCCATTGCCGACGACATCCGCAACGCCGGCGGTCTCTATCGCGATCAGCCGACCGTCACCGATTCGAACTGGGTCTCGACGCGCGGAAGCGAAGACCTGCCGCAGTTCAACCGCGCCATGCTCGAAAAGCTCGCAACCGCGACGCCGGCTCAAATCGGGTCGTAACGCGCCAGCGCCTCGCCATATTGGCGCAAGGCGACCAGTGCGACGATCGCGCAAAACACAAGCTCGGCAGGAACTGATCGCATCGTAGCCGCGAGCCCGTAAGCTATCCCGCCGGCGGCGGCGGCGAGCGCGACGTACAGCGCGCGCGATGCTCCGCGCCGGATCGTTGCGCAGAGTGCAGTCAGCGTGGCGGCGCTGACGGCGGCAATCGTGATCAGAAACGTTAACGGCGCGTCGGCCGCGCCGCGCAGCATCAATCCGACCGCGTACGCAAGGGCCGCCAGCATCGCCGCGATGCAGGGAACGAAGGCTTTTGCGCGCGCGAGCTGGCGTCCGAAGAGCGGTGCATTCTGTTCGCACCGGTCGAGGTACGGATGGAGTCCGGGGCTTTGCGTCAGTGCCATTGCGATGCCAAGCAGCGAGCAGAGAAAGAGCGGCGCCGCAAAACCGGCCGGTTGGGCGAGCCCGGCAACAAATGCCGCCGCGCAGGAATAGAAGACGATGCGCCGCTGCGCGTAGAGCCGCGCGCGCGCAACGGCAAGCAAGATTCGCACCGTTACGTGAAGGCTCTCGCCGCGGCGGCATCCGTGTGCGTCGAGAGCAGCGCGCAACCTTCGACGATGTCGAGAATCTTACGCGCGTAAACCATCTGGGGCCGGTCGAGAACGAGCAGCTTGGGCTCGCCGATCAACGCTCCGATTAGGGGGTAGGCGAAGGCCTCATGCACGCCGGCAAGACGGCAGCGCAAAAGCTCGGCGCGTTCTCGCGCGCGCGTCGGCTCGACGTTCCAGAGCGCCGCGCGATAGGCGACATAGCGCGCGAACTCGCCGTCGTCGAGTTGGAAGGGTTCGTGCGGAACCAGTGCGGCGACGCGCTTGCAGTGCGCCGATTGCACGTGTGGATCGTAATCATCGATCAGCACGCATCCGCTCGACGTCTTGACGATGCCGCACGCCAGCAACGCGACGATCGCGGCCTCCTGCCCTGAAGCGCATTGCAGGGCCGCCCCCTCGCCGCTGCGGAGATCGAGTGTGACCGGGCCGGCCGCGGCGTCGCCGCGCGCGAACGTCGCCTCCCGCATCCGCAAGAGTGGCATCTCGGCAGTATCATTCGGCAGTTTGCGCCAACTCCACTACACGCCCGTGTTGTCGAATACGCAAGTCGCGCAGAAGCTTCTCGAGATCCGCACGCTCATGGAGATGGCGGGCGATTCCTTCTACAAATATATGGCCTACGAGAAGGCGGCCGCGTCGGTCGAGAATGCGCCGCCGCTCGGCGATCTCGTCGCGGCCGGCGAGCACCTCAAGCTTCCAAGCGTAGGAAAGTCGATCGGCGCCGTGATCGAGCAGCTCGTGCGCAGCGGGACGGCCGACCAACTAGAACAACTTCACCAACGCTTTCCACCCTCGCTGTTGGAGGTGTTGGGCGTGAGCGGCATCGGCACTAAGACCGCCGGGATGCTCTTCGCCGAGTACGGAATTGCATCGCTCGCCGATCTGGAGCGCGCGATCGAAGCCGGTGCGCTCGCCGGCGTCCCGCGTTTGGGAAGCAAGACGATCGAGAATTGGCGGCGCGGGATTCTTGCATACAGGGGGCGCCAGCGACGCACGCCGCTGCCGCTCGCTCTGGCAGTCGCGCATCAGGCGGTCGAGTACGTGCGTCAGGGACCGCCGCTCGATCGGCTCTGCTTTGCCGGGAGCCTGCGGCGCGCTGAGGTGACGGTCGGCGACATTGATGTGGTCTGCACGTCACAGCACGCGGCCGACGTCGTCGCGCACTTCACGTCCTGGTCGCGCGCCCAAGCCGTGCTTGCCGAAGGCCCGACCAAGGCCAGCATCTGGCTTCCCGGAGGGCTGCAGATCGATTTGCGCGTGCTCCCCGACCATCTCTACGGGAACTTGCTGCAGCACTTCACGGGCTCGCGCGAGCACAACATCAAGCTGCGCGAATACGCGGTTCGGGCAAATCTGCGCGTCAGCGAGAACGGCATCTTGAATCTCGAGAACGGCGAGGTGACGACCTGCACCGAGGAAACGGGAGTCTATGCTGCGCTGCGCATGCAATACGTCCCGCCCGAGCTGCGCAGTGGACTCGATGAGATCGAGCTCGCGCGAGCCGGCGCAATTCCCGAGCTCGTCGAGTTGGACGATCTGCGGGGCGATTTCCACATGCACACGCAGTGGAGCGACGGCGACGATACGCTTGAGGAGATGATCGTCGCGGCCGCGGCACGAGGCTATGAGTATCACGCGATCAGCGACCATTCGCAGGGGCGCGGGCGCCGCTTCGGCTTAGAACCGAGCCGGTTGCTCGAACAACGCGCCATCATCGAAGAACTCGGCGCTCGTCACAAGATCCGCACGCTCTGCGCGAGCGAGGTCGACATTCTGCCCGACGGCTCGCTCGACTTCGACGACACAGTGATGGCGCAGCTCGATATCGTCATCGGTTCCGTTCACACCGCGACGCGCCAGTCACGCGAGGAGATGACGGCCCGCCTAATTCAAGCCTGCGAGAATCGGTATGTGAACATCATCGGCCATCCGACCGGGCGGCGCTTCGATGTTTCGCCCGGATACGACTTCGATTACGATGCCGTCTTTGCAGCCGCGGCGCGCACCGGGACGGCGCTCGAGATTGACGGACAGGCGGCGCGGCTCGATCTGCCGGCGCCGCTGGCACGCAAAGCCAAGAGTTTCGGCACGACGTTTACGCTCGACAGCGACGCGCATCGGACAGGCGACTTGACCGCGATCGAGTTTGCAGTTGGGCAGGCGCGGCGAGCCGGATTGGTACGCGATGACGTCCTGAACGCGCGGCCGCTCGACGAAGTACGCGCGTTCGTCGCGCGTAAGCGCAACGCATGATCGCCGGCGCGCGCTTGGCCGGGTCCGCTTTCGGTCGCGATGACGTGAAGGCGCCGTTGCTCTTCGTGCACGGTGTCGGCTCCACAGCCGCGATTTGGGATTACCAGCTCGAGTCTTTCGGCAGCGATCGCCTCTGCGCCGCAATCGAGCTGCGCGGAAACGGAGCGTGCAAGCCCGATCCGGATCCCAGGCTAATAACGCGCGAAGGCTTTGCAGAAGACGTGCTCACCGTGGCCGATGCGCTCGGCGCGCGGCGCTTCACGCTCGTCGGCTGCAGTCTCGGCGGCGTCGTCGCCTTCGAGCTTTGGCGCCACGCACGGGATCGCGTCGTGGCGATGGTCTTGCTTGGGACGTTCGCGCGCTATCCCGACGGCGAGCGGTATGCGGAGCAGATCGCGGCACAAGCGCGCGAGATCGGCGATATGCGAGCATTCGGTCAGCTTCGCGCAGCGAAGCTGGGGCTTCCGCCGGACCGCCTGCGCGAAACGATCGAGCAGTTCGCATGTAAGTCCGTCGAGTGTTTTCTCGCGGCTACGCAAGCTACGTGGACCGGCAACTATCGCGACCTCTTGCCGAGTATCGACGTACCGGCGCTCGTTGCCTACGGCGAGCACGACGTCGTCGCACCTCGAACGCTCGCCGAAGAGATCGCGGCGGCCATCCCCGGCGCTGCGCTCGCGACGATTCGCGACGCCGGCCACGTCGCCAATGCCGATAACCCTGCAGTTTTCAACGAGCTTTTATGCGAGTTTCTGCTTACTTCACTGAAATAGCCAGCCCGCTGACTCCGTATTCATACCGCGCCACCGTCTTGATTCGCTTGCCGCCGGCCGGATATCGCCATTGCGCGACGACGTTGCCCGAACAAATACCGGTCGCGAAGCGCGTGATGGGAATCGTCGAAACGAGCTTGCCTTGGGGAAACGTCAGCACCGAGAGCAGCCCCCGAAAACGGTGGCGCCCCGAATGCGCGACGTACAGATCGAGAGCCGCCGCTACCGAGCAGACGGCTAGCATATAAAGACCAAGCCGGACGAAACTTATGGATATTTCCTCCAATCAGGTTTTTATTCGGCGATACGCTCGGATGCGGCGTAGATATTGGCTCGCTCCCCGCGTAGGAATCCGGCGAGCGTTACATCGAACTCGCGCGCCAGCTCGACCGCAAGGCTGCTCGGAGCCGAGACCGATGCGACGATCGGAACCCCCGCCATGACCGCCTTCTGCAGAATCTCGTAGCTCGCGCGCCCGCTAACCATCAGGATGCGGCGCCCAAGCGGCAGCTGACCGTTGAGCAGTGCCCAACCGACGACTTTGTCGACCGCGTTATGACGGCCGACGTCTTCTCGGAGCGCCAGCATATCGCCGCGCTCGTCGAAGAGCGCGGCCGCATGCAGGCCACCGGTTGTCGCGAAAGTGCGCTGCGCTTCGCGCATGCGTTCAGGCAACTTGTAGAGAAGCCGCGCCGCCACGCAGACGTCGTCGACGATCGGAGCCGCGCCGAGCTCGCGCAGCGATTCGAGCTGAGCGCGGCCGCAGACGCCGCAGGCACTGCTCATCGTGAAGTGGCGTTCGAATCGCGCGAAATCGGGCGCCGGGCGTCCTGCGCGCAGCTCGATGGTAACGATGTTATAACGCTGCGCGGGATCGACGGCCGGATCGATGCAATACGTCAGCTCCGCGATCTCGTCGTGGCGGCGAATGATACCTTCGCCGTAAACGAAGCCGCCCGCGAGCTCGAAATCGTTGCCGGGCGTCCGCATCGTGACCGCGAGCGTGCGCTGCATGCCGCCCGCAACGAGCCGGAGCTCGAGCGGTTCCTCCGTGACGACACGATCGTACTTGCGCGACTGCGCGTTGCCGTCGAGCGCGATGGCCTCCACCTCAACGCTGCGGCCGGGACGAGCGGCTTCCATGGCGTCACCCTTTGAAAGGATCAAGGCGAGGTTTCCTCGTCGGGCGGGCGGTTCTGCACGTAGCTGTACCCGAAGCGTCCCTTGACGCAGAGATGACCGCTCGTGACCGCGTTTTCGATCGGCGAGGTAACCTTGACGATCTCGTTATCCTGCACGTGCAGCGTCAGCGTGCAGCCGACGCCGCAGTACGAGCAGATCGTGTCGGTCTTGACCTGCTGCTCTTCCTTCCAATCGCCGCTACGTCGCATTTCGTGCTCCGACGAGAACATCAGCGCGCCGGTGGGGCAGACGCCGATACAATTCCCGCAATAGACACAGGCCGATTCGGGCAGTGCGACGTCGTATTCGGTCGAAATATGTGCGTCGAATCCGCGCCCGGCGACGGCGATCGCAAACGTATTCTGTGCGTCGACGCCGCAGGCTTCGACGCACTTGTAGCAGAGAATGCACTTGGCATAATCGCGCACGTAGAGCGCGTTGTCCACCTTGATCGGTTGCGCAACCGCTTCCGGCGCCTCGCCGTATCGCGTAGCCTCGGCTCCGTATCGCTCGCAGAAGCGCTGGGCGTCGGGGGCGGTCGAGAGGTCAACCGACGAAGCGAGAAATTCGAGCACCATCTTACGGCTGTGGCGCACGCGTTGCGAATCGGTGTGAATGACCATGCCGGGTTCGACTCGGCGCGCACAGGCTGGTACCAGAACGCGGGAACCCTCCAACTCGACGACGCAGACGCGGCAGGCGTTCACAGGCGTGAGCGACTCGAGAAAACAGAGCGTCGGCGTATCCACGCCCGCTCCCGCGCACGCATCGAGAATCGTCGAGCCGGCCGGAACACCAACCGCGGTGCCGTCAACCGTTATCTCGACCAGCGGTTTGGGCGGCAGCGCCGGCGCGCGTGGAATCGGCCCACGAATCATCCCGGTACCTCCCCTCCCAAGACTCTCAGATGAGTTTGAGCCGTCTCTATCACGTTGGCGGCAGTTTGACCGAGTCCGCAGATCGACGCATCGCGCATGGCGCGTCCGATCTCATTGAGCAGCGCGACGTCCCGCGTCCGCTGCGCATCCGTGCACTGCACCGACGCTAACCGCTCCAGCGCCTCTTCCTGACGAACGGTGCCCACCCGGCACGGCACGCACTGGCCGCACGATTCGTCGCGAAAGAACCGCGCGATGCGGCGTAGGATTTCGATCAGTTCGACGCCCTCGGCAAAGAGCATCACCACACCCGAACCAAGCGTCGCACCGGCGGCACGAGCATCTTCAAACGTCAACGGCATCGTCAGCGCGTCGGGCGAGACCATCGCGCCGGCCGCGCCGCCGAGCAGAATAGCCCGTAATCGCTCTTCATCGGGAACGCCTCCCGCCAGCTCGATCAGCGCGCCCAGGGTGGTTCCGTGCGGGACTTCGTAGAGCCCGGGGTGCTCGATCGCGCCGGAGAGAGAGAAGAGCCGAGTTCCGGTCGACCCGGGCGTTCCGACGCGTGCGAACGCTGCGCCTCCCTCGACGAGAATAACCGGAAGGTTGACGAGCGTTTCGACGTTGTTAATTTGCGTCGGTTTACCAAAAAGGCCCGCCTCTACTGGAAAGGGCGGCTTGTTGCGCGGCTCGCCGCGCTTCCCTTCGATCGAATTGAAGAGCGCCGTCTCCTCACCGCAAATATACGCACCGGCGCCGCGGCGAATCTCGATATCGAAACGCACTCCTCTCCCTAGCACGTCGTTGCCGAGCAGTCCGTGCTTGCGCGCCTGTTCGATCGCATTGCCGATGCGCTGGGTCGCGAGCGGATACTCGCCCCTAACGTAGATGAAGCCCTGCTCACAGCCGATGGCGTAGGCGGCAATCGTCATCGCTTCGACGATCGCATACGGATCGTATTCCATGAGGATCCGATCCTTAAACGTGCCGGGCTCGGATTCGTCAGCGTTGCAGATCAGGTAATGAGGGCGTGCCGGGGCGTGCGCCACCGCTCCCATCTTGCGACCGGTGGGGAAGGCCGCGCCGCCGCGTCCTAAGAGCTTCGAGGCATCTATCTCCGCGATGACCCGCTCTGGGCCAAACTCGAAAGCTTCGCGCAGGGCCCGATAGCCGCCGTGCGCGCGGTAATCGTCGAGACTGTCGGGATTTATCTTTCCTATCCGGCGCAGCAATCGAAGCTCGGTGCCGCCGATGTGCGGCATCGTTGCAGCGCTGCCGTGTGCTTCGATGCCGCTGCGGGCAGGCGCATCCCCCGTCATCGCGCTGCTCAACCGATGTGCGTTAACCGGTGCCAGTTGACGCGCCGACGGAGCAGCGCCGGCCTCCGTTACGAGTGCGGCCGGCGCGCGGTCGCACAGTCCAAGGCACGGGCTGCGAAGCCACGTCGTCCGGCCATCGGCGCTCTCGCCCGCGGAACCGAACGTTGCTTCGAGCGAGGTGCAGAGCGACTCGGCGCCGGCGCAGATACAGGCAATGTCGTCGCAGACGTGGACGACTCGCGGCGGACGAGGCTTTGTTGAAAGTAGCGCGTAAAAGGTCGCGACCCCGTAAACCTCCGCCGGCGCGACATCCAGACGCCGGCCAACGTAGTTCAGCGCACCGGCGCTGATCCAACCCATGCGGTCTTGCAGCGCATGCAGCGCGGGAAGCAGTAGATGGCGTCGAGAGCGCGCGGCCGCGCCGGTCGCAGCGTCGCTTGCGCCGCCGAGCGCATTGTCAACGGCGGCGCGCTCCTCGCCCGTTGCCTCGTCCGACGTAAAGCGCAGATCCATTACTTACCCGCGTCGATGCGGACCGCGCAGGCTTTGAACTCCGCGGTGCCCGACTTTGGATCGGTAGCATCGATCGTGAGCAGATTCGTCGCGATCGCATCGTTGAAGTGAAAGGTCGTAAAGACCAGGCCGGGTCGCAGTCCAGGATCGATACGGACTGGTACGACGATCGAGCCGCGCCGCGAAGTAACGCGCACCGGCTCGCCGTCGGTAACGCCGTAGCGCTCCGCGTCTTGCGGTGAGATGTCGAGGGTCTCTCCGCGCCGAAGCGGCGACGAGTAACCGCCGCTCTGCACGCCGGTATTGAACGAGTCCAACCGCCGTCCGGTCGTCAGCCGCACCGGATACTCTTCATCGAGCGCCTCCACCGGCGGATCGTGTTCGACCGAAGCGAACGGCGCGCGCTCACCCGAAAGCGGCGCCTCCCAGAGGCGCGCGTGCAAGAAGAGCTCGCCGGGATGATTTTCGTCGTAACATGGCCAGGGAATTCCGTTCAGCTCGTCGAGCCGCTTGTAGCTCATGCCAGCGTGCCACGGTGAGAGCGCGCGGCACTCGTCCCACGCCTGCTCGGCGCTGTAATCCGGCCAATCGTTGCCGAGACGGCGCGCAAGCGCGCATAGGATCGCGATGTCGTCGCGTGCTTCGCCCGGCGGCTCGAGCGCCTTGCGGCAACGCTGGACGCGCCGCTCGCTGCTCGTAACGGTGCCTTCGGATTCGCACCAGCTCGCCGACGCCGGAAAGACCACCTCGGCGAGTTCGCCGGTCTTGGTGAGAAAGATGTCTTGGACGATGAGATGCTTGAGGCTGCGCAACAGCTCGATGGCATGAGTTTGGTCGGCTTCCGATTGCGCCGGATTCTCTCCGATGATGTAGAGCGTGTCGAGCTCACGACGTTCGATTGCGTGGAACATGTCGGTGAGATTCCAGCCGCGCCCGAGCGGCAGCGTGGCGTTCCAAGCACGCTCGAACTTGGCAACGCTGGCCGGGTCCTCAACATCTTGGCCGCCGGGAAACTTATTCGGAATAGCACCCATGTCGCCGCCGCCTTGCACGTTGTTCTGACCGCGCAGCGGGTTCACGCCCGAACCGTATCGCCCGACGTGACCGCAGAGCAACGCGAGGTTGATGAGGGAACGCACGTTGTCGACGGCATTGTGATGCTCGGTGATGCCGAGCGTCCAGCAGATTTCCGCGCGCTCGGCCAGCGCGTAGGCATGGGCGAGCTCGCGGATGAGCGCGGCCGGCACGCCGGTCGTCTTCTCGGCGTACTCCAGCGTGTACGGTTCGACCGTCTCACAATAATCCTCGAACCCGCTCGTGGCGCGCGCGATGAAGTCACGATTCTCTAAGCCCTGCTCGATAATTTCCCGGCCGACGGCGTTGGCGAGAGCGATGTCCGATCCGACGTCGAGTCCAAGCCAGCCGTCCGCCCACTGCGCGCTGGTCGTGCGCCGCGGATCGACGACGTAGAGCTTCGCGCCGTTGTGAATCCCGCGCAACACGTGATGGAAGAAGATCGGATGCGTCTCGCGCGCATTCGACCCCCACAGGACGACTAGGTCGGTACGCTCGATCTCCTCGTAGGAGCTCGTACCGCCGCCTGCCCCGAAGACCGCCGTCAGACCGACGACGCTCGGGGCGTGTCAAGTCCGGTTGCAGCTATCGACGTTGTTGCTGCCGATGACCGAGCGAGCGAACTTCTGAGCGATGTAGTTCATCTCGTTGGTCGCTTTCGAGCAGCTGAACATTCCGAAGGAGCGGACGCCGCCCCGATCGCGAGCGTCGCGCAGTCCCAAAGCGGCTCGATCGAGCGCCTCGTCCCACGTCGCACGTCGCAAGCGTTCGCCGTCACGCACCAGCGGATGCGTCAACCGAAGATAGGGTTTACTCACAGCGTCACGATTCTAGCGTCGGCGCGCCGGACCCCACTCTCAGCGCGCAAAACTGGCTACGGCTCGGTCATAATGAGCGGAGCCTGCGGCGCGAAGAGCGGCGCTGGACGACTCAACTGGTTGACCGCGTGGATGTTCTCGAACGCGACGGAAGCCTGCGGGTAAACAAGTCCTTCGTAGCGCATCGGCCGCAGCGCGGTCTCGTCGTAGACGTAGAGCGCACCCTCGCTCTTCATGAACCTGATCCGCCACTGCACGCTCGTCCCGGGTCCGTCCACGAAATTGAAGCGCTCAACCAGCTGGATCGGTGCAAACGATCGCGTATCAACCCATAGCTGCTCGAGGCGATAGCGGCCGGGATCCCGCAGCGCCTGCAGCCGCAGGTGGTAAGCCGGCACGCCGTAGGTAGATTCGATGCCGTCCAGCGTCACGCGATATATCCGCCGGTAGATGGTTTCGCGTTCGATGGTCGGCGGTGCGCTCGGCGTCGTGCTCGGCTCTTGGTCACGGCCGGGAGGGCTTGGATCGTGAAAGTCTGCCCGTACTTCGCGGACGACCTGCATCGGATCCGGCGACGTTGGAGCATTCGTCGGCGAAATCTCGGCCATGCCGAAGGTATAGTTCGGGGCGAGCAGCGGGACGCCAAGATAGTCGGTGGGCGGCTGCGGCTTGCCGAGTACCGACGATAAGAGCGGGATCTTCACAGTGATGCCGTGTGCCGCGTAGGTTGGATGCGCCTTTTCGTAGTCGCTAATCGGATCGACCGCGACCTGTTGCGTCACCGAGTCATAGGCGCTCCAATACCGTTCCGTCTTGACCGAGCCGCCTTCGAGCACGCTAACGGCAACGCTGTATTCGAGCAGCGGCGGGTACGACTGCTGGTGCCAGTAGGCACGAGCGCGAGCAAAAATCTGATACGGATCGGGGAGCGATTGCGCGGCGACCGATTTGACCGGGAAGGCGGCGACCAGTAAAAGGACGGCACTCATCTGGCGCGTCACCCCATATAGTTATTAGCCTTGACCCAACGGCCTGCCGCGATGCTTCCCCTGGCCAAAGGAGCTTGCCGACGGCAAAGGCAAGACCGCCCTTCCAAAAGGAGGGACGAGGCGTGGATCTTTCGTCGATCACCGTCTATGCGGACGGCCGGTTCCAACGCTACGACGATGCGAAAGTCGGGCTGCTCACCCACGGGCTCCAATATGGAACCGGCTGTTTCGAGGGGATTCGAGGTTATTGGGTACCCGACGAACGCGAGCTCTTCCTAGTGCTTGTGCGCGACCATTTCGAACGCCTGACGACTTCGGCGAAGATCCTGACGATCGAGCTTTCAAAGAGCGCCGACGAGCTGGCCGAGATCACGACTGAGCTCTGTTTGCGCAATCACTACGAAACGGACGTATACATTCGTCCGTTTGCGTACAAGGCCGCCGAAGACGTGGGGGTACGGCTGCATAACGTACCCGACGAGTTGGCAATCGTTCCAATACCGTTTACCCAGTATATTGATAGCAACCGCTGCCTCGACGTCTGCGTGAGCTCCTGGCGGCGCGCCGACGACACGATGGCACCGCCGCGCGCCAAGATTACCGGGCTTTACGTCAACTCCGCGCTCGCCAAGAGCGAAGCCATCCAAAACGGCTACGACGAGGCGATTCTGCTATCGCACGACGGCCACGTCGCCGAAGGTTCGGCCGAGAATATCTTTCTGGTGCGACGCGGCGTGCTCTACACGCCCGATCCGTCTCAGAACGTCCTCGAGGGCGTCACGCGCCGGGCGATCATCGATATCGCGCGCGACGAGTTTGGCGTTCCGACCGTCGAGCGCTCGATCGATCGCGGCGAACTGTACGCAGCCGACGAAATATTTTTTACCGGAACGGCCGTCGGCATCTGCCCGGTATCCTCGGTCGATCGCCGCCGTGTTGGCGACGGCAACACCGGACCGATCACCCAAAGGTTGCGCACGATCTACGATCGCATCGTAACCGGATGCGAGCCGCGTTACGAAGCGTGGCTGACGCGAACGTACGCCTCAGCGAAGATCAACGCGTAGGAGGAGCGGTGGGCGCATCGGCGGGCGCCGGCGCGTCGCTCGGCTCAGTCACGTCGCTGGGAACCGACGTGTCGCTCGGCGCGGGCGCATAACTAGGAGGCGACGAGTTGTCTTGCACGTTCCCCGGAGCGTTCCAATACGTAGCGTCGGGCGAGGTGCCGGGGACGCTCCGTTGCGCTCCGATTCCCATCGCCTCGCGCCAGCGCGCGAAACGCAGCTCGTCGGCGTAGGCGAGTCTTGAAACCGAATGAATGAAGGAACGTCCGAGGTCTTTCGACGGCAGCGCGGTGGTCATGACCGCGATGACGTAGGGCGCTTCGCTTGCGAAAACGATCCCGGCATCGTTAAGCGTGTCGTTGAGCGAGCCGGTCTTGTGCGCGATGGCCACGTCCGGCGGGAGCGGCTCGGGCAAGAGCGTGTTATACTCGTCGGCCTTTAGGATCGCGATCATCTCGTTTGACGACCATTCGTCAACGAGCTCACCGCGAGCCATCAGCGCGAGCAGGTGCACGAGATCGGCCGGGGAGGTTCGCAGGGTCTGACGAATCGACCAGCCGGCGGTGCGCACGTCGCCCGCCAGGTGCGTGCGCGTCAGACCGAGCTCTTCCATGCGACGGTTGATATTGCGCCGTCCAACGAGCCGAATCAGCATGTTCGTCGCGGTGTTGTCGCTGATGTCGATCATTTTTTCGAGCAGCTCCGAGACCGGATAGGTCGTGCCGACCGGCTCGTCGCAGAGATCGCCGGATCCATAATCTTTGTCGACGTATTCGAGCCTCACGCGGTGCTGCAGATCGAAGCGTCCGGTTTCGAGCTGCGCGAAAACTTCGACCATAACGGGAACTTTGATCGTCGATGCCGCGGGCATGCTCTTGCCGGCGTTGAAGCCGGCGTAGTATCCGGTGTTAAGGTCGAAGACGTCGAGCGCGATCGCTGCCGGCAGGTGTCGAGCGAGGCTGCGAACGTCGTGGTTCAGGCTTGCCAGCGGCGGCGGCAGATATGCACGCGCCGGCGCGACCGATGCGATTGCCATTCCGAGAGCAGGCGCTAGGAGTGACACCGCACGCCACGACATTGCCGCCGTTTTGATTCTCTCGCGCTTGCGTTCCTGCTAATGCCGCGATAACGAGGCTTGCTCCCTCCTACGGTGAAGGGCCGCGGATGCGAGGAACCCGGCGCAACCCGTGGAGATGGCTGACCGAAGCTCGCGTTACCTACGCGTTAAAAGTCCTGTTGCTGCTCGTCCTGGTCTTCTTTGTCGGCCAGTTCGTCATCGAAATACTCGTCAGAATACGGACCGTCGTCTATATTCTGATCGCGTCCGTCTTTCTAGCCTATCTCATTTATCCGGCGGTCGGTCGTCTACGGCGACGGATGCCGCTAGTGCTTGCGATCCTTCTCATCTACGCGGCGATCCTGATCGGGCTCTTCACGATCGCCCTCTTTATCGTTCCGCATATCATGGACGACGTCGGGCTTCTCGTGAAGCACTATCCGGATCTCGTCTCCAGGTTCGATTCGCTCGTCAACAACCCGAACGATCCGCTAATCGCAGGCCTACCGCAATGGCTGCGTGATGAAATCGCTCGGGTGCCGACGCAAATTGTGCGCTGGGTCGAAATGCGCGGCGTGCAAGTCTTCGGACAGATCGTCGTCGTCCTCGCCGGCACCGTCGCGCTCGTCGCGCTCTTCATCGTCATTCCGATGGTAACGGTTTACCTTTTGCTGGATCTCGACAATCTGAAAGCGAGCCTCGCGGCGATCGTGCCCCAGGACCGCTGGCGCGTGACGATGAGCCTGCTCTCCGAGATCGACGGGGTCATCGGAGGATTCATCCGCGGTCAGCTGCTCGTCGCCTTCGTCGTCGGCGTGCTGATCACGTTAGCGCTCCTGCTGCTGCACGTGCCGTATCCGTATCTTTTCGGGTTGCTGGCCTTTTTCGGCGACCTGATCCCGTACGTCGGCGCGGTCCTTGCCTTCCTTCCCGCTTTTCTATCGGCGGTCTTGACGAACGGTTGGATCAACGCGCTGCTCGTCACCGTCGCCTTCGTTGCGATCTACGAGGCCGAAGGGCATCTCCTCGCGCCTGTGGTGGTCGGACGGCAGGTGCGCCTAAGTGCCTTCACCGTGATCGTCGCGATTTTGATCGGGGGCGAGTTGGCCGGCCTCTTTGGCGTGCTCGTCGCCGTGCCGGTCGCGGGAGTGATACGCGTCGTGCTGGCGCGGGTGCTCGAAGCCGCGAAAGCGAAGGCCCCGCCGCCGTGAGTACCATACTTTCACCCGTGCAGCGCGTCGACATCGTCGGCGTCCCGATGGACCTGGGCGCGAGCCGGCGCGGCGTCGACATGGGTCCGTATGCGGTTCGCTATGCTAAGCTGCACGACGCGCTCGGCAAGCTCGGTATTGCCACGATCGTCGATCGCGGCAACCTGCACGTGCCGATCCGCGAGTCGGCCGAGTCGGAGGATGCCTCCGCAAAGTTTCTGAGCGTCATCACCAGCGTCTGTGACGATTTGGCGCGCCACGTCGAGCAGGCGGTACGCGAAGGCGGTCTGCCGATCGTGCTCGGCGGCGATCACTCGATCGCGGTAGGAACGCTCGACGGCCTGACCCGCGCGCGCGGCGAGCCTCCGGGACTCGTCTGGATCGACGCGCACGCCGACATCAACAGCCCGAGGAGTTCCTCGACCGGAAACGTTCACGGCATGCCGCTCTATTTCGCGCTGCAAAAAGGATTTGCGAAAGCCGGTCGGACTGTGCAGATCGGTTTGCGCGACGTCGATCAAATGGAAAAGAAGATGCTGCGCGAGTCCGGCGTGCAGGCGTTTAGCATGACGGACGTTGACAAGCTCGGGATGGTCCGGGTGATCGAAGAGGCGCGTTCGATCGCCGGCGCCGGCGGCCGCCCGATTCACGTTTCGTTCGATATGGACGCGATCGATCCGAGCGAGGCGCCCGGAACCGGAACGCCCGTCAAAGGCGGGTTGAGCTATCGCGAAGCGCATTTGGTGATGGAGATGCTCTACGACGGCGGACAGCTTGGTTCGATCGAAATGGTCGAGATCAATCCGATTCTCGACAATCGCAATCAAACCGCGTTGCTCGCCGTCGGCCTGATCTGCTCGGCACTCGGCAAGTCAATACTCTAGCCCCCCTCCGCAGGTGCGCAACCCGTGCACGCAGCGAGACCCCGACACCTCCGTTACGGTTGAAGTTCGTAGATCGTGCCGCAGCCAAACAGGCAGAACGCGCCGCCGTACAGCGTTATGCCATACAAGCCGTTGTGATCGGCGACAATCGTACCCCCGGGATCCAAGCCGTCGGCCGTACCTCCGCTAAACGAATGCGCTATCGTTTCGGTCCACGTCGTGCGGCGTCGTGACGGGGTAAGGTGGAAGAGCGTGCCGCAGCCCGCGCCCCGTTCGCAGTAACCTCCGCCGCCTTTTACGGTCGTGCCGTAGAAACCGCGGCCTTCGGAAGTGATGTTGTCGGGCGTAGCTCCATCGCTCGCGCCGCCCTTAAAGAGATAGGGGATCGATTCGGTCCATCGCGCCGGCTCGCCGGCAGTGGGCTTTAGGAGAAAAAACGTGCCGCAACCCGACCAGGGGTATCCTTGCGTATAGCATCGTTGCGGCGGTCCTCCGTACGCCGTCACACCGTCGAGTGCACCGTCTGACGTGAGCGCGATCCCGGAGGGAAACTCACCATCGTTTTTCGGCGCCTTGGGCCCTTTGAACGAATGTACTATCGTTTCAATCCATCGCGATCCGCGCCGGCTCGGCTTTAACGCGAAGATGGTCCCGCATCCCAAGTTTTGTCGCCCCACGCACGCACTCGAATGGCCTCCAGCGTTCGTTTCGCCGTATAACGTTCCGCTGGGAGCGAGAATCAGGCTGCTAGGTGCCGACCCGTCCGGTACTCCGCCGAACGAGTGGAGGATCGTTTCGCGCCACGTCCCTTTGCCCGCCGGTGGCGGCGTAAGCCTAAAGATTGCGCCGCAGCCGAGGAAGCATTTGGTCACGCGCCCGCCATCCCCGGCCGCCCCGTAGATCGTCCCCGTCGCATCGATCGTTATTTGGCTCGGGGATGAACCGTCGCTCGGCGATCCGTGGAAGCGGTGAAGGATCGTTTCGTTCCATTGCCCGCCTTCGCGTGCGGGCGGCGTGATCTTGAAAACCGTGCCGAGGCTCGCGCTTGTGCCTCCGTCCTGGCTCGTTCCGTAAAACGATCCATTGTGAAAGAGCAGCGAGTTCGGTAACTGCGCGTCGTCTTGAGTCCTTCCAAACGAATAGAGGACCGTTTCTTGCGCCGAAGGTGGATCGAACGTGAAGAACGTACCGCAGCCGACGGCTCCGTTGCAGCCGCGCAGGGTCGAGCCGCCATAGTTCGTTACCCCGTAGAGGCGCCCCGAATCATCGGAAACCAGGCCGCCCATCGGAACGTACCCGTCCGGCGCTCCCCGGAACGAGTACACGACCCCGTAGGAGGATGTTGCCCGTGCGGCGCGCTGCGGACCATTGGGCAGCGACGAAGTAAGCCCGCCGGCAGTGCAGGCGGCGAGGCTCAATAACAGCGCGCCGCACAACGTGGATTTCGTTGCCATTTTACTCGATGCGTTCTAACCGCCGCGGCTTGCTCCTGGCGGCATAATGCCCGTCGCTGCGGCACGCCGCGTTACGCAAAAAGCGCGCACCAAACTCCGTGAGCCTCAGTGCGCGAGCTAAGCCGTAGGGCTTAGTCGGCTACAATTTAATCGTCGCTTGCGCTTGGCATGAAACGCCGCCGCCGCAGACCGCGGGATCCCAGCTCGCATCGGCGAGCAACGATCGAATGCGCGTTTCGAGTTGCGGATCGATCGGCGGTTGGAACGTAACGTTCTCGGTGCGGCCGTCTTCGCCGACGGTGACGGTCAGCGTCACGTGAGTTCCGAGCGCATCGAGCTGCTTGCGAACGTCTGGGTCCAGCACCGGATCGGGCTGCTGCGCACCGAAGGGAAGGTATCCGCCGGGCTGCGGCCGGGCGCCGGTGCTCGCAACCTCTCGTTTTGCAGGCGAAGGCGTTGCATTCGGCATTGCGTTCGTATCGGCGTTGCCGGTTCCGGGTCGCGGAACTGCGGCGACGTCCGGGGCGACCGGTGCGTTCGACGCGATCGCCGGCGCGGGCGGTGCGTGCCTGTGCGGCGTCGCCGCGACGAGGCGGGCGTGGTGCGCGAAGTTGACGATCGCCTTGGCACTATGGTGCGGCGCGACCGCCCGGGGCGGCGGCTGTACGGCTTTCGGGGGCTTGATCTCTACCCGAACGATATGCGTGAAGCTGACGGTCTCGACGCGTGGGGCGCTCGACTCAGTCCAGGCAAGCGCCGGGATCGCGAGCGCCACGAGAACGTGAATGCCCACCGACGCAAGCGTTGCTCGCCCCATCCGCGCGTTGGTCTTGGCCGCCGCAGTCATACCGAATATCCCTTCGATTCCAGCGCGCCGGCGCCCCCGCCCGTGACCGCGACGAGTGCCCAGGAGCCGCCCCACAGGGCGATCGCGATGAAGAGGCTCGACCACTCGCCCGGGTCGTGCACGGCGCCGGGGATTTCGCAGAATCCCAAGGTTCTCGGCAAGTGCAGCGTCACAACCCAAATCGCATACGTCAAACCGATCAGGGCGATCGCAGGGCGCGCCAGATAGCCGATTGCGACTGCGATGCCGGCCGCGGTGAATCCCGCTCCGAAGAACGCAACCCAAAAGGCGTGCCACGGAATCCAGCCCGGTATCAACGCTGCTATCGGAGCGAGCGCCAGACAGTGGTCGACGCCAAAGACGATGAGACTGAGTGCGAAGAGATAGCGGCCTACGGTAAAAAGCGCCGGCGGCGAGGATCTGCCGTTCACCATCCATGCGAGGCTCGCGAGCGCGACGACTTCGAAGACGACCGTGCGCAGCGAGATGCTCGCAAAATGCGCGGTCGCGCGCGGCCCATCGAGAAATACCGCGAAGACGAGCAGCATGCTGCCTAGAATCGTCGCGGAGTTCTTCGCGCTCTCCGCGCGCAACAGACCGATGCCGCAGACGATCCAAATCACGCTCACGATGTAGGCCAACCACGGCATCGGCGGCAAGAACGGAAGCACCGGAATCGCAGCGTAGCCGTGGCCGAGCCCATCGGTTCCGTGAACGAAGGCAAGTGCGAGTGTCTCGACTCCCAGCGCGATCATGGCAATGGCGAACAGAACGTATCCCAGCTTGGCGAGCCGATTCAAGACGCGCTCTAGAACGCGCTGAGTGTAGAGGTCGTGACGCTCCCTTATCTACGTTGTTATCTCTGCGCCCCATGCGTCCCACTCCTTCGCCGAATCGCGAGCGAAGAGCTCGATGCGCGAGCGCCGGCCGCAGAGTTCTTCGATCAGCCGGCGGAATATCGCGGGCTTGCGGCTGTGCTCCCGACGCCGTTCCATCACGACCTGGCCTTGACTGAGATCTAGAATCGGAAAGGGCCGGCCGGTCGGCATCGTCGTCGCCGCGAGCAGAAACTCCGTGGTGGGCTTGGTGAACGTTGGCGGTACGCCCTGACCGCGAATTGGTTCGCCCTTGCTATTTGTCTTGACCCAAACGTATGTGACGCCGCGATAGTGTAATCCCCAAGCCTCGATGAGATTGACGGCAAAGTTCAAACGCGGCCCCGTAGACCACAAAAAGAGGACCGCGCGTGTGTTCATGATCGATCGTACCGGCAACTCTGCGAGCTCGGCCTGATCCATCAGCGGATAGTGCTTTGCCGCGGCTGCGTCTTTGATCTGGCTACCGTAGTAGAACCAGGGCGGATCGGCATAAACGATGTCGTACGTTCGGGTTGGAAAGGGCGGAAGGTCTTCGTGCTTACCGGCTGGACGGCGGCGCGCTAGCCGCCGCAGATGCTGTTCATTCTTCATCGGCAACTCCTACAGACTCGACGTCAGGGCCGCGACGAGTGCGCCGCAGAGCGTTGCGGCAAAATTGACTGCGTCGTTTTCGATCCACTCTACGCCGCGGCGCAGCACCGTCGTCGCTCCGCAGCCATGGTGCCGCGTCTCACACTCGCACGCGCAGACCTCGCACCATCGCAACGCTTGGGCGCTTGCACCCAAGATCGAGTCGAAAACGGCTCCGGTGACGCCGCCGATTGCCACCCGCCAAAACGGCGCGATACCGACGAGCGCCGCCGCTGCCGCAACGCAAAGCGCGCCCGCCACGGTCGCGATCAGACCGAGCGGCGTCACGCCGCCGGAGCGTCCTGCAGGCAACGGCCGCAACGTGAGGATCGAGACCGGTCCGCGGCCCGAAAGCGTGCCGATTTCGGTGCCCCACGTATCGGCGGATGCCGCAGCGAACGCACCCGCGAATGCGGCCGCGAACGTTGCGTTTCCGCGCGCGGCAAGGAGCGCACAAACGGCGGCGACGCCGCCGTTAGCGAGCACCTGCCATCCGTTGCGCGAGGTCTCTCCGTGCGCTTGCACAATCGCGCGTTTGCGCGTTCGTCCGATCTGCGTGAGCACCGTGGATGGAAGAAAGAACGCAAAGAGCACCGCCGCTGCTCGCCAACCGCCGCTGCCGAAAACGATCGCGCCGACTGCAAAAGCGGTGACCGCGCCGCTTATGGAGAGTGCCCGCGTTCGGTAGGCGAGCCCGGCGACGAGCGCGGCGAAAGCGATGCCGACGGCAATCTGCATCAGGATCGCGTTGCGAAGTGCGCCTCGAGCGCAGCGAGCAGACCGGCCGTGGTGAAGGTGGCGGCGACGACGTCGACCTGCAGCCCCGTCTGGGCTGCGGCGCGTGCCGTGATCGGACCGATACAAGCCACGCACTTACCGCGCGCGAGCCGCGCCGCGGCGAGTTCGCCGCCGAGCAGCTCGGCGAAGCCGCGAACGGTGCTTGCGCTGGTGAAGGTCAGTACGTCGGCACTCGCGGCTTTGTTCGCGAACGCGGGATCGTTAGGAACGACGGTCTTGTAGGCGGGTACGACCGTTGCAACCCGGCCTGCCTCTTCGAGCATCCGCGGCACGACGTCGCGAGCATCTTGGGCGCGATAGACGAGCACGCGATCGCCAGGATGCGATCGCTCGATCACCGTACGCGCAATTTCCTCGCCGACAAAAGCTTCGGGGACGGCGTCGCTGCGCACGCCGTAGTCGCGCAAGCGCTCCGCGGTGCGCTCGCCGATCGCTGCGATTTTCGCGCTCCCAATCACCCGCGCATCGGCGTTGCGCGCACTCAGGCGCTCGAAAAACGCGTCTACGCCGTTGCGCGACGTGAAGAGAATCCACGCGTAGGATGCGAGCGTGTCGAGCGCGTTCTCGGCCGCGGCCGCATCGTCAGATGCTGCGAATGCAATCGTCGGCGCGAGGACCGGCTGAGCTCCGCGCGCGATCAAGGCCCAAGCGAAGGTACGCGATTGCCGGCCGGCTCGCGTTATTAGAACGCGTTTGCCGAACAGCG
>JBAVSO010000067.1:0-24140 GCA_049695635.1 Candidatus Cybelea sp. | reverse complement strand
CTCCTGATCTGCGTCAATCGGGAAGCTCGCAGCTACCTCTTCATCTCGAGCTCGCGCGTTTTTTGCGTAAACGTGCTCGCCGGTGACCAACGCGTGCTCGCCGAGCATTTCTCCGGCAAGGTTCGCGAGCGTCAGTTTGCCGAGATCGGTTACGCGACCGATGCCACCGGCGCACCGGTTCTCAACGGTACGATCGCGCATTTTGACTGTGAGCTCGCGCACGAATATCAGTGGGGATCGCACTCGATTCTGATCGGTCACGTCATATCTTGCAGCGCGCGACCGGGCTCGCCGCTCGGGTATTTCAACGGCGGTTTCCACGACTTTGGCATCCACGTTGAGTAAGCGGTTCCGATGATTACACAGACGTTCGCGGTCGGTCCGCTCGACTGCAATTGCACGATTCTGGTCGACGAGACCAGCGGCGATGCGATTGTCGTCGACGGCGGCGATGGCGTCGATGAAGTCGTCGGTCGTCTGAGCCGCGGCGGCTGGCACGCCAAGTTTCTGGTTCATACGCACGCGCACATAGATCATATCGGCGACGTGGGGCGCCTGCGAGAGCTTACCGGAGCGCAGGCGATGCTCCATCCAGCCGATCTGCCGCTCTATCGCATGCTCGACCTTCAGGCCCGCTGGCTCGGCCTGAAGCATCCGCCGCCGGTCGTCGCGCTCGATGCCGAGCTTCACGACGGTGATGCGATCGCGTTCGGGACGGTGCGCTGCCGCGTTCTGCATACGCCCGGACATACGCCCGGAAGCATCTGCTTCGAAATCGGTGACGGCCAGAAAAAAGCGCTCCTAACCGGCGATACCCTCTTTGCCGGCTCGATCGGACGTTGGGACCTCGGCGGCACGTCAATGGAAGATATCGTCGGCTCGATCCGCCGCAAACTGCTGCCCTACGACGACGCCACGCAAGTCGTTCCGGGCCACGGACCTTTCACGACGATCGGAATCGAACGGCGCTCAAATCCTTATATAGTCAATGGTTGACGCGCCACCGCGCAAGCGCAAGCTCTTCGTCGGGATTGATCTGCGCGAAGACGCTCGCGCCCGATGCGCCGCCGTTTCGCAAACGTTGCGCAAGATGGGCTTCGATGCGAGGTACGAAACGCCCGAAAAGCTTCACGTCACGCTTGCGTTCTTGGGCTACGTCGAGCCGGCGCTCTGTGAAGAGGTCGTTTCGGAGTTGAGCGCGGCAGGTTCGCCGGCAAAGCCGTTCGCGCTAATGCTCGACAAACTCGGCGCCTTTCCGCACGAACGCAGGCCGCGCGTGGTCTACGTCGGCGCCCGCGAGCAGGGCGCACCGTTTCGCGAGCTCGCGCAAAGCGTCAGGGGTGCCTACGCGCGGCTCGGCTTCGACTTCAAGGACGACGCGGTAGCACACGTGACGATCGCGCGCGTCAAGGAGTCAAAGCGCCCGCTCCCGCTCGTCGAGTTTCCGCCAATCCTCGTAGAAGTCGAGCGCTTGACGCTCTTCGAATCGCTCCCCGACCCCTCACGTAAGACATCCCGCTACGAGGTCAAAGTGGTCGTCCCGTTATGCCGATAACAACACTCGATCCCAATACGGCACTCGTCGTGATCGACATGCAAAAAGGCATCGTTAACGGGCCGACGGTCCATCCCGCCTCCGACGTGCTGGTAAACGTCGTCCGTCTCGTCAACGCCTTTCGCGCGAAAGGACGTCCGGTCGTGCTTGTCCGGGTCGGCTGGTCCCCCGGCAGAGCCGACGCGCTCAAGACGCGCGCCGAGTCTACTCCGCGGCAAAGCGGGTTTCCCACGAACTTCTTTGAGTACGCCGACGAGCTCAAGGCGGACGCTTCGCGCGATATTCTGATTCACAAGCGCCAGTGGGGTGCGTTCTACGGTACCGATCTCGATTTACAGCTGCGCCGTCGCGGGATTACGAACATCGTTCTGTGTGGAGTTTCGACGAGCCTCGGCGTCGAGTCGACGGCCCGCGACGCGTGGGAGCGCGCCTACAATCTTACCTTCGCATCCGACGCGATGACCGATCGCGTTGAAGAGGCGCACGATCGCGCGCTGCGGATCATCTTCCCGCGCATCGGCGAGATCGGCTCCGTCGACGAAATCCTAGCGAAGCTTTAGCGTAAGTTTATGACGAGCCTTGGGTCGCCCGAGCCGTTGCTGGACGGGCTTGTCGCAGCCGGTTCGGGCTGCGCGGCAGAAGCAGCAGCTGCACGCGGCATCGTCGCGTAATCCGGCACCGCTCCGGACGCCACTTTGCCGCGATAATCGGCGATCGCTACTTGCAGCGCCTCGAGCGCGCGCTCGGGATAATCTTTCTTCTTCTCCGGATAGCCGTCGAGCTCGCGTTCGATATCGTTGGCAGAGATTGCGGCGGCTTCATCGATCGTTTTTCCTTTTGCGATGCCGACCACGAGGCTGCAAGTCGCGGTTCCGAATCCGCATCCGGTGGTGAAGTACGAAATGTCCTCGATAATCGCGCCCGGCCCAACCTTCAAAAAGAAGTTGTACATGTCGCCGCACGAATCGCTGAAGTACTCACCGCTCGCGGTGGCGTTCTCCATCGTGCGGAACCCGCCGCGCTCTTCGACCAATCGCTGAAACTTCGGAAAATCCATATTAACTCACCGTCTCTGTGGGATGTAACTCAAAACGGCACTCTTTTCCGCCATGGGCGAGCGACTCGGTCTGCGCGTGCACCCCGCCCAGGGTCTCGTCGATCACGTGGTGGATCACCTGGCAAACCTCCGGATTCTCTTTTGCCGCGTTCGAATAGGGACAGTTGTGTTCGTGCAGCGCGAAGCCGCCCTCGATCAAGCTGTACTCGGCGACGACTCCGCTCTTGCGAAGCATCTCGGTAAGCTGGGCCACCTTTTGCTCGGGGTCGCCGGAAGTCACCGATAGGCGCGCCCGGTCGATCGCCCGCCGCGAGAGGCCCGCGAAGACTTGCTCGACTCCCTCCGTACCGAACTGACTGCGAAGCTCGCGCAAAACGGCGGTCAGCATCTTGTCGTAGGCCTGCGGAAAGAGCTTATCGGCATCGGGAGTCAGCGAGAACTCGTAGGTGGGCTTAGTGGGGCCCCGCCTGACGGGGGTCTCGGCGACGAGTCCGTCACGCTCGAGGACCATCAGCTGCTGGCGGACCGCGTTCGGAGAGAGCCCAAACGATCGTGCCAAATCAGTCGCCGAAGCCGAACCGCGGCGGCGCAGTTCGCTCACGATCTTTCCTCGGGTTGTCTGAAAGAAGCGATCGGCGTGCATTTACCGCGTTATCCTAGCACGAAATAGCCTAGATAGTAAAGTTTTTCCTTGACTTTCTAAGAGAGCCTCGGCTACCATAAATCGCATGCCCGAGCAAGGTCTACGCATCTCAAACCTTCGTTGCCGCATCGGCGGCAACGAAATTCTCAAGGGGATCGACCTGAGGGTCGAGCGGGGGCGAGTTCATGCCCTAATGGGTCCCAACGGAAGCGGCAAATCGACGCTTGCCTTCTCGCTCACCGGTCATCCTCAATACGCAGTCACCGGCAGCGTCGAGCTCGACGGCCAGGATCTGCTGGCTTTGAGCCCCGACAAGCGGGCGCGCGCCGGCCTCTTTCTCTCATTCCAGTATCCGGCCGCGATTCCGGGAGTCAAGGTCGCCAACTTTCTGCACGCAGCGCGTCAGGCCGAACGCCCCGGCGATCTTCCGCCGGCGAAGTTCCGCGCGCTCCTTCTCGAAAAGATGGAGCAGCTTGGCATCGATCCGTCCTTTATGGGGCGCTATCTGAACGACGGCTTCTCCGGCGGAGAGAAAAAGCGGCTCGAGATGCTGCAACTTGCGGTGCTCGCTCCGAAGTACGCGATCATGGACGAGACCGATTCGGGGCTCGACATCGACGCGCTAAAAGATGTCGGCGACTCGATCGCCGCGCTGCGCGCGAGCGATGAAGGGCGTAGCACCGGCTTTCTGATCATCACGCACTACCCGCGCATCTTGCAGTATGTAACTCCGGACGTCGTGCACGTCATGATTGATGGACGAATCGTCAAGACCGGCGGTCATGACCTCGCCCACCGCATCGAGCGCGAAGGGTACGACAAGATTCGCGAAGAGACCGCTGCGATTGTCTAGCACCCTGACGTCGTCCGTGCCGCAGGCGGACGAACTTTACGCGCGGCTCGCCTCTTTCGAAGGTGCGCCGCTCGCGCGCGAAGCGCGAATCCGCGCGCTCGACCGTTTCTTTTCAACGGCAAGCGGCCGCGAGAAGCCGGGACGATTTTGGCGAGTAGATTTCGAAGCGATCGTTCCTGAGGCGGCAGCAATCGAGGCTTCCCCGCAGAGCGTACGCGTCGAAAGCACCGACCGCTCCGCCGTGATCTGCGATCTCGCGACGGCGGCGCGTGAGCATCCCGAGCTTTTCGCTCGAGCATTCGGCTCGACCGGCATCGCGGCAACCAAGTTCGGCGCACTCGCGCAGGCTTTTGCGGGCCTCGGCGTTTTCGCGTACGTGCCTGCCGACCACGCTTGCGACGAGCCGATCGTCATACGCTACGACGTGCAGCCCGGCGCCGCGATCTTTCCGTGGACCGTCGTGCTAGTCGAACGTGGCGCGCGCGTCACCCTCGTCGAACGCGTCACGGCCGGCGCCGGAGCTCTTTTGTGCGGCGCTACCGAGGTCGTGAGCGGCGAACACGCCGACGTGACCTACGCGACCTTACAGCAAGCCGGCAACGGTGCGCGCGTGATCTCGAACCGCGCGGCGCGGCCCGGCCGCGATTCGCGGATCGCGTGGTGCCTGGCCGAGCTCGGCGCCGATCTCGCCGCGGGCGACGTGCGGGTATCGATCGAAGAGCCCGGGGCGCAAGCACATCTGACCGCGCTCTTCTTTCCGCGCGCCGCCCAGCACGTCGATCTGGTCAGCACGGTGGAACATCTGGCCGGCGGAGCGACGTCGGAGACGCTCGTTAAATCCGCGGCGAGCGAGCGCGGCCAGGCACGCTTCCTCGGGAACATTCGCATCGCACCGCACGCCCAAGGAAGTGATGCGCGGCTGCGCGACGACGCGCTCCTGCTCTCGCAGACGGCTCACGTTGATTCCGTACCTGCTCTGGAGATCGGCGCTAACGACGTAAAAGCCTACCACGGCGCAACGGTCGGCGCGATCGATGCCGAGCAGATTTTCTACATGGAGAGCCGCGGCATCGAGCGGCCAGCGGCGGAGCGCATGATCGCGTTGGGCTTTTTCGAGCCCGCGATCGAGCACTTTCCTTCGTCGGGCCTTCGCGACGAAATTCGCGCAGCGCTGACGGCGAGGTTGTCGTGAGGCAGGTTATCAGCAGGTCATCCTTCGACTCGGATGACGCGTCTCGATGCGCTGACGCGCTTGGTAAGACCGAGCGGATCATCGCGGACTTTCCGATTCTGCAGCGGCCGACGTCGCGCGGCAAGCGGCTCGTTTACCTCGATTCGGCCGCCACCTCACAAAAGCCGCGCGTCGTGATCCAAGCGCTGGTTGATTATTACGAGCAGTACAACGCTAACATTCATCGCGGCGTCTACGAAATTGCCGCACGCGCGACGGCGGAATACGAGCGGGCGCGCGTCAAGGTTGCTCGCTTTGTCGGAGCCGAAACGTCCGAGATCGTGTGGGTGCGCAACACCACCGAAGCGATCAACCTCGTCGCCTACTCCTGGGGAGACACGCATCTGCGCTCCGGAGACGCGATTCTGCTCACCGAGCTCGAACACCATTCCGATCTGGTGCCCTGGCAACTGCTGGCGGAGCGGACGGGCGCCGAACTGCGCTTTATCCCGGTAGACGAACGCGGCCTTTACGTGCTCGACGATCTCGACGAGCTCCTCGACGGCTGTAAGGTCGTTGCCTGCGCGCACGTCAGCAACACGCTCGGGACGATCGCTCCGCTCGAGCTCATCGTTGCGCGCGCTCATGCGGCCGGCGCGGTCGTTCTTGTCGACGGAGCTCAGGGTGCACCGCATCTGCCGGTCGACGTCAAGTCGCTAGACGTAGACTTCTATACCTTCAGCGGTCACAAGATGCTTGGGCCGACTGGAATTGGAGCGCTCTACGGAAAGCGCGCACTGTTGGAAGCGATGCCTCCCTTCTTCTCGGGCGGCGACATGATCCGCAAGGTCGGCTACGATCGCACGACGTTTAGCGATCCGCCGCGCAGGTTTGAAGCAGGGACGAGCAACATCGCCGATGCCATCGCATTCGGCGCAGCCATAGAATATCTCGAAATCGTGGGAATGACGTGGGTTCGAGAGCACGAGCGACTGCTGACCGGCTACGCGCTGGAGCGCCTCTCGGAGTTCGAACCGCGCGGCCTCGCAATCTACGGACCCCGCGATCCGGAGCTCGTCTCGGGGGTCATCTCGTTCAACCTAGCCGACGTTCACGCGCACGATCTCGCGTCAATCTTGGATACTGAGGGGGTCTGCGTACGTGCGGGTCACCACTGTACGATGCCCCTGATGGAAAAGATGGGATGGTCGGCGACCGCGCGCGCGTCGTTTTACATCTATAATACCGAGGCCGACGTAGATGTGCTCTGCGACGGGCTCGCAAAAGCGGCGCGCGTCTTCGGGATTTAGCGGCTCGCGCCGTGGATGATTTTTATCGCGACTACATCCTCGATCACTATCGCAATCCCCGTAACTTCGGGAAGCTCGAGCGTTACGACGCGACCGCGGAAGACTTAAACCCGCTCTGCGGAGATCAGATCCGCATGGAGCTGAAGGTCGACGACGGGGTCGTTAGCGACGTAAGGTTCTCCGGCAAGGGCTGCGCCATCAGTCAAGCCTCCGCATCAATGCTGACCGAACGGGTCAAAGGCATGAAGCTCAGCGACGTCGCTACGCTTTCAAAAGACGTCGTGCTGGAAGACGTAGGGATCGGGATAAGCCCGACGCGTATGAAGTGTGCGATGCTAGGTCTGCGGGTGCTCAAGAGCGCTGCGATCGGCGAGCTCGCGGGCTGGCCGGACGAAGAATAGTGCGGCACCGCGCCAATCCGACACCCTGGGACGAGCTTGCGGCCGAACCTGAGTTTCGCGGGCTGCTGCGTTCGCGACGCCGCTTCGTGATCCCGGCGACGATCTTCTTCATCGCCTACTATCTTGCGCTTCCCATTTCCGTCGGGTGGTTTCCGAATACGATGAGCCGGCCCGTCATCGGACCATTGACCCTCGCATATTGCTTTGCGCTTTCGCAGTTTGCGATGGCCTGGATCCTGCTTGCGCTGTATCTGCGGCGAGCGCGGAGATTCGACCTCCGAGCCGCTCAAATCCGCCGGCGGGAAACGCACGAACTCTTAGACTCGCAATCGTGACCGCACAGCCGTCGCTGGTGATGTTCGCGATCTTCATGGGCATCACGCTCGTGGTGACCGGTTGGGCTTCGGGCCAGAGTCGAACGAGCCGCGGTTTTTACGCCGCTCATCGCCGTATCGGGGGCTTGCAAAACGGTTGGGCGATCGCGGGCGAGTACGTTTCCGCCGCGTCGTTTCTCGGGATAACGGGCTTGGTGGCATTCTATGGTTTCGACGGATTTATGTACTCGGTCGGATGGCTGGTAGCATTTTTAGCCGTCCTCTTGCTGGTTGCGGAACCGTTGCGCAACACCGGCAAGTACACCATCGCAGACCTCATGTCGTTCCGATTGCGGGGACGCGGAGTGCGCGCGATTGCGGCCGTTTCAACGCTGGTGATCACGCTCTTATACCTGATCGCGCAAATGGTTGGGGTAAGCGCTTTGGTGAACCTACTTCTTCCGCGCTTCGGAGACGTCTTGGGGATCGTCATCGTCGGCGTCCTGATGCTCGTCTACGTGCTCTTCGGCGGAATGCTCGCCACGACGTGGGTCCAGATCATCAAAGGCGGCATGCTGCTCGCTACCGCGCTCGGACTCTCGGTGCTCGCGCTGCGGCACTTTCACTTCTCGTTCGGGGAGTTCTTACATGCAGCGGCTGCCGTGCCGGGGGCGGGGCATGCTTCCAATCTGCTACAGCCGGGTCTGCTCTTCCACGGCGCGCTAGGCGCATGGAATCTGGTATCGCTGGGCCTCGCGCTGGTGCTCGGAACGGCCGGGTTGCCACACATCTTGATGCGCTTCTTCACGGTGCCGTCGGCGAAGGCTGCCCGCATATCGGTTGCTTGGGCGATGGTGCTGATCGGCATATTCTATCTCACGACCTCATTCATGGGCTTGGGCGCGGCGACGATCGTCGGTAAGGAACACATCGGGCGTCGGATGTACGCCGGGCAAGCAATCCGCTACATCGCTCACCACCCGCAACAGCAAGACGCGCTCAACTCGCAGCTCAGGGAGAACGGCTACATCGTTCCCACGCCCGACAGCAATCTTGCCGCTCCGCTGCTCGCGGAGCAGGTTGGAGGCTCGCTGTTTGCGGCGTTCGTGGCTGCCGTCGCGTTCGCGACCATCTTGGCGGTCGTTGCCGGTCTCACGCTCACTGCCTCATCGGCTTTCGCACACGACATTTGGTTTAGCCTCGTTCGCGACGGTCACGGCGATGAAACGGAGCACTTATTCGTGGCTCGCACGACGGCGCTGATCGTCGGCGCGCTTGCGATCGCGCTCTCGATCGTGCTGCGCGGTTTCAACGTCGCGTTTCTCGTGGGGCTCGCCTTTGCGGTGGCCGCAAGCGCAAACGTGCCGGTGATTTTACTCGCGCTCTGGTGGCGGCGTTTCGCGCGCATGGGCGCGATCGCCGGCATGCTCGCCGGCTTGGTTTCGTCCCTGGCTTTGATCGCACTTAGCCCGGTGGCACTCGGAGATCGCGCCATCTTTCCGCTCGAAAATCCAGGCATCGTTTCGATTCCAATCGGCTTCGCCGGGGCGATCATCGGCACGCTGCTGGCTCGCGACCGCGAATCCGAGGCGATGTTCGATCAGCTGCAAGTTCGCGCTACGACGGGGTTAGGCGCCGAGGCCTAAAAAGCTCTGATTTAGCTCAAATCAAGGCTTTTTTATTTGGGCTTTATGGAGTAGTGGTCGGTTATTTGTAACCCCGTAGGGCCTTGCTCGACCGTAAATGTGACGTAGTATTCACCGCTGCTCGTTTGAACGTCGGCGGTCACTTGATAATGCTGCGCCCCGACATTCGCGGAACGGATCGATTCGATCTGCGAATCCGAAGTCATGAACGTCTCGGTCGGCGTTCCATGCGCGAGATAGGACGTCGCTCTCGTTTTATCGCCGCTCGCGAGCGCGCCAAGATACGAGCGGACCAGCGATGCAGCGCGGTCGTCGGCCGCTCCCGCCGTCGGCGCTGACGACACCGTTGGCGCTGCATGCGGCTTGCTCGGCGCTGAGGTTGGCGATAGTGTCGCCTTCGGTCCCGGCGTTTCCGTCCACTGGGCGACGGCCGGAGCGGTTACTGCGTGCGGCGTCGGGCTTCGCATCGGCTTCGGATGCGGGCTCGATGTCGTCACGTTTGCGGGCGTCGCGGTTGCCGGCGGCGCGCTCGGCGTCGCACTCGCCGGCGCGGAGGAGTGAGGCGTCGGGCCTGCAGGTTTCGTCGGCTCCGGCGTGACGGTGGGTTGCGCGGTCGGCATTGGCGTCGGTGTTCGAACCGGTGAGGGAAGCGCAGCAAGCGGTATCGGCGTGGCACTCGGCGCGTTCTTCGCGCCGCCGAAAAAGCGCGCGAGCCCGCCGCCCAAGAGCAATCCCGCCAAAATCACGACCATAACCAGCGGAAAGAGCGGCAGTCCGCCGCCGGACTCGTCGTCGGAACGACGACGTCGTCGCTCGCTCACCCTTCGACTACGCTCACGACGCTTAGGACAGGGGGGTGCTCCGAGTCAGTCGCTCGGCCAAGGCCTCGCGGAGCGTCGGTGGAAGCGTTGCGATCAGGTCGGGGCGCCGTTCGACGAAAGCCGTCGTTGCCTCCCTTAACAAGTCGGCATTTCCCCGCGCGTACACGACCAATGCGCTGACGGCGGCCGAGTCGCGCTTTGCAATAGCATCGAGTGTTGTACCCGCACCTTCGGCGACGTCTTCTGACGATTCTCCGCGATCGCGAAACGCGGAGAAGAGCGCTTCGACGAACGCGCGCACCGCGTCGGACGGCAGCGTGGGAAGCTCGCGTTCGTAGAAGGCGGCGAGATGGGTCTCGTCCATTTTCGCGAGAATCTTCTCGACTGCACCAGCCAGCATGTCGGGCGGCACGTTCCCGAAGGACATTGGCCAATTCATTTATCCCCACCGGCAGGCAGCTCCTCGATGCGGAAGAAAATGACGGCTGATGATCCGCGTGAAGGTTCCGCTCGACCTCCACGCCGTCGCAATCGGCGGCTCGAGTGCCTTCGCGCTCGCGACGCCGTTGCGAGTCCGCGACGTGCTCGCGTTTGCCGTACGGGAAGCGATCGGCTCGAGAGCGCCGCATGACAAGTTCTCGCGCAGCGTCCACCGTACGCTCGCCGGCCTCGCAAAGGGTGATTTCACCATTGACATCGACGGTCGCATTTTTGCCGACGCCGAGGCGGTCGTCGTCTGTGAAGGAACCGCCGATATTCGCTTCTTCCTCGCGACGCGACGTCGCGCTGCGCTGCGCTGGGGCTGACTCGGCGAGGCTCGCTCTTGCAGCGAATGATACTGTAGGAATAAAGTCCCCGCTCGGGAGAAACGGAGCCCGCAATAAGAGTTGGCGTTGTCCTGGTTGCCGCGTTCTTGGCGGTGATCGGTCCGGTCTGCGCCGACGTTCAGTACGAGGCGTCCGGCGAAGACCTGTACCGCATCGAATCGGCAGCGACGTCTTCGAAGGTCTCGTACGCCGGCAGCGAGGGCCTAACCGTGCGCCGCGAAGGTGCGGGTTTGCGTTTCGAAGCGCGAGCGCAATACACGCGCAGCGGACCGGACGGAGAAAGCCGGGCCGAAGCTCGGTTCGTCCAGGTCCTTCTTCCGGACGGCACGTTCGAAGACCGGGTTGACGACGATCCGGATTTTCTGACGATTCTCAATCAACCGTTCGCGGTGCGCCTCGACGCCGCCACGCTTCGAGACCTGCGCGCCTTGCGAGGCCGCGTACCATTCTCGGCGACCTCACCGCTGGGCGCGGAGGCGGTTCTGCAAGGGTTTTTGCGACGCGCTACCGGCGGCCCGATCGACGGCCGCCCGACGGTTGCGGTGAATTTCCAGGCCGCGGGTGCGATGACCGGGCCGCTGCCCGGCTCTGCCCGAACGCTGGTTTCCGGAAGCATGCGTATGGACGGCTTCGCCTATTACGCGCTCGACAGCGGGACGCTCGTGGCTTTAAACGTGACGTTGACGCTGAAGGCCCGGCTCGCACAGAGCCTAGGCTCGGTCTCGGTTCCGGTGAGCATCACGTATACTCGCTCGATACGAGCGGTTAAAACGCTCCGACCAGCTCCACTTGCAACGGGTGCCGGAACGGTCGCTCCCCCAACTCCGTAAGCGGCGTGAATGCGAGGTGATTCTGATGACAGTCAATCAGCATCTCGATACCGCGTTTGACGCAGCCCGTCTCCTCGACGTACTTCGCCAGCTTCCTCTTGAAGTATCCGTGCGGGTCGCGTAACACTTTTGCATAGTAGGGATCCTGGGTAAGACCGCCGGGATCGACCCCTTCCTTCGGAACGAGCCATACGAACCACGGATCCTCGCCCTGGCGATACCCGATGAGCGCGAGCGGAAGGGCTCGCGCGGAGTTGATATCGGGCAGGAAGCTGCACAGCGTGTACGCATCCAGCGAAATCTCCGTGGGCTCGATGGCTTGCTGCATGGATCGCACCTTTCAAATCACGCGAGCGAAAACAAAAAAACCGCTTCCTCTCCTAGTGAGACCAAGCGGTTTTTGCAGACTTCGGGCCGGCGCCCGGGCGAAGCGGCATGGCTCAGCTTTAGGAGCGAGGCGGAAATCCCCTCCGGTCCCTCAGGGGTTTTTGCCGCGAGTGTGAAACCACGGCCCTGACAGTGGTGGTCGGGGGCACTGTATGAGCGCGCTCGCACCACTCCTCACGGGAGTACACGTGCCTTCAGCGACGACGCCAGGGCGAACCGCGGCGACGCGACACCCGGCTGATCTCAGCCCAAGCGTGGCGAACTTCGAGCGAATAGTCGACGACTACCAGCGGCGGCTGTACGGCTTTGCGCTGCGCATGACCGGCAACCGTGAGGATGCCGAAGAGATCGTCCAAGATGCTTTCGTCCGCGCCTACCGCGCACTCGGCAAAATGTCCCCCGAGCAGCGTGGCGACCTCCGGCTCCAGCCCTGGCTCTATACGATTACGCTAAACGTGACGCGCAACCGGTTGCGGAGCAAGCGGCCCTCAAACGTCGCGCTCGACGCTCTCGCCGACCCCGACGCGATCCTACGCGAATCGAACGAGGGGCCGCCTCAACCCGAAGCGATCGTCGAGCAGAATACCGAGATCGCCCTCGTCGAGCGAGCGCTGCTGCAGCTCCCAATGCATCTTCGCGCCGCCGCGACGTTGCGGTTCATCGAAGGGCGCAGCCATCCCGAAATTGCCGAGATTCTCAATCAACCGATCGGCACCGTCAAATCCCACGTCCATCGGGCTGTGCGCATTCTGCGGCGCATTCTGGGCCCACAAATCGGACGATTTGCCACCGAAGGAGTCCCCCTGCATGCGATGTCGTGACGTCGAAGCGCTCTGGGACGAGCTCCGCGGCGAGTGCCAAGCCTCGCTCAAGGAGACCGTTCATAGCCACCTACATGCCTGTCCGTCGTGCCAGGTGATGTACGAACAGTACGAAGGCGTTGCATACTGCCTCTCGTCGCTGCCCCCGCCGCAACCATCATGCGATTTGGCGAAGAAGGTGATTCAGCACATCGCCGCGCTCAAAGGGAAAGTCTATCCGCCGATCGTGCTCGCAGCCGTGAGTACGCCGGTCGGCCGGCTTTACGTCGGATTCAAGTCGGAAAGAATCGCATACGTGAGCCTCGACACCGGAGAGACGCCCGATAACGTGGTGGATCGCGCGGAGCGTCGCCTGCACCGCCGCGTCGTGCCCGGCGACGCGCCGGCTTGGCTCGTTCGCGCGATCGACGGTTTCTTCAACACATGGACCGTCGACGACACGCTCGTCGATATCAGCGACCTGACTCCGTTCGAGCAGGCCGTGCTTCGCGCCGCGGCGCGCATTCCGCCGGGCGAGGTGCGTTCCTATGCCTGGGTTGCAACGCAGATCGGTCGGCCGAAAGCGGCGCGCGCGGTAGGCCGAGTGATGGCCCGAAATCCGCTGCCCTTTCTCTTTCCGTGCCATCGCGTCGTCGACTCAACCGGAGATCTGCACGATTATTACTACGGCCTCGAGATGAAAGCTCGTCTTCTCCAGATGGAGGGCTACCGAGGCTAGACGCCAACTTTAGCGAAGGTGGCGACCTCGGCGCGTACGTTCTTATGAGCGATCCTCGGATCGCAGCCATTCCGGACGTCCACGGCCACGCAAAGGGTGAACACCGGCCCTACACCGAGGAGCGTCCGATCGCATATTCGGCGCGGATGCTCTTTCTCTGGTTCTACCACGCCTGCCGTCGCGCGTCGCCGCGATTTTTGATGGTCGCCGACCACGTCAACTACTTGACGTTCGAAGATCCGGGTGCCGTCAACACCGTTCGGCGGGCGCTCAAGCTGGCTCAGGCCGGCGATTTACTGGGAGCCGCCGAAACGGCGGGCGTTGACATCGCGCATGCCGCCATCGTTTCTGAAGGCCTGCGGCGCGGGATGCGTTTTTCGATCGGGGCCGAGATCGATAACGATCCACGCGCCCGTCCCGATGCGCAGAATATCGTTGACGCGATGCGGCCCGACGGCATCATACGCTCGGTTCACTTCGTCCCGATCCAGCATCCGGAAAAGGGTGCCGATTGGCTTTGGCCGTTCGACAACGAAGAGTTCAGCGGACTCTACGACGTCGTCGGCGTTGATAGGCTTTGGGAACTCTACATAGCCAAGCTGCTCGACGATATCGAGAAGCTTCCCACCCAGATCGTCGGTCACTTCTACGTTCCGGCGACGTTGGGCAAGTGGCCTGCGAACAAGCGGCTTGAAGAGTACGAAGATCGGATGCTCGACGTGGCCCACCGCCGGGGCTTGGCGATCGAAGTGAATACGCGCTTTCTCTATCGCAACCACCCCGAGGAGCGAAGGAAGAAGTACCTTGAGGCCAACGCCCGGCTTGTGCGAAAGGCAAAAGCTCGCGGCGTCGGCATCGCAATCGGCTCCGACGCGCACAGCCCGAAGGATCAGGGTAACGGTTTCGATCAGGCGCTCAAACTGCTCGACGACGCGCGGATCAACGAAATCGTTTTCCCGGTCGCCGGGCGTTTGGCGCGGGTCGCGCTTCGGGCGACCCGCGAACATCTCGAAGCGCAAGCGAAGGAGCGCCGCCAGCCGAGCGCCCCTGGAAGCAGCATTACGGGTTATGGACGCGCCGAGCTCGGTCTTCCGGAAGAGGCCGAGCTGGCTAGCCGACAAGGTGCACGCGCAGCGCGCGAGATCGGGCCGAAGAAACGCCCAAGCGCCTCGGCTCGAGTGACGAAACGGCCCGCCGCATCCTCGGGAGCGAGCACCTCGCGGCGCAGCGCCGAGTCGACTTCCTCCGCGAGCAAGGCGAAAGCAGCCAAAATGGCCAAGCCGGCCGAGCCGCCCAAGAAGAAAAAAAGCAAGGCGCCGCCAGCCGCAAAAGCGCGCAAGGCCAAAAAAACTCCGGCCAAGCCGCACGCTCGTAAGGCGGCCGGACGCAAAGCACCTGCGCGCAAACCGGCCGCAAAGAGAGCCGCAAAGAAGCCTTCAACGCGTCGCGCGCCCAAGCCGAAACCGCGTAAAGCCGGGTCCGCGAAGAAGAGCGTCAAAAAGAAGAAGACCGCGGCGAAACGCCGCTAGCACCTCATCTCTACAGGGGAAGAACCATTGGCGGATATTGAGCGCCTTAGGAACGTCGCTTTCGTCGGACCCCATCACACCGGCAAAACAACGCTGGTCGAGGCGATCCTTGCCCACACGGGGGCAATCGGGCGGCGCGGCTCGATCGCCGACGGAACGACGGTTACCGACCACGAGCCCGAAGACGCGGCCCACCTTCAGTCGACCACCGTCGGGTTTGCCCATACGGCGGCGGACGGCGTTGAGATTACGATACTAGACACGCCGGGCTTCATTGATTTCTTCGAGGAGACGAAGCAAGCGTTGGTGGGTGTGGATGCCGCCGTCGTCGTCGTGGAGGCCGATCCGGGGCGTATCGTCCAAACGCAGGCGATCGTCGATCATCTCGAATCGGCGAAGATGCCGCACATCTTCGTCATCAACAAGATGGACCGTCCCGGCGCGGACTTTTTGCAGACGCTTGCCGCGCTGCAGACCGCGTACGGCCGGCACGTTGTCGCGGAGCAACTGCCGCTCGGGAGCGCCGAGCAATTTAGCGGGTACGTCGATCTCGCGGAAATGACTGCCTATCGCTTCAGCGCGGACTCATCGGCTGAGAAACAGGAAGCGATACCTGCCGACGCGTCGGAGAGTGCGCAGCGCCTACGCGCGGAGTTGCTCGAAGCCATCGCCGACTTCGACGATCATTTGATGGAAGAACTGCTCGAAGGCGTAGAGCCGCCGCTCGACGAGATCGAGCGCGATCTATGCGCCGAATGCTCGCACGATCAGGTCGTTCCGGTATTGGTGGCCGCGGGCGGCGCCGGTGAGGGCGTAACAGCTCTGGTGCGAGCTATCGAAAAGTGGTTCCCGTCACCGGCGCAGGCCCCGCATACCGACGCGGAAGGCCGCCCAATCGAACCAGATCCGAACGCTCCGGCCGTCGCGCGGATCATAAAGACGGCCATTCATCCGCAAAGCGGCAAGCTCTCGATCGCGCGCGTTCTCGCGGGAACGATCAAAGCCGACGCGACGCTCACCAACGTCACCAAACGCGACGAGAGAGTGCGGCTCGGCGGACTCTACCGTCTCCAAGGTAAGAAGCAAGAGGCAATTCCGGAGGCGGGGCCCGGCGCGATCGTCGCGCTCGCGCGGCTCGATTCGGTTGCGACCGGCGACACGCTCACGTCGAACGGCCACAAAGTACTCTTGCCGCGCGTGCCCGTCGCCGAGCCGGTCTTCGCGGTAGCAATTAAACCAAAGGAGCGCATCGACGAAGCGAAGATCTCGCAGATGCTGGCGCGTATCGTTGACGAAGACCCCGCTCTGCGGCTGGATCGCGCAGACGTGACGCACGAGCTGTTGCTGCTCGGAAGCGGCGAGCAGCACGTCGCAATCGCCGTCGAGCGCCTGGCGCGCAAATACAAGGTCGAGGCCTTCACCGCCGCGCCGACGATTCCATATCAAGAGACGATCACAAGCGGAACCGAAATCCACTCGCGTTACAAGCATCAGACCGGCGGCCACGGACAGTTCGGCGACGTTTGGTTGCGGTTCGAGCCGCGCGAGCGCGGCGCGGGCGTCACGTTCGACGAGAAGATCGTCGGCGGAGTCGTTCCGCGACAGTTCATTCCGGCGGTAGAAAAAGGCGTTCGCGAAGCGCTCCTGCACGGCTCGAGCGGCTATCCGGTCACCGATCTGCACGTGACGCTATTCGACGGTCAGTACCATGACGTCGACTCGAGCGAACAATCGTTCAAAACAGCCGCAGGCATGGGCGTTCGCGAAGCGCTTCCCAAGTGCAATCCGGCCGTGCTCGAGCCGGTCGCGCACGTCCAGGTCATCGTGCCGACAACCTACACCTCGACCGTGATTCAGCAACTCACCGGCAAGCGCGGTCAGATTCTCGGAATGAACCCCGCCGATAGAAGCGGTTTCGATGTCGTCGAAGCGTACGTTCCAGCCGTCGAGCTCTCACGTTATATCACCGAGCTGCGCACCGCGACGCAGGGACGCGGCACGTACAGCTGGCGTCACGAGCGCTACGATCCCGTGCCCGGGAATCGCGTCGCTCCCAAAGCTGCGGTTTAGATTTCTGCGCCGACTTCGCGCCGCAGCTTTTGTCGCTCTGCTAGTATGTCTTGTGAGCTGCACGAGGACGACAAATGAGACCGCCGCAGGGGCGCGGCATTCGTGGACCCAGCCCGGCGTTCTTCGCGTCGCGATAGCGACCGACTTCAAGAACCTCAATCCGCTGCTCAACTCGAACACAGCCGACGTTTTCGTAGACCGGCTGATGTTCGAGCCGCTCGTCACCGCCGATCCAAAAGGCAATCCGCTGCCGATGCTGGCGGCGCAAGTTCCGACCCAGGCTAACGGCGGCATCAGCCGTGACGGCTTAACGATCACCTATAGATTGCGCAAAGGCGTGAAATGGACCGACGGCGTCCCGGTCACCTCGCAAGATGTTAAGTGGTCCTGGCAAGCCATCATGAATCCGAATAACAACGTCGTTTCGAGGCACGGTTACGATGACATCGCCGGCATCACGACGCCGAACCCCGAGACCGTCGTCGTGCACTTGAAGCAGGCGTTCTCTCCGTTCGTAGATACGTTCTTTGCCGAAAGCGATCAACCGTACATGATCGCGCCGGCTCACGTTCTTTCGCGTTATGCGAATCTCAACCAAGTGGCATTCAATAGCGCACCGACGGTAAGCGACGGACCCTTTAAGTTCGTCGGCTGGGCGCACGGCGATCACATCTCCTTCGTGCGAAACGATGCGTTCTTCATGGGCAGGCCGGGCCTCGATCGAATCGAGATACGGAGCGTTCCGGACGAGGATACAGCGATTAATCTGTTACGGACTCACGCGATCGATTATATCTTTGAGGCGTCGATCGAGAACTACCCCGCGTTACGGGCGCTGCGCGACACTCGAATCGCCTGGGTCAACGTTAACGGCTACTCGTACATCCAGCTCAACCTCGCGCGTCCGCTTCTAAGCGATCCTCGCGTCCGGCAGGCCGTGGCCTATGCGATCGACAAAAACGAGCTCGTCCGAACACTCGCCTTTGGAACGCAGACGACGGCCACCGCCGACATTCCGGATTGGATGTGGGCCTTCAATCCACAGGTTCGCTCTTATCCGCATGACCCCGCGCAGGCGCGTGCGTTGCTGCGCGAAGCGGGCTGGGCGCCGGGACCCGACGGTATTATGCGGAAAAACGGCGAGCCGCTCTCGCTCGTACTGGTGACGAATAACTCAAGCGTGACGCGCCGCAGAGAAGCCGTGGAGGTTCAGGCGATGCTTCGCGAAGCCGGCATCGACACCGAGGTGAAGTCGTATCCGGCCGACGTGCTCTTCGCGCCTGCGGGAATGGGCGGCATCTTGCAACTCGGGAGATTCGACCTGACCGTCTCGGGGTGGTATGCAGGCATCGACCCCGACGATAGCACGCAGTACACGTGCGAGAACTTCCCGCCGGGCGGCTACAACTATTCCCGATACTGCAACGCCCAAATGCAGGCGGCTCAAAAAATCGCCCTAACGCGATACGATCGCCCTTCACGAATGGGTGCTTACTATCAAGTTCAGAAAGTGCTCGTCCGGGATAATCCGGCCCTGTTCGTATATTGGATTCGCCAGATGGAACCGGTCAGCGTGGACTTTCGGGGGTTCGATCCGAATCCGGTGGTCGAATCCTGGAACGCATGGCAATGGAGCATATAGGACTTCCCGAGCTCGCATGGCTGCGCAAAGTGATCGCAGAACGGGCGCTGACGCGCGGCGATTACGTCCTGGCAGGCGGAGCGCGCAGCGACTACTACATCGATAAATTCCGGCTCTTCTCCGATCCGAACGTCCTGCGCCGGATCGCGCGTCTCTTCTCGCGGATCGTCGCGGAGCTCAATCCGGATCTCGTCGCAGGCACCGAGCTCGGCGGCGTCGTGATCGCGACCGTCGTCTCGCAGATGTCGGGAATCCCGATGCTGGCCGTTCGCAAGAAGCCCAAGGCCTACGGCGCCTTTGCGAACGAGTACGTTGAAGGTCCGTACGAAGCCGGGCAGCACGTACTGTTGCTCGAAGACGTCGTAACGAACGGGCGCGAGCTTCTTACGGCCGCCGCGCGCTTACGAGAGCTCGGCATGAGGGTGACTCCTTACGCGGTAATTAGCCGCGGGCTCGCGCCGGTACGCGCTATGATCCAGTTCTCGCTCCCGAGCGACGAGCCCAAGACCGAAAACTAAAGCGCGATTTCCATGCCGTCCTCGGCGGCACTGACGAGGCTCGCAAAGCGGCGTTTCGCGCAATCGACGAGAGCGCCGGCGTCCCCGTTGGGATAGTGCGTTAGCACTAGCCTTTTCGCGTCTGCCCGGCGCGCCATCTCGCCTGACTCTTCCGCCGAAGAGTGCCCGCGCTCTCCGTCCTCGGCACCAAGCCCGAGCGCCGCTTCGCATAAAAAGATCTTGGCTTCGCGGGCCAACTCCACGACGCCGTTGCAAGGCGCCGTGTCGGCCGAATAGGTTAGGCTCGCGTCACCGCATTCGGCTCGCATCGCGTAGGTTTCGATGTAGTGCCGCGTGCGGCAGAATCGCAGGCGCACGTCTTTCACTTGTAAACCGGCGCCGGGGTCGTACTCCTCGATCGCAAAGACACTCTCGAAGAAATCCGGCGGCGCGTCGACCGAAACGGCGGCTCGAAGAGCCTCGAGCGCCCTGCGGCCGCCGGGCGGGAGCCAGAGCGGCAACCGGCTATGTCTCGAAGCCTCGCCGTATTTCAATCCGTAGCGAAGCGGAACGAGATCGAAAAAGTGATCGGCGTGCATGTGCGAGATCACGATTGCGTCGAGGCTCCCGTATTCGATCGCTTGCTGCAGCTTGCTCGCAGCGCCGCTCCCGATGTCGAACAATACCGCGGCGCGGCCGGTCTGCACGAGATAGCAGCTGCAGGCGCCGTCCGGCCGGGGCATCGCCGGACTGGAGCCGACGACGCGAAGGCTTACGGCAGCGATGCGAGCACCTCTTCGGCGTGTTCGTCAACGTTGACTTTCGGCCAAACCTTGAGGATGCGACCTTCATCGTCGATGAGGAACGTCGAACGCGCGCTGACGCCCAATGCCCTATAGAGCTTCGACTCGGTATCTGCAAGCAGCGTAAACGGAATCGAGTACTTCTCTTTGAATCGCTGGTGAGACTCGACCGAATCGCGGCTTACGCCGACGATTCGGGCGTTCTTCTGTTTGAAGCGCTCGTACTCGTCCCGAAACTGCGAGGCCTCGCTCGTGCATCCGGGGGTGTCGTCTTTAGGGTAGAAATAGAGAACCAGCGGGCCGCCGAGCAAATCGGTCGTCATTACCGACGCGCCTCGATCGTCGAGCAGCGTTACCGCAGGGATCCGGTCTCCTTCGCCAAGCATTCTTTCGGCCTTTCTAGAAACGGTGCGTGTGATCTCCGCGCCCCATCCTTTGGCTGCGGCCCTTATCAAACGCCTGCACTTTCGCCCCGAAAGTCGAGTTTTGGATTTTGCCGCGGGAAGCGGCCGCAACGGGGACGCAATGCGGCGCGCCGGCTTCGCGGTCGTCGCGATCCGCGATGATGACGCCGACTCCGAAGCGACGGTTTCGGCTCTGGCGGGGCGATTCGATGCCGTTCTCTCAACGCACGGCCTGCTCCACGGAGCGCCGCACTCGATCGAGGCGCGCGTGCGCGCGATTGCAAATCGCCTCCATGCCGACGGGTTATTATTTGCGACCTTCGGCTCGAAGCGCGACTCGCGCTTCGGTCGAGGCGAACGGATCGACGATTCGACGTTCGCCCCCGACGACGGGGATGAGCGCGGCGTCCCACACGCCTACTTCGATCGCGACCAGTTACGCGCACTTCTCGAGCCGCATTTCGAAATCGAATCGCTGCAACAACAGGGTGTCGACGACATCGCCGGACCGTGGGCGCATCGAGAACGTCCGCTCGCGGGCGCTTGCCATTGGTTTTTGGTAGGACGCAAACGATGAAGCCGCCGGCCGTGTTTATGCTGGCGGCGGTCCTCTGCTGCACCGCCTGCTCGCGCGCAGGGACCCGGCACACCTCCGGCTCGCAGCTGATCTTCACGGGTCTGGCCGGCGAACCCGATTCCTTGAATCCGATGCTCTCCAACGAAGCCGACGAGCTCAACTTCAGCCACCTGTACATGTCGTATCTGATCGAGAACGATGCAAGGGGAAACGAGATTCCCGAGATCGCGGCCGATGTGCCGACGCTTGCCAACGGTGAGATCTCGCTCGACGAACGAACGATAACCTACCGGATACGGCGAAACGTCCGCTGGCAAGACGGCGCTCCACTGACTGCCCGCGACGTGGTCTTCTCCTACCGCGCGATCGTCAATCCGCGCAACAACGTCGCGACCCGAGTAGGATACGACAAAGTGCAAGCGATTCGTGCCCCCGACGATTACACGGTGGTGGTTCGTCTGCGCCGTCGATTCTCGCCGTTCGTGCAGTATTTCTTCGGTCCGCAGGGTGTCGGCGCGCTGATGCCGGCACACCTTCTACAAGGCTACTCCGACCTCAACCGTATCGCTTATAACGAACGCCCGGTAGGGTCCGGTCCTTTTCGAGTCGTCCAATGGCTGCGCAGCGATCGGATAACGCTGGCGGCTAACCCGTTCTATTGGCGCGGAAAGCCAAAGATCAACGCCTTGGTCTATCGGATCGTCCCCGACCCCAACACTCGCCTGCAGCAGCTGCGGACCGGCGAAGCCGATGCTTACTTCGACGTTGATCCGCAGCTCTTACCGCAGGTCCGTTCAATTCCGGGCGTTCGCATCGCGCTGACGCCGGTCGCCGATTTGCACGTCTTGCGTTTTAATCTGCGCGATCCGACGATGCGCGACGCCGCCGTTCGCAAGGCGATCGCGATGGCAATCGACCGGCGAACGCTGATCGAAGCCGCGACGCACGGAAGCGGCATCGTCGTGGGTGCCGATCAGTCGAGCACGAGTTGGGCGTACGACGCCGCAACGCCGGCGATTCCGTACGATCCAGCCGCCGCGAAGCGGCTTCTCAGGAGACGGCATCTCGAAGTAACGCTCGCGATCGCGCCGCAAATCGTCAACGGCTCGCAACTCGTCGCTGCGATCGTTCAAGAGGATCTGCGCAAAGTCGGCGTACGCGCGACCATCAAACAGTACCCCAGCGGGATGTTTTACGGTCCGGCAGCGCAGGGCGGCGTGCTGGCCGGCGGACGCTACCAGATCTCGTACGACGCATGGTGGGTGCTGGGCAACGACCCCGACGATTCATGGCACATGACGTGCGACGAGGTACCGCCGGCCGGACTCAACTACTCTTTTTGGTGTGACGCGCACGCGAATGCAGCGATTCGAGACGCGCTCGCGACGGTCGACCGCCGGCGGCGCAAAGCCGACTACGCCGTCGTACAGCGCGCGATCGCGGCAGAGCTACCAATCTTCACGCTCTGGCAAGTGCGAATTCCGGACGCCTACCGAACCTACGTGCACGGCATCGCGCCGGCACCCGGCGGCTCGACCTTCTGGAACGCGTGGAGTTGGAAGATCGGCCCTTGACGTTACGCCCCGGAGACGCTCGTCGCTCCACCATCCAGGCTCCGCTCCTGCTGCTCCGCCTCCTCGGCATTACGTCAAGGGCCTTTAATGTTGCGTTGAAATTAAATCTTGCACCGGGCTTGAGGCGTCGGCGTAGAGACGCTTGCCCATGCGTCCCGCGAGAAAGGCCGCTCGTCCCGCAACGATCGCGTGCTTCATCGCCGTCGCCATTAACACCGGATCGCGGGCGCGCGCGATCCCCGTATTCATCAGCAGCGCGTCGACCCCAAGCTCCATCGCGATTGCCGCATCGGACGCCGTACCGACGCCGGCGTCAACGATCACCGGAACGCCGGCGCGTTCTTTGATGATGCGGATCGAATACGGATTGCAGACGCCCAGCCCGCTGCCGATCGGCGCGGCGAGCGGCATGACGGCGGCGCAGCCGATCTCCTCGAGCTGTTTGCACGCGATCGGGTCGTCACCAATGTAGGGCAGCACCGTGAAGCCGTCGTTCACGAGCTGCTCGGCCGCGTCGAGCGTCTCGCGCGTGTCGGGATGCAGCGTCTGCGCGTCTCCGATCACCTCGAGCTTGATCAAATTGGTCTCGAGCAGCTCGCGCGCGAGCTGTGCCGTCAGGACGGCCTCCTTGGCGCAATAGCAGCCGGCGGTATTCGGCAGAATCGTGTAGCGGTCGCGATCAATGTAATCGAGCAGCGTTTTTCCCTGCGCGTCGTCGAAATTGATGCGCCGAATCGCGACCGTCACCATCGCCGCGCCGCTTGCGTCGTGGGCGGAACGCATCACTTCCATCGACGGATACTTTCCGGTCCCGACGATCAATCGCGAGGCGAGCTCGTACTTACCGATTCGCAATCTATCGCTTGTCATGGGGATCTGTCCTTAGCCCCCCGCGACCGCCACAATGATCTCCACGCGGTCGCCCTCTCGCAGCTGCTGCAGATCGTACTCGGTGCGGCGCACCACGCAATCGTTGCACGCCACCGCGACCCCTCGGCGCGACGAACCGAGCAGCTCGAGCAGCGCGCCGACCGTCAGCTCGTCGGGGAGCTCGCGAAGCGTTCCGTTGATCGTGGCCTTCATGCGTGGGTCATTCGTGCGGCACGCGCTTCTTCCGTGCCGAGCCGGCCGAGCGAAAACGGTTCGAGCCCGGTTGACCTGCCGGTTTCAATCGTATCGGCGATCAGCCGCGCCGTAACCGGGGCGAGCAGAATGCCGTTCCGATAGTGGCCGGTCGCTAAGAAGAATCCCTCGATCGGCGTCGGCCCCAAAATCGGCAGCCCATCAGGCGTTGCGGGCCGCAGCCCTGCCCAACTTTCGGTTACCGTGAAACTGCCGAGTGCGGGCGCGGCCTCGAGCGCCGCATGCAACAGCTCGTGAATGCCCTCCGCCGTTACGCGATCCTCAAATCCAGTCGCCTCGACGGTCGCGCCGATTAGCAAGCGTCCATCGTCGCGCGGAACGAGATAGGCTCCTGGAACCCACGTCGCGCGCCGCACGAAGCCGCTGGGAACGTTGAGCGCGATCATTTGCCCTTTGACCGGCCGAATCGGTGGAACGCAGGCCGGCGGAACTCCCGGCAGCTCCGCCGCCCACGCGCCACACGCGTTCACGACGGCACGCGCTCCAACGAAGCCGCGGTCCGTGCGCACGCCGCGCAGCCGGCGCGCGTCAAACTCGACGTAGGTTG
>JBAVSO010000066.1:0-7642 GCA_049695635.1 Candidatus Cybelea sp. | reverse complement strand
GCCCACCGCTGGGGCCACATGCTCGTGGACACCCGCCGAACCCTGTCGTGCCGTACAGGGAATCATTAGCCAGGATGAGGGCGGAGTTTGGGTACTGACCATCTTCCCCGCCTTTAAACGCGTGAATAATTTTTTCGCTGCCAGACGGTGTCATGCGAAAGACTGTCCCACAACCTGAAGTGCTGGAAGGGCAGTCTCCTCCGCCCGTTGCCGTGGTCCCGTACAACTGGCCCTTAACGACGAGTAATCCCGTACTTGGTAGAGCTCCGTCCGTCCCTCCCTTGAAGCGATAGATCACCTTTTCGTGACCGGACGAATCTACCGAGAAGACGACCCCGCAGCCCGGCAATCCATCGCTGCATGTACCGTTGGTACCGCCTTTCGCCGTTACTCCGTATAGTACACCGTTTTTGGAAACCAAAGCGCCAACGGGCGCTTCGCCATCGCTCCCGCCTTTGAAGCGGTAGATGACCCTTTCGTTTCCTTTCGCATCGATCGCAAGGATGGTTCCACAACCGCGGATGTTGCCGCTCGTGCAAACGCCGTTCGGCCGCCCGCCCTGCAGCGTCACACCGTAGAGTTCCTTACCTACCAAAAGGAAAGCGCCAGTTGGGTACGCGCCATCCCCGCTAGAGGCGCCCTTAAAGTTGTAGATGACCTTTCCATTCGCGAAAACCGTTCCACAGTTGCAGCCCGACACGTCCCCTCCAGAGTACGTCGCTCCGAAAGCAACGCCGCCCACGAAGGTGGGAGGAGCTATGGGGTCGGCGCCGCCTGCACCTCCCGGAAACGCGTAAATAAGCTTATAGCCTTCGCCACTAGCGGTCGGATCTATAACCGAATTTCGCGCACCGCTCTGTGCCGGCGTTGCTCCTTGCCAGGAGCACGCCGTGAGGCCGAGGCTCCAGACCAACATTCCAACGACGAAGCAGCGGTCTTGCATTTTTCTGCGCCTCCCGGAAGCCGAATGAACCCTGAAGCTAAGCGCGTACCGAAACTGGCTGAGCCGTGAACGATTGGCTTGCTGTGCCCGCGGTTCCATGTTAGCACTTCCGTCACGATCTCGAAAGCCACCACGGCCCACGGTTCCGCGGCCACCTCGCCGAGCAGCGACCTCATTGTTCTTGCGCTGGGCCGACAGGATTAGCGCCGCCTCGGCCGCTGAAGCTATGAAGCACTTTCTCTGTGCCGCCTGTCGTGATGCTAAAGACCGTTCCACATGGGGCCCGGCTGCAGAAATGCGAACCACCAGACGAAGTCGTGCCGTAGAGCGTGCCGCCGACATCGATCAGGCTTGCGTCGGGGTTGTTCCCATCGGGAGCTGCGCTAAAGCTGTACAGCACTTTGTAGTGCGTGCGATTGGTGCGCGTAATGAGCCCCGCACTTTGTGGCAGCGCGCCCAACGCGCTGATTAGCGGCTGCGATACGCCGCATCCCGCGAGCAACGCTGCGGTGACAGAGCTGCTTATTGCATAATGGCTAAAATTCCAACGTCTGATGTGTGCTTTGCTCGTTGCCGACTTAACGTCGCGGGCCTCGGCATCATTCGCCGCTTCGGTCCACGGCTCCCGGCCACCGCGCCGTTCTCAGTGCGCCGATTTGAAGCGCCAGCATGCGCGGCGGAATGGCACCGTACTTTTTTGTGAAACGTGGACCTATATCTCACGGTTAACGCTATGATACCATCGTCCAATGAGGACCATATCGTTCGCAATCCTTTTAGCTACTGCACTTCCACTGCTGGCTGAGAAGTCTACCGCGTCACCGACTCCAGAAGCAACGCCGCTGGTTCCCGCGACCACAAGAGATGGGAGTAAAGACTTTGACTTTATGCTCGGTACCTGGAACGTGCACACCCGAATACTAAGACAGCTCTTTGTCCACAGCCATGACTGGAACGATTGTTACGCTCGCATCACAACCAAAGCATTCGAGAACGGCGGCGGTGAGCTCGAAGTCGGCCCCCTGCGCTGTCCAGGGGCTCAACCTGTAAGCACCATTACTGTCCGCATCTACAACGCCTCAACCCATCAGTGGTCGCTCTATTGGGCAAGCGACACGACCAGTTTGATCGGGCCGCCGCAAGTCGGTCATTTTGGATCGGACGGCGTGGGCATTTTCGATACGTATTACACCTACAAAGGGATTCCGGTAGTCTCCCGGTACCGATGGAGCGTTCTTCCCGGAAATCACCCGCATTTCGAGCAACTTTACTCCAACGACAACGGCAAAACGTGGGAGCTCAACTGGGACAGCGTGTGTACGAGGGTGTCCTGAAGTGTAAGGCGCAATCCTGGCCAGCGGGAGTTGTGAGTTTTTGATTCGACTCTGGTGCGCTGAGGCAGCTCGAAGCTGAAAATGCACAGCGGCTTGGCGATTCGCGAAAGCCGGGTACGACCTAATGCCCTGCCTTAGAGGTCAATGCAAAGACGGTTCCGCAGCCGCCACCGCCGCATTTCGAACTGCCGCCGTAGAGCGTCGTCCTATAAAGAGCACCGTCGAGAGTCGATCATGGCCGCATCGGGGAGGTCGAAGCCGCAGGCATGTCCCGAGATGAGACTGAGTGCGCAAAGGTGCCGCATCCGCGGCATTGGGAAGCGCCGCGCAAGCTTAGCGGCTCGTCGCCGCTCGCTCCGCTGGGACTGGGTCAGCCCGCGCCGAACATCTCAGATGCCGATCCCTTTCCGGCTTTAGGGAGAATCGTACGATGCAAAGCTCTGGAACGCGTCGCTATACGTTCAGCATCAGTGTAGCTGCCGCACTGGTCGCTGGGTGCGGGGGATCGCAAACGCCGCCATCGCAGGGTTTTTGCCCGTTGATGGTGCCTTGGGTTCAGCTGCTTTACCCGATACCGGGGACGAAGGGCGTTTCGTCGAGTGTGGGACAGATGGTTTTCGCCGCAACCGGGGTGACGAGGATTCAGCTTGGCGCCGGCACGTATCCGTACGAGGAAACAGTTGCAACGAAGCGCGAGCCGCCGCCGAATCCGCTCCCAACTCCGATCGCCACGCCCGGCCCATACGGTCAGTATCTAACGACGCAGTTTGCGGTTTCATTTAAGAGGCTCAAGTCGCATACCAGATACGAAGCGCGCGCGTGGGTGATCTTCAACGGCAACATGTGTAATGCGGGTAACTTACCGGTCCCTTCGGGATGGGCGACAGAAGGAAGTTTTTTCACCGAATAGTGAATCCGTAGAGCCTCGCTTCGCATGGGTTGACCACTGCAGTTCACTTTCTTACGGCGATTTTCTTAGCTTAGAGCAGAGAAGCGCCCATGACTCGCTTTCCAATACGCCGGAATATGCTCATCATCGGTATCGCTGCTGCGTTGCTCGCCGACTGCGACGTCGCCGATCGGCGGCTGCGATCCGCCGCAGCCTGCGAGCATTGCCACGGCCACGGCGCTGATGCCTAGCGCGTAACAGCTATAAGCGAAAGTCTCCATCTGCGATGCCTTCCGGAAGCTCAATGGAATCGACGCCACTTTTCAGTTCCAGCCGAAGATGACGCGCCCATCACCCTTTGCTTTCTTCCAGCCCGTCCACATCCGGTGCTTGATTGCGTTGGGCTCGACATACGACGACCCGCCGCCGCCGCCACCGCCTTCGGTGGCGTATTGTTTGCTGGCGCCGCCGCCGCCGCCACCACCGCCGCCGTAAAAACCGCCGCCGCCGCCCCCGCCCGGTTGCCCTCCGGCATAGTAAGTGAGGCCGGGTCCGCCATTTCCACCGTTACCGCCAAGGCCTAACGCTCCGTTGCCGCCGGTCTGCCCATTTCCGCTGCTTTCATCGCCAAGACCGCCAGCGCCACCAGAACCGCCTGAAGTTTGCGAGGCGCCGGTGCCCCCGGCGCCACTATTACTACGACCGTAAGTACCGCCCGGTTCGCCGGTAAGGCCACCGCCGTTGCCTCCCCAGGAGAAGCAGTAGGCGAAGCATGAGCCGGTACCGCCGCCGCCTGCGGCAACAATAATGCGATCCTTCAGCGTATCGCCGCCGATTCGAACGTCCGACGCACCACCGCCAGCGTTGCCCTTTTTGGTCCCGTATCCCGCAGTACCGCCGGCGCCGCCGCCGTTGAATCCGCCGTGTGCGCCAGACCCGCCGACGAAAACGTAGAGTTTATCGCCCGGGTGAACGCGGATGACAGCGTAAACCCGGCCGGGAAAGCCTGGCTGATCATAGCGGGGCGGCTGCAGCTCACCGTTGCCCTGACCACCGCGAGCGATCACAGTGAGTTGACTGACGCCCGAGGGGACGACGAACGTTTGCTTCTTGCCGGTGTAAGCGAACGTTTTACTATTTTTGAGCGCACTTGCATCGGTGGTCGAGTTATCGGTCGCGCGAATCGGTATCGATGGTCCGCCGCACGCAGCGAGCAATGCAACAAGGCTCACGCTTAGGGCGAAGCGGCGGAGTGCAAACGTTCTCATGGGCCGTGCCTCCTGAAGCCGGAACGGATTGGCGGTTGAGTACGTTCTCCGGCGCAGAGGGCAACCCCAGCTAAGCAGGCGTCACGAGTCCGCGAGCTGGCAAGGCTTCCCAATGTCTCGGACGAGTTCTGTCGTTTGCGAGCATGCCGCGATAACGACGCAGCCCGCGAATAGCGCGCACGCATACAAACCTGAGGTCTTCATCTGTTTTGCTCCTTTCGCAGGTACGCAAGCGGCTCAAGCTGGGGAAGCTCACCTACTTGGTACTGATCGCGGCGCCGTAAGGACGCGCGCCGTTCGGGAGGGCGGCATGGTTCGTGGGGTTTCCGCCGGCCGGATAGGCCCAGCGATAAACCGCATTTCCGGTGGGGCCGCCGCAAGTGTCGTAGTCCCAGTCACCGCCCACAACGAATCGCTTCTCGTAGGCGCCGATTACGGCTTGCTTTAACGAGCAGACGGCGGCGCGCTTGTAGTTGTTGTACGAGGTCTGCTGTCCTAAGGCGCCCTGTTCCGACACGGGATAGCTGCAAGAACCGGGGTTCTGGTTGTCGCACGCTTCATCGAAGATGACCCACGTTTTCCGCACGTCATCCCATTGCACGGTCCCGGCCTCGAAGTCTTGCGCACCTTGTACGTTGAGCGGTTTGCATGTGGACGCGTTGCAGCGAGATAGGGCAAACTCAAGGTAGTTACTTCCGTCCACCCAAAGCTCGCCCTTATTGTTATAGCCCGCGTAAGACAAGTATGTCATATGGGGAACGGTCAAAACCGTCGGAGGCGACGAGGGGCTGCTGAAGACCAGAATTTTAAGAGGGCTGCTGTTGTCGGTGACGGCGAGGTAGCCGTTTTGCGGATTAACGGCACAGGCGCTCGGATAGCCGTAGGTGTCGGTATAGGTTGCGATCTGCGTCCCGGTGCGCGTGAATTCGTCAACCCGGCTCTTCCCCGACTCGGCGACATAGATGTTTCCCGCCAAGTCGCTGCACATGCCTAAGGGCTCTGATAGACCCGTGATCGTTCCCTTGAGCGTCATATCGGGCAACGAAAAGATGTAGATATTGCCCAAGTTGACATCGCCCTGGAAGAAAAGCACCGGCGCGTCCTTAGCGCTGGGCGAGATCCACGTCTTCAGCCGGCTAGTCTGAACGGGGCTCGAGGTTTGTTGGTTGGTCTGAAATGCGCTGCCGCAACCAGCTATAAACACAACCGCAGCAGTTGCTCCCAATAGGTGGCTGATCGAACGGGCGATACTCATAAGCTATCTCCTCGTTTTTGCACACTTCGGCCACGTGCCGCGCCTGCCCCTTGCAATACATCTGTTGCGCACCACGGCCGCACAAAGACAAAGACCCGCTTGATGAACGGGCCTTCGTTTTTATGGCTCCGGATTATCCCGAACGAGGGATCACGGCGTGGCCTCAAATACCGTCCCACAGCCTGAGCCAGCGCAGCCAGTGCCGCCGCCTGCATACGTCGTGCCGTAGAGCTTGCCATTCAACTCGCTTACTCCGTCAAACGGAAACGCGCCGTCGGTACCCCCTAAAAAGCGGTAGACGACCACTCCGTTATGACTTTAGGGCGGCGGTGGCGCTGGTTACCGCCGAGATGATGCGATCGTGTGCCTTATTCACTACGTCCTGCTTGCCGCCGGCGAAGACGATTTCGGGAAAACTCGTGTAGACGCGGTCGAGCGTGTGGTAGTAGGCGTTGATGAGCAATCCATCGGGCACGAAGAACGCGTCGCGCGAGGCCTGCTCGCGCGCGGCAATGCTCTGCATCGCGGCGACGTCACCTTTGGCCTCTGCTTGCTGCATTTCAAGATCGGTGGCATAAGCGGCCCGTTGATATTCAACGAGCGCTTGACGAATGTCGTCGTAGGTTACGGCGCCGTTGCTCTTCTGAAACGCGGCGACCTGTACCGCCATTAGGTCGCTGAGCATCTGAGCGGGAATCTCTTCGACGCGCAGCGGCTCGACCGTAGCGTTCGCCGCCCGCATCGCTTGGATGCCGGTCACTTGCGCGGTCACGACGGCCTGGCGCATGCCGGGATCGTAGGTGCGCAGGCCGTCGAGGTTATCTTCGGCAGTGTGGTGCGCACCGAACGAGCCGTAGTAGCCGTTCGACGTGCTGAGCACGCCAAGCATGTACGAAAAGTTTTGATGATCCGAGCCTCCCACGATCGGATTGAGCAACGGATCCACGCGCTGGTCGCGACTTCCCAACGTCCCGTTGCCGTCAGCCGCCGGCACGACGTCGCAAATCTGCTTCATGAACGCATAGAGCCCGGGCGAAGCGCTGACGACGAACGGATCTCCGGTCGTGAGCTGATCGGTATTGATGTACTGGAAGACGTTCTTTCGCAGCGCCGGACCGTTCTCGTAAATGTAAGCCGCCGAACCGAACAGGCCGAGTTCGTGGCCGTCCCAAGAAGCGAATTCGATCGTGCGCTTCGGTTTCCAGCCCTGTTTCGCCAGCGCGGCAAAGGCATCGGCATCCTGGAGCAACACCGTCGTGCCGCTGCCTGGATCGATTGCACCGAACGTCATCGCGTCGCGGTGGCTGCCGATCATCACGATCGAGTCGGGTTCTACCGTTCCTTTCATGTCGCCGAAAACGAGCCAGATGGTCTTGAGCTCGCGCTCGAATTTCGTATGCACCCGCACGGTTTCGTTGCCGCCGAAATGCTGGACGAACTCAAACATCGGATGCCACGTCTGCGGCACGACCTTACCGGTCATGCCAATCAGCAGCGTGCGCGCGACGCTTTGGGTGATGCTGAGCTCGGGAATTGTGGAGTGCGGGATCTCGTCCCAGCTTTTGTGGGCCGCGCCGACAACAGGCGCCTTGCCGGCAATGGTTGGATCGCCCGGCGGATACATCATGAATCCGCGCGGCGACATGCCGCTCATCCGCTCGGCCATGTTGGTATTCTTGAAATTCCCGCTCGGCCACGTCGCGCCGCCGCCGTAACCGGTGCTCGCTGGTTCCATAAACTCCAAGATCGCCGCCACGCCGCGTTTCCGCAGCTCGTTGTATGTGATCCAACTCGGATCAATGTTTCGGATGCCGCCCCCGCCGGGCGCGGAGAGACGAACGAGCGCTACCGCGCCCTGCAGGCTGACGTGCTGGGCGTCGAGCTCGGTCAGATCGGCTTTCGAGGCGGCGTTGACGTAGACCACGCGACCGGTCGCATCGCCGTCGCCGGACT
>JBAVSO010000065.1:0-10034 GCA_049695635.1 Candidatus Cybelea sp. | reverse complement strand
TGCTAGGGCAGCGACAGGGGCGGCAGTCCTCGCCGGGACACCGCGAGCGCCACCACCGCGTCACCCTGAGCGAAGTCGAAGGGGGCGACCCGCTAGTTCGGAAGCCTGTTTGGAATGGTCGTAATGCCGGAGAAGTTCTGACTTGAATAGTAGCCGAGCCAGTACTGACCCTCCCACTTGGCGGTCGGGTATCGCGCGTCATCGATGATCGGGATGCCGTCGCTTACACTCGCATCCGAGTAGAAGATATGCGTGGAGTTCGCGTCGAGCCTGAAAGTGCCCGAGCAGTAGGTCGCGTTTAGAATGCGGCGGATCGAGGTTCGCTGCTCGTAGGGCTTCGGATAGATAACCATACGGCCTTCGATGCCGCCCGCGCAATCATCGGGATCGTCGACGACGATCAAAGCGTCGGTCTTCGGATCGACGCCAACGCCGGCGATGTACCCTCGGGTCGCCCGCAAGTGCGGTATCGTGCAGTTCTGCGAACCCGCCGGGTACTCGACGACGCCCTGAAACTTCGACCCAAAACCATCGACGAAGACGTCGCCTTCGTTATTGACGCCAATCGCTTCGCTTGTATCGATGTGCGAACACGCCAACTCGGTTGGGGTCGAGGATCCGGCTTTATAAACGGCAACGTTAGCGGTATTCATTGCGTAAATGCTACCGTGTTTGTCGACGGCGACGTCGTAGGGACTGCCGTAAGGATCGCTCATCATCGTTTCCGCCTTCGTGTCCACGTTGTAGGTGACGATTTCGGCTGGCGAATAGCTTGCGATGATTACCACGTCGCCGTCTGCCGCGAGCGCGTAAGCGGCGGAAATTCCAAGCGAACTCGTGAATGGTGTGAGCGACTGGCTGCCGTTACGCTGGATCTTAAAGTAAGCGAGACCGCCGGTTTGAGGGTCGAACGTTATCAGCGCCGGCGTCGTAAGCGGGGCGCTGGCTCGATGAGCTCCTTGCGAAGTTTCCGAGGGTGTGCCCGAGACGGTAGGCGTTGTCACGTTCCCTCCGCATCCGGCAATTAGAACTGCGGCAAGCGCTAAAGCCGGCCGTGTGAATCTACATAGATCGAGCATGGGACTAGTGCTCCTTTGGGGCCCGCAGGCTTAGATGCTCTAGGTCATCATTCCTGGGTATCCTAAGTCATGATTCCCTGATGCGCTAGGTCATTATTCCCAGGTCGTATCCGTCTCCCCAGGTCTAGAGCGACGGTAGACGAAGGCCCGCTAGGCTGAGCGTAGATCGCTTACGTTCACGCGAGGGAAACCCCAAAATGCGTCTTTCACTCTTGCTGCGGGCAACCGCCTTGGCAATCGGCGCCGGCCTCCCGGCAGCCTGCACCTCACCATCGGGCGGCGCCGTTTACCCGAGCACCGCTGCCCTAAAGCTCCCGGCCGCTCTGCCGGCCAACGGCGGCGTCAAGATCGAGGAGTTTACGCTCCCGATGACGGGCGTGCAACCCTACGACATTGCCCTCGGAGAAAACGGAAATCTCTATCTCAGTCAACCGGTCGGGACGCCGCAAACATATCTGTGGCAAGTCTCCGAATCGGGACATATTACGACGATCAAGCCGAAGTTGGGATACGCGGGCCCGGTCGGGATAACCGGAGCGAAGGGTGCCGTGTACTTCGGCCTTCAGCACAACGGCGAAGAGATCGGCGTCTACAGCGCCGGCAAACTAACGATCAAAGCCGTAACCGGTCCCCCGGTCAACGCGATCTATTTTCTGACAAAAGATAACGACGGGTCGATCTGGTTCAGCGACCCTGGGGATTATAAGGTCGGGCACATCGTTAAAGGCAAGTACAAGACGTGGCAGGCGCCGACGAAGTACTGTTCGCCATACGGCATCACAGTCGGCTCGGACAAGAACGCGTGGGTCGCGGAACAGTGCCCCACCACAACCGGCAGGATCGGTCGCATTTCTTCAAAGGGCGAATGGAAAGAGTTCACTCTGCCGGCACAAAACGAGCAGCCGTTCGGAATCACGGCCGGACCCGATGGAAACCTGTGGTACACGGGCGAGTCGAACAACAGTGTCGGACACGTAACCACCGCTGGAAAGATCACTGAGTTTTCGCTCAATGGGGTCGGCTATGGGACGCCGTACCTTATCACCGTGGGTAATGACAAAGCCCTGTGGTTCTCGATAGAAAATTCGAATCATATCGGCCGAATCACCACCAAAGGCGCCGCAAGCGAATACGCGGTTCCAGCGTGCGGAAGCCAATGCAGCGAGCAGTTCGGCGGTATCTCCGCAGGAACCGGACGAACGATCTGGTTCACCAACGTTATCGGCGGGCAAGTCGACCGTTTGACGTATTGATTCTGAGTTTCCAGCACGCCACGGTGGCGGCGCAGAGAATCGCCACGGCTCTTGGCGAAAGGCGACACTAGCGGTCTGTCGCTTGCTGCCCTTCGAGCAGGCCGCCGGCTGATGGCGCGGCCCCGCGTGAGGGCCGCCTTGACATTTGTAAAGTAGGCTCTACCCTAAGAACATGAGCCGGTTTGCCAATCTTCTCAAAGCTGCGATGGACGAGGCGCGGCTGACGGCGGCCGAGGTTGCCCAGAGCTCGGGTCTGACGGAGTCGGCGATTTCACTGCTGCGCGCCGGGCGACGCGAGCCGTCGTACCGGACTCTCGCGCGGCTGGCGCACGTCTTTCCAGCACTGCGCGAGCAGTTGGGCGACCGCGAGGGCCCGTTCGATTCGATCGAGGACGCGATTTCGGATATCCGCGCCGGCAAGATGGTCGTCGTGCTCGACGACGAGGATCGTGAAAACGAGGGCGATCTCGTGATGGCGGCCCAAATGGTTACGCCCGAGTCGATTAACTTCATGCGCAAGCACGCCGGCGGCTTGATCTGCGTGCCGCTGGTCGGAGCGCGGCTCGACGAGCTTCACATTCCTCCGATGGTACGCGATAACACCGCCGTGCACGAAACGGCGTTTACGGTTTCGGTCGAGGCGCGCGGCGTCACCACGACCGGCATTTCGGCGCACGATCGAGCCGCGACGATCAAGAAGCTGCTGGATCCCGAGGCTCGGCCTGCGGACTTCTTGCGGCCGGGGCATACTTTTCCGCTGCGCGCCCGCGACGGCGGCGTGCTCGTCCGCGCCGGTCAGACCGAAGCCGCGGTCGATTTAGCTCGTCTTGCGGGCCTTTATCCCGCCGGCGTGATTTGCGAGGTCATGGCCGATGACGGCAGCATGGAACGCCTCGAGGGGCTGCGCAGCTACGCCGATCGGCACTCGCTCAAACTGGTCACGGTCAAGGATCTCATCGCGTATCGGATGCGCACCGAAAAGCTCGTCGAAAGGATCGCCGAGTTCGAACTTCCAACCGCGTTTGGCGACTGGAAAGGCGTAGCCTATGGCACTACGACCGACCTGAACACTCACGTCGCGCTCGTGATGGGAGAGATCGGCAGCGGGAAAGAGATTCTCGTACGCGTCCACTCCGAATGCATGACCGGCGACGCTCTACACTCCATTCGTTGCGACTGCGCCGCTCAGCGCGACGGCGCCATGGAGATGATCGCCGACGAGGGACGGGGGGTCTTTCTCTACCTGCGACAAGAAGGGCGCGGCATCGGACTCGCGGACAAGCTGCGCGCCTACGAGTTGCAGGACCGCGGAGCCGACACGGTCGAGGCGAATCTCGCGCTAGGGCTGCCGATCGACAAGCGCGACTACGGTATCGGATCGCAGATTTTGGCCGATCTCGGCGTGCGCGAGATGCGCTTGGTCACGAATAATCCCAAGAAGATCTTCGGGCTTGAAGGATACGGTCTCAAGATCCTCGGCCGCGTTCCGCTTCAGACGACGCCGACCGCGCATAACCGGCACTACATTGATACCAAACGATCGAAACTCGGCCATATCTTGGACGAAGTCGCCGCTTCATGAAGCGCGACGGCGCAACGCGCCCGACGCCCGATTGCGGGGAACGGCGCTTTGCCATCGTGGCGGCACGCTTCTACGCCGATCTTGCCGACATGCTCGTAGACGGCGCGAAGCGCGCGCTGCGTAACTGCAACGTCAAGGACGAGGGAGTCGAGCTTTTCGACGTCCCTGGATGCTTCGAGCTTCCTTTGGCATGCCGAAATATTATCGCGAGCCGGCGCTTTGACGCGCTCGTTGCGATTGGTGCCGTCGTTCGCGGAGAGACCTCACACTACGATTTGATCGCCGGCGAGTGTGCGCGCGGACTCATGGACGTAATGCTTGCGACCGGCACGCCGATCGGTTTCGGCGTCCTGACGACAGAGAATCTCGCCCAAGCCCTGGAGCGTGCCGGCCCGAAGGGTGGAGATAAGGGTTACGCAGCCGCAATCGCTGCCGCCGAACTGCTGCAGGAACTGAATGCGATTGGTCGCACCTAGCCCCGTGTTCCGCTGAAATGAGTGCGTTTGAAGCGGTCGCCTGGGACGGCGATGCGGTGCGATATCTCGATCAACGCATGCTCCCGCATGAGGTGCGCTACGAACGCGCGCACACGACCGACGAAATCGTCGCTGCGATAAAAAGCCTCGCGGTACGCGGAGCGCCCTGCATCGGAGTTTTCGGCGCGTACGGCGTCGCGCTGCTTCGCGCGACCATTCGAAATGATGCGGAGTTCGCGGCGGCGGCACGACGCGTGCGCGAAGCGCGCCCGACCGCGGTTAACCTGGGATGGGCAGTCGACCGCGTCCTCGCTGCCACAGATCCGGTCGGCGAGGCGCGCGCCATCCACGACGAGCAGATCGCGGTCGACGCGGCAATAGCACGCAATGGCCTCGAGCTGATTCCCAAAGGGGCGCGCGTTCTCACGCATTGTAATACTGGCCCGCTCGCGACTGCCGGCGGCGGCACCGCCCTAGGCGTCATCATCGCGGCGCAGCGAGGCGGAAAGAAGCCGCTCGTCTTTGCATGCGAGGCGCGGCCGCTGCTGCAGGGTTCGCGGCTGACGCACGTCGAGCTGCAGCAAGCCGGCGTCGAAGCGGTGCTGATCGTCGATTCGGCCGCGGCGATTACGATGCAAGAGCGAGGCATTGATTTGGCGATCGTTGGAGCGGATCGGATCGCAGGCAACGGTGACGTCGCGAACAAGATCGGTACGTACGCCCTCGCCGTTCTAGCCGCGCACCACGGCATACCGTTCTATGTTGCCGCACCCCGCTCGACGTTCGATCTCTCGCTGCGCAGCGGCGCGGCGATTCCGATCGAGGAGCGTTCCGCGGACGAGGTCGTTGCATTTGCCGGCGTCCGCGCAGCGCCCGAAGATGTCGTCGTCTATAATCCGGCCTTCGACGTAACGCCGGGTCATCTCGTCACCGCCTTCGTGACCGAGTACGGAGTTTTACGGCCGCCCTACGTGGACTCGATTCCCGCTCTCCAGTTCCGCCCGGCCATCGGCCTTCTTGCGTAACGTGTCATTCGCAACTTGTCATTCGTAACGTGTCATCCTGAGCTTGTCGAAGGATGAAGTTTTACGATTTTCTCGACAAGGAGCCGGCGGTCGGCAAACTCGTCGTCATCGAGGGCACCGAACGCGTGCTGGCGGATCGCGCGCTGGAGGTGCTTCTCGATCGCCTTCTGCCTAGCGACGTTCGCGAGCTGAATCTTGCGCGATTTACCGCAGACGATGTCGCGGACGCTGCGCGCGTTGCCGACGCGGTAGCGGCGATGCCGTTTCTTGCCGATCGGCGCGTCGTCGTCGTGACCGACACCCAAACGTTGCGCGCCGAAGCCCGGCGCGAGCTCTTTGCGGTAACGCAGACGGTGCCGGAGGGTAATGCGCTCGTGCTTCTCGATCTTCTTTCACCGCGCGCGAGGGCGCCGCAGCCGTTCGGCGCGGCGGCGGGTCGCGCAGCCCTGCGCATTGACACGACGGCTGGTGAAGAGGTTCGCGTGCGCTTCATCCAAGAGACGCTGGCGCGCCTGAAGGCCAAAGCCGAGCCGCGGGTTATCGGCGAGCTGGCGCGCGCTGAGGCGCCGCTTGCGGCCGTTCGGAACGACCTCGAAAAGCTCGCGCTCGCAGGCAAGGAGATTACGCTCAAAGATTTGGAGCGCGAAGCGCTGACGACCGTGGATCCGAAAATTTACGAATACGCGCAGGCGCTTACGGCGGGCAGAATCGCCGATGCGCTGGCGATCGCACACGAGTATTTCGCAAACGACCCTCGTAACGCAGCTGTTCCCCTGCTCTCGGCGCTCGCCACCGAGTGCGGGTACATCTGGGAGCTCGCGCGCCCCAAGGGCAAACTGCCCGAGCGTTGGCGCTGGCGCGAGCCGTACGTGCGGCCGCTTTCGAAGCGCATCGGCGAAGTCCGAGCGCGAGCGGCGTACGAGCGCGCGGTCCGAGGCCTCGAAGCAATCGTTACCGGCCGAGCGGGAAACGACCCTGACGACCAGCGCGCGCTCGTCGACCGCATCACCGTCGAACTCTCAACCCTCTCGCGGCGGTAACGCGGGTGACTGCCGAGTATCGCGCGCGAAGCGTATTTGCTTCGCGTTCCTTCAGGCGATATTTTGCGGGTCAGTCGCTCAGTTACATCGGCGACGGTTTGCGCATACTCTCGGTGCCGCTGCTTGCGTTTCACCTCACGCATTCAGCGCTCTCGACCGGCGCCGCGCTGATCTGCGAAGTCGTGCCGTTCTCGCTCTTCGCGCTCGTCGGCGGCTCGCTTGCCGATCGGCTCGACCGCCGCAGGCTAATGATCGGCTGCGACGCGGTGCGCTTCATCATCATGAGCCTCTTTGCGGTCGGATACACGTTTCACGCGCTCACGCTGCCGATGATCTATGGCGGCTTGGTGATCATGTCTATCTGCGCGGCCGGATTCCTCGGTGGGCAGTCCTCGAGCCTACCGTACCTGCTCGGCCAGGATCAGGCCACCAAAGGGATCGCCGTTCTGATCGCAGCCGAGAATACGTCGAATCTCATCACGCCGGCGATCGGCGGTGCGCTCTTTGCTTATTTCGGCCCGCTTCCGGCACTCACGATCAACGCGCTGACCTATCTGGCTTCGCAGCTCTCGCTTGTCTGGATTCCTTCGCTGGGGCCCGATCGCGTCGTCGGGATGCCGACGCTGCGGAACCTCATCGCCGACGTGGCGCTGGGCTATCGTCACCTGTGGGGCGACCTCGGCATGCGCGCGCAAGCCTTCGTCGCGTTCTCGTTCAACATATTCGGCTTCGGCGGCTACGCGATCTTGATTCCGTTTCTAAAGAAGGGTTTCGATGCGACCGATCAGCAGGTCGGGATTTTCTTCGGCATCTCGGCGCTCGGCGCGATCGCCGGCGCGTCGCTTGCGGCGCGTTACCCCGACCGCTGGCCGTTCGGACGCGCCCTCGTCATTGCCTACGTGCTCGACGCGCTCTTCTTTCTTCCTGTCGTGCTGGTATCAAACATCTGGCTGGCGGCGTTCTTTTGGGGAACGTCGAGCGCGCTTGCAAGCTTCGAAATCGCGCAGATTCTCGGCTTCCGAATGCGCGTGACCCCGCCGGAGCTGGTTGGGAGGGTGATGGGTGCGGTGCGCTTGCTGGTGCTGGCCGGCATCGCGCCCGCGATCCTGTTCTTTGGCTGGGTCGCCGATCACCGCTCGCCGCACGTCGCGATGTCGATTTCCGCGGCGGGCATTATGGTGATTGCACTCGTCACTCTATGCACGCCCGCCATCCGAAACGAAACCCGCTAAATCCGAGCCAGGTTACGCGCAACTCGGATACATTCGTCGCGCGACCTCGTGTCGCGCTCCTATCGACTGCCTCGCGCCTTCCGCAATCCTGCTCGGGCGCTCGGTCAGACGATCCTCGTTTGCGCGTAACCCGACTCGTCCGCTAAATACTCCATTGCCAGGCGTTCCACGATTCGATTACCGGATTCGGTGCGAAGCCGTGGAAGTCAGCGGAGATCGCCTCTTGCTGGCGCTGCCACCAGAAAAAGATCATTGGATTGTCGATCGCGAGCAGCCGCTCTACCTTTGAATATGCGAGCTTGCGCGCAGCGCGGTCGTAGCGGGTTAAGGCTTGCTCTTGCGCGGAGTCCATCGCGCGGCTGCAATAACGCGGATCGTTATAACCATGCGGTGGAAAATTATTGCAGGTCAGCTGCGACGAATTGTCGGGATCGATTCCCGCGTACCAGCCGTAGGCGAGGAGATCGAACTTGCCGCCGTGCTGAATCCCACCCATCGCCTGAGGCGCGTAAAGCATGTCGGGCAGATAGTACTTGATGCTGACCGCGATGCCGATCCGGCGCAGGGCGGCCTGAATTAGCAGGCTGAGCGAACGTTCCGTTGCCGACGTAGAGTTGGTCGCGAGCAGAAGTTCCAGCGGACGTCCCTTTTTTCGCACCGTTCCGTCGGGTCCGGCGATCCATCCGGCGTCCGCGAGCATCGCCTTCGCGGCGTCCGGATCGAATGGAACCGATTTCACCGATGGGTCGAAGGCCCACATCCAGTCCGGAATATCCTCCGTCGCCGTCGTTACCTGACCAAACGCGAGCTGACGAGTCAGCGCGTTCTTGTCGATCGCTGCAGCGATTGCCGTCCGCACACGCGGGTCGGCTAGGACGGGATGCGAAAGGTTGAGCTCTACCCCTTCGTAGGCGTTCATGTTGACCGAGACGATGTGCGCGTCGGGCAGAGTGCGAAGCGCGGGATACGTTTGGATCGAGGGTTGAAAGATATAATCGATCGCGTGGGTGCGAAGTAAATTGATCGCGGACTGTTCGTCCGGAACGAACTCGATCTCGATACGGTTCAAGCCGGGCGCCCCTTGGAAGAACGTAGGGTTCGCGCCGAGCACGATTCGGTCGCCACGCTGCCAGCGCTCGAAGCGATACGGGCCGTCCGAGACGGTCGGCGTCGCGTCGAACGGGACGTTATTGATATCCGGGTACCGCGACAGTACGTGCGCCGGAACGATCTCGTACGGTTGATCGCTCTCAGCGAAGAAAGTATTGACGAACGGCGAGAAGCGTCGCTTCAAGTGAACCACGACCGTGTGCGGATCGGGTGCGTCGATCGAGCCGACGTCATCGTATCCGTGACGCGAGACGACGTTGTTGTTCGTATTTTCGATCGCTTGCCAAGACCAAATCACGTCGTGCGAGGTTACCGGCATGCCATCGCTCCAGGACGCGTTACGTCGCAGGCGATAGACGATCGTGAGGCCGTCGGGGCTGATGCCACCGTTTGTCTGCGTCGGCACGGCCGTCGCCAGCATCGGCACGGGATCGCCGCGCGGATTCGCGGAGATCAGCGGTTCGAAGAGCAGGCGGTCGATGAAAACCTCATAGGTCGTTCCGGCGAGCAGCGGGTTGAGGTTCTTCGGCTCCTCGCCGATAGAGATGCGGAGCATTCCCGGCCGCGTCCATGAATGGCGCGCTCCTTGGTACGCTCCGTGCCTCGAGCAACCGGAACTCGCGACGGCCACAACGAGCATCAACGCCGCCGGCATCTTCATTAGATAAGGCAGTACGGTGACGAGGCGGTGCCTTCCCGCGGGGCGAAGGGCAGCCTCGTTCATGGATTACGAATCCTACGCCTCGCCATTCTCGTGGAGGTACGGGCGCACGGCATTGCGCTCGCTCTTCTCGGAGAAGATGCGGCGCCGGCTCTGGCGTGCCGTATGGGTCGCGCTAGCCGAAGCACAATCCGCCCAAGGGTTGATCGAGGAGGCAGAAGTCGCCGACCTGCGTGCGCACGCCGGCGACATCGACGTCGAAGCGGCGATCGAAATCGAGCGCGAGATCCATCACGATTTAATGGCCGAGATTCGGGTCTTCGCGCAGCAAGCACGTCGCGGCGGCGGCAAGCTGCATCTTGGCGCGACCTCGATGGACGTCGAGGATACGGTCGAAACGTACCGGCTACGTCTAGCGCTTTCGTACATCGGCGAGAACCTCTCCCAGCTTCTTACCGCATTCGGCGCGAAAATTCGAACGTATGCCGATCTCGTCTGCATGGCTTACACGCATCTGCAGCCGGCCGAGCCCACGACGCTGGGATATCGTCTCGCCGTCTACGCGCAAGACTTGCT
>JBAVSO010000064.1:0-6287 GCA_049695635.1 Candidatus Cybelea sp. | reverse complement strand
GCGTGTCATGCATCAGCACCGCGCGCGCCGACCGCAGCTCCGGCGGCCGGCCGTAGATGCGGCCGTCGTAGCCGCTGACTCCGGCAACGATTGCGTCAAAGTTTGTCTCGACGGGAAGCCGCGCGCTGCGGCACGCCTGTGCGAGCGCACCGTGTAGCGCGTCGCGTAAGCGCGTCGAAGTTTTGCTCGCGCCGATCTCGTCGGCCGGCCCGGCCGCGCCGCGACCCAGAATCCGCCCGGCGTCGTCGGCAACGACCGCTACCGTCGAACTCTGTCCGCCGTCAATGCCGGCAAAGAGTCTCACGGCCTTTGTGCCAGCAGGCCGCGGGCGAAATCCTCGGCCGCCGACTCACGCGCGCGCCGATCGCTCAGAGTGGGAACTTCGCCGATACGCTCGCGATGGTGATAGAGCTCGTGTCCGACGGCGAGCGCGACGAACTCGCCCAGCTCTCGAATCGAAAGCGCCGCCGCGATTGAAACGTTGAGACGAATTTCCGGAACCGCCGGATCGTACTCCGAGCGCAGCTCGTCGCGTCCCCAATCGCCGAGCTCGGCAAACCGTACCGCCAGACCGTAGGCGCGTGCCCGTTCGAGGGCGTTGGTCACAATAAGGCACCATCGGCACGCAGCTGCTCGCGCAACGCGCGCACGTCTATGTCTCCCACCCGCACGCCACCCGCGCAGGCGAGCGCCGCCGCCGTACCGGCGGCTTGACCGAGCGTCATCACCGTCGGCGTCAGGCGCGTAGATGCGAGCGCCTCGTGCGTCGTCGAGATGCAACGCCCGGCGACGAGCAGCTGCTCGCGATTGACCGGCACGAGCGTGCGATAGGGTATCTCGTAGCTCTCTCCCGCCGCGAGCCGCTGCGTCGTCGTTCCGCTGCCGGCGGGATTGTGCAGATCGATCGGATAGGCGCTGCGCGCAACCGCGTCGTCGAACTTGCGCGCTTGCAGAACGTCCTGGCGCGTGAGCGTATACCGTCCGACGATTCGGCGCGACTCGCGGATGCCGACCTGCGCGCCGGTTCCTGCGATGCGCGCGTTTTCGAAGCCCGGAACGAATTTTCGGAAGAACTCGAAGAGCTGCATGGCCTGCAGGCGCGATTCGACCTCGGCACGGGTGAGATCTTCGGGGTCGAGCGGATCGATGTCGACGACGCGCGTCATGTTGACGGTAACCTCGTCGGGATACGGCGAGATGAAAAATGAGACGAGCTCGCGTGGGACGTCTACCAAGCCCTCGTCGCGCGCGCGCTGCCAAAGCGAGTAGAGTCCGGCAACGGCGGTAAGCGATTCCGGAGTGCGAGCGTGCGCCGGCAGCGAGCTGCGCATCTCCTCGGGATGCTCGCGCACGTACCGCGCCGTCTCTGCGAGATCGACATGACTTAACCGGAAGATCAGGGTCGCCGGCTGGACGCGACCGCGATCGTCGCCCTTCTGCGTCGGCACTCCGGCTGACGCGGCAACCAGTGCGTCGGCGGTTGCGTCAATCACGACGGTTCCACGGCAAGTGCGCGGTCCGCCGATTGTTGCGAACGTCGCGCCGGTAACGGCGACGCCGTCAAGCTCGGCTGCGAGAAAATAGGCGTGAAGCAGCAGCTTGACGCCGGCTTCGCACATCATCTCCAAGAGCAGTGCCTTGTGAACTTCGGGATCGAACGGCGTGATCGTCGCGACGTAATCCGATGAATCGGAAAGGTGACCAGGCGACGCTCCTTTGCGTATCAAGCGCTCGACGATCTCCTCGGCAATGCCACCGACGATGCGCTCCTCGCCGGAATGGAAGGTCATCCATGGTCCGACCATCGCAGCCGTCGCAGTTCCACCGAGAAAACCGTACCGTTCGACCAGGAACGTGCGCGCGCCATGACGCGCGGCCGCGATTGCCGCGGCACAACCTGCATTGCCGCCGCCGACGACCAGCACGTCTGCCATGCAGGCCATTTCCGCGTCTTCCAAAATAAACCGCCATGCAAGTTCAAATGCCCGCCCAGGAACGGAATTGGGCGATGGCCTCGCATCTGAGCGCGCTCGTCGCAATCGCAGGGATGCCTTTCGGTCACGTCCTAGGACCGCTCGTCGTATACCTCATTAAAGGCCACGAGTCGGAGTTCGTCGGCGAGCACGCGCGGGCGTCGCTCAACTACCAGATCACGATCTCGATCTTCTTCATCGTTGCCGTCATCGTTGCGCTCGGCATTATGTTCGGAATTTTCATTCCGATGAGCGCTTTGCCGTCCGACTCAACCTCGACCACCGCGGCGGCTAGTTTCGTCGTGTTCTGGGTTGCGTTTGGACTCGGCGTCCTGCTCGTGCTGTTGGCCTCGCTGATCTTCATCGTTATGGGAACCGTTGCCGCAAGCGAAGGTCGTCCGTACACGTATCCGCTCGCAATCCGGTTTCTGCGCTAGAGGGTCGCCGATATGTTGATGCAACGAGTAAAACCGCTCGCGCGCATTCTCGCCGAAGGCAGCGACGAGACGCACGGTCTCAAGCGTTCGCTGGGGCCCTGGGCGCTGACTGCGATGGGAATCGGCGCCATCATCGGCACCGGCATCTTCGTGCTGACCGGAGTCGCCTCGGCTACCCGCGCCGGACCGTCGTTGACCCTCTCATTCGTCGTTGCCGGAATCGTCAGCACGCTCGCTGCGCTTTGCTACGCGGAAGTATCGAGTAAGATTCCCATCTCCGGCAGCGCCTACACGTATACGTACGCGACGATGGGAGAGTTTTTGGCGTGGATCGTCGGCTGGGGATTAGTACTAGAATATGCGCTAGGCGCATCGACGGTCAGCGTCGGGTGGTCGGGCTATTTTAATTTCATCCTGCACACGCTGTTTAATTTGAATATCCCGCAGGCCTGGCAGCATAGCCATTGGGACGCGACTCCGGGGATAGCTAATCTACCCGCGGCCGCGATTATCTTCCTGATAACCGGCCTGCTCGTGCGAGGGACAAAAGAGTCCGGCACCGTCAACGGTGTGATCGTCACGATTAAGTTGGCGGTCGTTCTCTTCTTCATCGCCGTCGGCTTGGGTCACATCAATTCGGCAAACTATCACCTCCCGCCGGGTCCTCAAACAGGCGCGGGAGGCTACTTCCCGTTCGGGTTGGCCGGGATGTTCGGGGGCGCGGCCTTCATTTTCTTTGCGTACATCGGGTTCGATGCGGTTTCGACGACAGCGGAAGAGGCCAAGAATCCGTCGCGCGATTTGCCGTTCGGCATCATTGCCAGCCTCCTAATCTGCACGGTTCTCTATATCGTCGTGGTCGCTATTTTGAACGGCATGGTGCCGTTCTACACGCTGAACGTTAACTTCCCGGTCGCATACGCCGTCGACAGCGTCGGCCTCGCCTGGGCGGGCGTGATCATTTCGTTTGGGGCCATCGCTGGTCTCACGACCGTACTGCTCGTCATGATGTACGGGCAAACGCGGGTATTTTACGCGATGTCACGCGACGGGCTGATACCGCCGGTGTTCGTCGCGCTGCACCCGGTGTGGCGGACGCCTTGGATCTCCCAAATTCTCTTTGGGATCCTTATCGCCGCAGCCGGCGCGTTCTTTCCGATCAGCATCTTGGGATCGCTGACCAACATGGGAACGCTGGCCGCGTTCGTGCTCGTTTCAATCGCCGTGCCGATCTTGCGCAAGCGCCATCCCGAAATGCAAGGGAAGTTCAAGATCCCGTTGGGTCCCTACATCATTCCTACGCTGTCCGCGGTTACCGCTCTTTTCCTGATCTACTTTTTGAGAGTCGGCAATCCGCTCGTCTGGGGCTTCTTCCCGCTCGTGTGGTTGGGGTTCTTGATCTGGTTTACGGTTGGGCTGATCTTCTATTTCTCCTACGGACGCCTCAAGAGCACCGTCGCGCTCGAGGGGACCGAAGGTTTAGCGATAGCGCAGCCACCAGTAAACTAAGATCGTGTTCCAGCGCGTCAAGTCGATTGCGCGGATTCTCGCGGAAGGCAACGATGAGTACCACGGCCTAAAGCGTTCGCTCGGTCCGTGGTCGCTCACCGCGATGGGCATCGGTGCAATCATCGGGACGGGTATATTCGTCTTGGCCGGAGTTGCATCGGCCCGACTTGCTGGACCGGCAGCGACTGTGTCATTTGCGATCGCCGGCACCGTAAGCGGCTTGGCTGCGCTCTGCTACGCCGAGATTTCAAGCAAGATCCCGATCTCAGGGAGCGCCTACACTTACGCGTACGCGACGCTAGGCGAAGTTCTAGCCTGGATCATCGGGTGGGATCTTGTGCTGGAGTACGGACTCGGCGCGTCGACGGTCAGCATCGGGTGGTCTGCATACTTCGTTAACATCCTGGACAAGGCCGGGGTACCGTGGCTGCGAATTCCCCAGGCTTGGGCCAACGCACCGCAATGGGGCGCGAGTACGGCCGGTAGCGCTGCTGTTACAGGTCTTCACCAGCTTGGTGGTCAGTACGGCGTATCCGGACTCGCGAACGTCCACGTGCCAGCGATCCAGCACGGCGTCTCAGGATTTGCAAACCTTCCAGCGGCGGCAATCATCCTCCTTATTACGGCTCTGTTGTGTCGCGGGACGCGCGAATCTGGTTCCTTCAACGGGGTCATCGTTGGAATCAAGCTACTGATCGTCCTCTTCTTTATAGTGATGGGCGCTAGCCACATCACGGGCGCGAACTATCACGTTTTGCCGAGTGCTTCAACTGGAGCCGGCGGGTTCTTGCCGTTCGGTTGGACCGGAGTGCTGGCAGGTGCTGCATTCGTCTTTTTTGCCTATATTGGTTTCGATGCGGTTTCCACAACTGCGGAAGAAGCTCGCAATCCAAGTCGCGATTTGCCGTTTGGCATCATTGTGAGCTTAGCAATCTGCACTGTGCTGTACGTCATCGTCGTGGCGATCTTGAATGGCATGGTACCTTTTAATGAGCTCGACGTAGCCTTTCCAATCGCGTTTGCCATGAACTGGGTTGGCTTGAGCTGGGCCGGGGTGGTCGTTTCGGTTGGTGTTGTAGCCGGCTTGACGTCGGTTCTGCTTGTCATGATGTTCGGTCAGAGCCGCATCTTCTTTGCGATGGCGCGAGACGGGCTTGTACCATCCTTCTTCGCGCGTATCCACCCTACGTGGCGCACGCCCTATCTTTCGACAGCATTTTTCGGAGTCGTTATTGCCGCCTTTGCAGCGTTTATGCCGATTGGCATCTCCGGGTCGATAACTAATATGGGAACGCTTGCTGCCTTCGTGCTGGTATCGCTCGCCGTCCCTATTATGCGACGCCGGCACCCCGAAGTACCGGCGTCCTTTCGGGTTCCGTTCGGTCCTTATCTCATTCCGGGCCTATCGGCGATAACAGCACTTTGCCTCATGTACTATCTGAAGGGCGCCGCTCCGGCTGCTTGGGGCTTCTTCCCGATCGATTGGCTATGGTTCCTAATTTGGATGGCCATTGGACTGATCGTTTATTTTTCGTATGGCCGCTATAAGAGCACGGTGGCGCTCGAAGAGAGCGAAGGCCTTTCACTCTATCAACCAGACGAATCGCGACGCAGGGCGGCTAAGGGCCCGAGCATGACGGCCGTCATCGTGACGGGCCCTATCGGCATAATCGGCGGCTTTCTTTTGGCCGCGTTCGGCGAACCGCCCGAGAAAGTCGCCGGCTTGGCGGTCGCCGCCGCGAGTGCCGGAGCTATGCTCTACGCTTTGTATCGCGCGCGCCGTGAAGCATCGGCCACGAGAGAAAAGGAGTCGACATTACGAACGATGATCTCGGGCGTTGAATCGAGCATCAAGCGTTTTGAATCGCTCGAATCACAGGATCTCAATAAAGGTCTCGAGCAGCCACCCGTACTCAGGAGTAACGAGCCTATGTCTGACGTAGAACGGCAGAAGCCGATTATCGAGCAGTTACAGGATCTTAGAAGTAACGAGCTCATCTCCGATGTGGAGCGGCAAAAGCGGATTCTTGAAAATCAGCTCTTCGAAAAGAACCGCGACTGCATATTCTCCGTGGAAAGCGTTTCGTGTTCGAAGCTCCGGTACTTCGGCGATTTCACGTGGCCTCTTTCTCGAAACTTCAATGTGCTCTTAGGGCGAAACGGCTACGGCAAGTCATACCTGCTGCACGCTCTGGCAGGCCTACTCACCGACCGGTACGACGAGCTCGACGCGCTGTTTCCCAATCAACCCGAGGGCGCAAAATTATCGGTCACTCTGGAGCAATGGTCGTCGTGCGATGCGCTGGCTGACTTAGAAACCTCAGGCGAGGTTGCCTTTGCGCAGGACAGAATCAGGACACGGTTCGGT
>JBAVSO010000063.1:0-5861 GCA_049695635.1 Candidatus Cybelea sp. | reverse complement strand
CCTCCATACCGTGCGCCTACCTCCAACAGCCTGCTCTTTGCGGGCGCGACGCTAGGACGGAGCGGTGCATATGAAATACGCGAGGCGGCGCGGCGAACCGGCACCTCGATCGTTGTCATTGGCGATCGCGACGCTGAAAGACCCGATTTTTGGCGCGGACTCGATGTGACGCGCGTGGCGAATTTTCGTCAAGGGCTCGATCTGGCGCGCGTCGTCGCCTTGCCCGCGTTTGTCGAACATCGCCCGCGCCAGCTTTTGCACGCGCTCGCCGCGGGCGCCCGCGTCATCGCAACCGCCGCTTGCGGACTGGCGCCGGCGAGCAATCTTACGATCGTGCCGACCGGGAGCGCAGATGCGCTAACGGAGGCAATTCTCTAATCGTCGAAATCAAATGGCCACGCCAACGGGCTCCGCGTATGAGATCAATGCTTCTTGCGTGTGCGCTGCTCGGGGTCGCCGAAACTATCTCATGCAGCGGGCTATCGAGAGACCCGGCCGAGGGGTTGAACTTCAGGCTGCCGCATGAATGTACGCACTCGTCCTAGCCGTCACCAGCGCCGCCGTAAAGTGGCCCTGCATTAGCGTCTTTTGAAACGTCGCCAGAGCCAATAGACAGGGACGCCGCTGACAAGCGCGGCGATGCAGGGCAGCGTGTCCTTGGGAAAGGCGACCATCGAGTAGGCGACGACTCCGGCACATACGACGCCGAAGATCGCCGTCGTATACGGATGTCCCGGAACCTCGATGGTAACGTCTTCGTCGGAACGATCGCGTCTGCGAAACACGAAGACAGCGAGCGCGGCCAGTGCGAAGAACGCAAAATCGATGGCGACAACGCCGTCCAGAATCGATTGATACCCTTGGCGCAGCGCTGCGAAGGCGGCTCCAGCAAGAGTAATCGCGATAGCTACGGCGCCCTGCAGCGCGATCGCAACGATCGGCGCTTCCGTCTTTGGGTGCAGCCAGGCGAGGCTTGCGAAGAAATCGCCGTCCTCCGCCATCGCATAGTAGATGCGCGGCGACGTGAGGATCTGATTGCTCAAAAAACCCAGCGTAGAGAGGCCCACGCCCATGGCGATGATCCACTCCCACGCCGGGCCTGCCAAATGCATGATGTCGGTAGCGGGCGCCGACGAGAGCGCGAGCTTGTCGGGACCCAGCACGCGAATGCAGACGATCGTCACGGCAACGTAGAGTACGACAACGGCGAGAACGCCGATCACCAACCCGTAGGAGAGCGTTCGGCGCGGATCTTTGAGTTCGCCGCTCATGAAACTTGCCGTTTGCCAGCCGTCGTAGGCGTAAAGTACCGGGATCATCGCTGAGCCGAGCAGAGCGAACATCCCGAGCCCTATCGCCGGCCCCGGAGCTGGCGCCACCGGCACGCCGGCCGGCGTGACGATGAACCCGGCGACGATCAGAGCGAGAATTACCGCGATCTTGAGCACCATGAACAGGTTCTGCGTGATGCCACCTTCCTTCACGCCGAAACAGTTGATGACGCTGAAAAGCAGGAGAATGCCCACGGCCGAGACGATCGCGGGGGCGTGCCACAGCGCGAGCGGGTTGAAGTACAACGCGAACGTGATGGCGGCCAGAGCCATACCGCCGCTCTGAGACACGAGCAGCGCCGTCCAGCCGTACGAAAATGCAACGACCGGATGAAAGGCGTCGCGCATATACGCGTAGAGGCCGCCGACTTGCGGCCGGCGGGCCGCGAGCTCGGCAAAGACGAAGCCGCCAAAGAGCGCCACAATGCCGCCGACGATCCATGCCGTGAAGATCAACGGGGTTGTATGCGCGCGCGCCGCAACGACCGATGGATTGACGAAGATGCCCGTTCCGATGATGCCGCCCATGACGATGAGCGTCGCGTCGAAAGCGTTCAGCTCTCGCGCGAGGTGCGGACGTTGTTCGGCCACTCGGGGGCCTTTCGTCCAGGCCGCGACCGGGCCTTTTGACTAATGCTCGACGGGTCTCAATACGGCTTGCTCAGCCGTGACCGGCGGCGGCGATTCGCTGCCCTCGTCGCCGCAAACCGCGCTCGCGCGGCACTGCCTAGACTTTCAGCGCCTCTTCGACCGCCTGATCTTCGGTCCACGTAGCGCCTTCTGCCTCGAGTTTTGCAATCTCGTGCTCGCTCAGTGTTTCGCGCATAGTCTCGACGAGCTTGTCGTGGCCCTTTTGCTCCGTGGATGCGCGTTCCAATCCAAGCTCGCTGCATTGCACGTTCACGTAACCGAGCAGCCGCGCCGCGGATCGGCTGTCGCCATTAAGTGACGAAAGTACGGCCAGATGCTCGAGCAAAATAACGACCGCCATTTGGATCTCTGCCTGTCGCGCAAGGCGCAATCCCTCCCGAGCTTCTTTACGCGCTCCGCCGAGGTCTCCGAGCGCGATGCGATATGCGGCGCTGTTGGCGTGGTACGACGCGATGCTTTCCGCGTTCTTCCCGTGAGATGCGAGCTCGAGCGCTTCGGTTACGTAACCCAACGCCCGCTCCGCCTGACCGCCCGCGAATTCCAGCTCGGCAATGTTGCCCAGCGCGATCGCCGTACCCGCCTCATCCTCAAGTGCCCTGTACGCCGCGAGCGCCTGAAAGTAGAGCTCTTCAGCCCTGGATAGGTCGCCGCGACTAAACTCGAGCGACGCGTACACGTTGAGACAATCTGCCACGTTCGGCTTGTCCCCGCACTCACGCGACGTCGCAAGCGCCTGCACGGCCGCCGTCATTGCCTCGTCGAGTCGCCCACCCATCTGATAGAGAGCGAACGCAAGTGTCCGCTGCGCTCGAGCCGCTCGGCCGGCATCGCCCAAGGATTCGTACAGCTTCAGCGCATGCTGCGCTTCATCGTATCTCCGCTTTCCGGATGAAAGAATCCCGAGTGCGAAGTGCAGGCGTGCCACGATTGGCGGCTGCTCGGCTTCGCTCAGGCGTTCGAGTGCAAGCCCGATCCAATAACGCCCTTCGGCCGTCAGGCCGCCGTCGGCCCAAAACCCGAGCAATGCGCCGGTTATTGCTCCGCCCATTACGGCATCGCTGTTTTGCGTGAGCGCCCACTCAAGTGCCGCTCGGTAGTTGTCGAGCTCCAGCTCCACCCCTGCGAGCCACGCAAACGCCGATCCTATGCCGCGGCGTTCCTCGGCTGCGGCAGCCTGGTCGCGGAAGTACTCGGCGTGGCGGCGACTGCGACCCTCGTGCTCGTCTAACGCGCGCAGCTTTTCGAGCGCATAGGCGGCGGTGGACTCGAGCAGGCGGTATCGGTCCTGATCGCCGCTGGTGTCGGATACGACCAGCGACTTGTCGGTCAGCGACGCGAGCAAATCCAAGATGTCGAGCTGGTCGAGCTCCGTGCCGGCGCAGACGCTCGCTGCGGCGTCCAGGCCGAAGCCGCCTGCGAAGATGCCCAACCGCGCGAACAACAGTTGCTCCGGTGCCGCGAGCAAATCGTAGCTCCAATCGATAAGCGCGCTCAAGGTCTTCTGACGCGGCAGAGCGTCGCGACTGCCGCCGGTGAGAATTCTAAAGCGTTCGTCGAGCCGTTTCGCGAGCTGCGGGATGGAGAGCGCTTTCACGCGCGCGGCGGCGAGCTCGATCGCAAGCGGGATGCCGTCGAGGCGGCGGCAGATATCGGCGATGACGGGCGCGTTGTCATCGGTGACCGCAAAGCGCGTGTCGGCGCGATAGGCTCGATCGGCAAAGAGTGCAACCGCACCGTATTGCAGCGCTGCGTCAGTCTTCAAACCGGTGGTTTCGGCAGGCACCGAAAGCGCCGGAAGCCGATGGACGACCTCGCCCGCGATATCCAGTGCCTGGCGTGACGTGGCCAATATCGAGACGCTGGAGGCAGCGCGAACGATCGAGGACGCGAGCCTCGCCGTGGTCTCCAAGACGTGCTCGCAATTGTCGAGAATCAGCAAGAGCTTCTTACGTCTGAGCCACTGCGGAATCGCCTCGTCGAGGCTGCGGCTTTCCTGGCTCATACCCAGCGATTGAGCGACGACGCTGGAGACCAGCTCTGGATCGGTGATTGGCGCTAAGTCGGCAAACCAGACACCGTCGGGAAATCGATCGAGCAGATCCGCAGCGACTTGCAAGACAAGGCGCGTCTTGCCGAGGCCGCCGGAACCAACGAGCGTGAGCAGACGGTGGCGGCCGAGCAACTCTTCGACCGCTGCGACGTCGCGCTTGCGGCCGACTAATGTGGTTAGCGAAATCGGAAGGTTATTGAGCAACGCATCGAGCGAACGCAGCGGTGCAAACTCGGCCTGCAAACCAGCGACGTTGAGCTGCCATACGTGCTCGGCCTCGGTAAGGTCCTTGAGCCTGTGCGAGCCGAGATCGACAAGCACGGTACCGGCGGGCAAGGCGCTATGCGCGATATCTCTCGTGACGCCCGACACCAGTATTTGGCCGCCGTAGCCGATGGACATGAGCCTCGCGACGCGGTTAACGGCCGGCCCAAAGTAATCACCGTTTCGCTCGACCGCTTCGCCCGTATGCAGCGCACAGCGCGCCCGCAAGCCTCCAACTGCCGAGAAGTCTTCGGTGCCGAGCGAGCGCTGCGCGTCCACACAAGCAGCAATCCCATCGGATGCGCGTGCAAAGACGCCGCAAAAGGCGTCGCCGACGCTCTTGAAGACATGACCGCCGTGCCCTTCTATCGCGGCGCGCAGATGTGCGTCGTGGCGTTTTAGCGCGGCATCCATCGCCTCGCGGTGTGACTCCCAGCGTTGCGTGGAACCTTCGATATCGGAGAATAGAAAGGTCACCGTCCCAGTTGGGAGCATTACCGGCCGTTTCGCCGCTCGCCGAGGCGCTCCCAGCCCGAGCCGTACGATATCGGAGCTCGACTCTTTCCCACCGCTAAAGGATCGGCGCCGGCACGGCGCGCTTGGGCTGCGCGCGACGCGACCTACCTTGCGAGCGTCGGCATCATGCGGGCGTCGGGATCAGACGAAAGTAATTGCATAACGCTTACTGGCATGCGCTGTCGGCGTCAGAGGGTTACTCGACAAGCTCAGGATGACACGGTCCCGGCCGCTACCGTCTAGTACCGGATAGTCCTTTGCTGTACGGGATTTCGCGTTTTCGAGTCCCGGTTAGTCCCTTCGCATCTCGGCGAGTTTTGCGTAATCCGTTAGACGGCCGTTAGACGGAGGCAAGTGGCGCCGTGACGCCTCATTTCAACCGGGTACGGGGTAGCGCGATCAGATTTGGCGCAGCTATCGGCAGCGACTCGATGCTCATCAGCGGCCACTAGAACGCGCGAGGGAGGCCTAGTAAATTTGCTTAAGGTCGCGGTATGGAGCGGAATTCGCGTAGATTAGAACGCTATTTGATCCTCGTGGCGCTCGTGGCATCACTAATGGCAGCGTCCCCATATGACTACGACCCGTCACCGTACCTGCATCCGCAGCGGCTCGTAGACATCGGCGGTCGTCGCATGAACATGTACTGCCTTGGAAGGGGCTCTCCAGCCGTGATTCTAGAGGCAGGACTGGGCGATTGGATACATACCTGGCGCTTCGTCCAGCCGGCCGTCGCCCACAAAACCCAGGTCTGCTCTTACGACCGCGCTGGCATGGGATTCAGCGATTTTGCGCCGCCACCGCGCGACGCGACCGCAGTGGTTAGCGACCTGTATCGATTACTGAGCAACGCGCATATCAGGCCGCCCTACGTCGTAGTTGGTTCGTCAGTCGGGGGGCTCTATACACAGCTATTTGTTGATCGCTATCCTAGCGACGTTGCTGGCTTCGTCCTGGTCGATCCGGCCGAGCTCCACAATTGGGATTTTCGCACTCTTGCGCCGGCCGTTTCGAATGCTCTTGCGGCCTGGCGGCTCCAGAACGTGCTC
>JBAVSO010000062.1:0-14863 GCA_049695635.1 Candidatus Cybelea sp. | reverse complement strand
GATTTACTTCGTTCTCGCCGGCACGGCGGCGGTTGCCGTCGCCGTGCTGGCACACTTACTGCCCTTCAATGTTTAGGAACCCCCTCAAAAGTCGGCGCGGTAACAGCCGCTCGCGTCGACCTGGACGCGCCGGTCACCAACCGCGATCGCGCGGATGCGGTGATCCCAGAAGCAGAGAACGTGCACCGCCGCGGGCCGAAGCTTTGCAATGAGATCGCGCGCTCGTTGCGAGACTGCGACCGCATCCTTAACCCAGCGCGGCTGATCGTGCGGTAGGAGCGCGGTCTCGAGTTCGGCCTCGGCCACGACCGGGACGACTGCCTCCGAGCGGCTCGCGCCGACCTGCAAAGGTATCGAAGCGCCGGTCTCTTCGGGTTCAATACGCCGAAGCATGAACGTCGCGCTTCAGCCGCGCAATCGCGCTGAGGTGGAGTTGCGACGCGCGCTGCGGCGAGATCGCGAGCCGCCTACCGACCGAGCGCAACGACGTTTCGTTGAAGTAATGCAGCAGCAGAACGTCACGCTGGCGAGGCGGCAATCCCTCGATTAACGCCGCAAGCTCGGCGCGCTGCGCGCGGCGTTCGATGATGCGCGCCGGATCCTCGCTCCAATCGTATCCCAGAGCTTCGCCCTTGGGCAGCGGAGCGTCCAAAGAAAGCGGCTGCCCGCGGTGGGCCGCCGCTAGTGCTCGCGAGTATCCGGGGCAACGGACTTCCATCTCCGCGGCGGTAGGAACGTCGCCGCGCGCGGCGGCTAGGGCGTAGCGCTCGTTCTCGCCATCGCGAACGATTCGGCGCGCTCGCTCGGAGACGGGATCCATCCGCCGTATACCGTTGAGCATCGAACCTACCACGAGCCGGCGCGCGTACTCCGCAAGCTGCGGGCCGCGCGTCGGATCGAAAGAATCTATGGCGCGAATCAGCCCGACGCAGCCGTCACCGACCAAGTCGTCGATGTCGAGGTTTGGAACGAGACGCTTGAGCCGGCGTGCGAGCCGTCGCACTAGCGGCAGCAGGGTTTGCACGTGCAGCTCGCGCGACTCCGGCTCGATCACGGGGCGCCTTCTAGCCGCGACGCGATCAGCGCGGCGAACCCACGCTCGTCGTGGCGCGCGATCTCGCGGGCGAGCAGGTCGAGCTCGTAATCGCCGAGCACGCCCGCGCTCGCGATCAACGGCCGAAGAATCGGTGCGAGCAGCAGCGCCTCGATCGTCTCGCCGGCGCGTCGCGCGGTGAGGCTATCCACGCTGGAGGTTGTTGGCGATCCGCAGCATCTCGTCGGCGGCCTGAACGCCTTTCGCGTTCGCCTCGTAGGCCCGCTGCGCGGTAAGGATCTGCATCATCGCGTCAATGATGGTGACGTTTGATTCCTCGAGCATGCCGAAGCGCAGCTTCGGTCCGCCGTCAGAACCTGGCGCGATCTCGCGCGGTGCGCCCGAACCCGCCGTTGGTTCGAAGAGCGCACCGTCGAGCGCGCGCAACCGATCGGGCGCTGCGAACTCCGCGATGCGTACGCGGCCGATGCTGCGCGGGCCGCTTGCAAACGTCGCGCTGACCGTGCCGTCGGCCGCAACCGTCGCGGAGAGCGCATCAGCCGGAACTCTCAAACTCGCCAAGCGAAGATCGCGCGCGTTGTGCAGCGTGCCGTCGGCCGCGCGCGAAAACTCACCATCGCGGGTATAGTAGCGGCGACCGCGCGCATCGGTGAGCGTGAAGAAGCCCGGACCGTCGATCGCGAGATCGAACGGCCCCGCGCTGCGCGCGAGCTTTCCTTGCGTGAAGAACACGTGCGCGCCGAGCGCAACCGTTCCCAAGCCGCCTCGTCCCGGCCCGACCAGCTCGGCGAAGCTCTGAGCCGAGCCCTTGAAGCCGACAACGCCGGCGTTGGCCAGGTTGTCGGCGATCGTATCGAGATTTCTCTGCTGGGCCGCCATACCGCTAGCGGCGGCGAAGAGCGCGCGATCCATCTATGAAATCCTCGCGGCTTCTGCCGCTTTCTGACGGGAAAGGTCGATCGCGACGACCGCTTTCTGCGCGCTTTCGAAGGAGCGCTCGGCCGCGAGCACGTCGATCATCTCGGAGATCGCGTCAACTCCATTTGAAGGATGCAGCCCTGGAGCGAGCTTGCCTGCGCGCGGAAGGCCGCTTTCGGGCGATCGCTCGCGCGCGATCCTCACGCCGAGCGCGGTCAAGAACCCGCGCGCGGTGACCGGCCGAAAGCCGTCCGTAGAAACGTTCGCCAAGTTCTCGGTTGCGATCTCGAGTCTCGTGCGTGCCGCGACCATCGCGCTCGCAGCCAATGCAATGCCGTCCACGAACGCATGGTAGCCGGGGCGCGTAGCCGAATCGTTTCGGCAGGATGACCGAGGTGCGTCGGGCTCGTCACATTCTGCGCAACGCGCTGCTGAGCGGGCTCCTCGCCGCCTGCAGCGGGCCCTCGCCTCAGCAGCGGGCCGAAGATGCGGAGCTTGCCGCGATCACGCCGCTTAAACAACGGTATCCCGTCCTGGCGGGCTTTGAAATTCGGCCGGCAAAGACGTTGATCGTCAGCCTCGATCTTCAACAGTATATCGAGATGGAAGACGACGAAATCGCCGCGATGAAACGTGCGGCGGTGGAACGTTGGCGATCGGCGTGGAGCGCCGCGCATCCTCACGCGCACACCGTGCTCGAGGTTCGCTTCATTGACTTTATCGGGCGCAAAGTCGCGACCGAAACGACGAAGGTTTAGCCGCTCCGATGAATGCTGCGATGGCTGCAAGTGTTACCGCCTTACTAGCGGTGGGGAGCGGCGCGCCTGCCGGCATGCCGTGGTCTTCTGCGCCGACGACGGCCGTCATAAGCCGCAACCTTACCTTTGTTGACGGAGACGCAACGCTTCACGGCACGCTCTATCTGCCCGAACGGCATGCCAAGGTGCCCGCCGTCGTGGTCTTTCACGGCGCTTCCGAGCCGCTTGCGAGCACGCCGCTGTACGCGCACCTGCGCGACGGCCTGCCGCAGATCGGAATCGCGGTGCTGCTCTTCGATCGACGCGGAACGGGAGCGTCGACCGGCAAGGCCGACGTGCCGTACCGAACGCTGGTTGATGACGGCATCGCCGGGGCTCGAGCTATCCGCGCTCTCCCGCAAATCGATCCCGCCCAGGTGGGCTATTGGGGAATCAGTCAGGGCGGATGGTTGGTCACCCTGGCCGCCGCACGCGATCCGGGCGCGGCGTTCGCGGTAGCCGTCTCGGCGCCGCTGGTTTCGGCAGAGCTCCAAATGGAGTTTGCGATGTCGAACCGATTGAGCGTGCTCGGCTACAGCCAGACCGACATTGACGATATGCTCTACGCGCGCCGTAAGCTGAACGGTTACTTTACCGGCGCGAACTCTCGCGCCGAGGCGGCCGCCGCGCTGACGAAGATCGAGAGCCGGCCATGGTTCGAGCTCATGTACTTGCCGAAAGCCTCGTCGCTGCCGGCCGATCCTGCAAACTCCCCGTGGCGCGAGCAGATGGACGTAAACTTCTTCGCCTTCGTCGAGCAGGTTAAGATCCCGATGCTCTTTATATTGGGTGGCGAGGATCCTTGGATTCCGGTCTCCGCAACGGTTGCGCGCCTGCGCGCGATAGCCGCCACGCATCCGCGTCTAGAATACGTCGTCGTCCCAAACGCGAACCACCTGATGATGACTCCGCCCGCCCGCGAGCAAATGAACGACGCGGATCCTCGCCAGGTCGCCGTCGAGAAGCCGGACGTAAGCGGATACTTTACGCTGTTGGGAGCCTGGTTGAGCCGGGTCGTTAACGCGTTGAAGGTGTGACCTTAGCGATCACGGCCCAGACGCGGTGCGGGACCGCCAGCACGGCGCTGGGAAAGTCGCTACGCAGCAGCGCGCCGAGGTCGCTGTCGAAGGCGCCGACGGCGTTGGGCGGCAGGCTTGCGGCGACGCCTGCGCTGGCACGAATTCGTCCCCGCCATGCCTCGTGCGTGTACGCGACCGCGACGTCGAACGAGAAACTCTCGATATCGCTGAAGCCGGCGCGATCGGCATCCGCCAATTCGTACGCATGAATGCCGTTCCCGCCCCCCATCTTCCACTCCGGGTTATGACGCTCGATCAGGCGCTCCGTCGCCTCGACGACGTTGCCGGCCTGGGCAATCCAATCGAAGTGCGCGAGAATCAAACGCCCGCCGGGAACCAGCACGCGATGCGCTTGTGCCGCGGCGGCAGCGCGGTCGAACCAATGCCAGCATTGACCGGCACAAACCATCTCGAAGCTCGCGTCGCCAAAGGGCAGTTCTTCGGCTAAACCCTCGACGTAGCGAACTGCGTTTCCCGCACGCGAGTCGAGCTCGCGCGCGCAGTCGAGCAGTGCCGCCGAACGGTCGAGACCTACCACGTCGCACCCGCGCAGCGCGAAACCCCGAGCCAGCGTTCCCGTCCCGGTGCCGAGATCGAGCGCCCGGTCGTTGGGGCGCACCGCGTTCATCGCGAAGAGGCGGTCGAAAAACGCATCCGGAAAACCGGCGCGATGACGCGCGTAGTCGCCGGCAGTCTTACCGAAATCAACGTGCACTACGACGCGCTCTCAAGCTACAGCCGGTCGATCACCGCCGCGGCGAAGGCCTGCGTCGAGAGTGCCTCGCCCGGCGAGCACGCGAGTTCGGCCGTGCGCAAACCATCGGCATAGGCACGCTCGACGGCCCGCTCGATGCGCGTCCCACCCTCGTTATCGTCGAGCGAGTGGCGCAGCAACATCGCACCCGAGAGAATCGCCGCCGTCGGATTGGCCGCATTAAGGCCGGCGAGATCGGGCGCCGTCCCGCCAATCGGCTCGTAGAGACCGAACTTCCGCGCGGGTGACCCCTTCGTACCTAGACTCGCGCTCGGCAGCGTTCCGATTGAGCCGGTCAGTATCGCCGCCTCGTCCGAGAGTATGTCGCCGAACATGTTCTCCGTGACGATCACGTCGAAGTCGGCCGGGCGCTGGACGAGTTGCATCGCAGCGGTGTCGACCAAGAGATGCTCGAGCGCAACGTCGGGATACTCGCGCGCAACCTCGTTCACAACGCGTCGCCAGAGCCGGGAAGTTTCCAGAATGTTCTGCTTATCTACCGACGTCAGCCGCTTTCGACGTACGCGCGCAAGCTCGAAGGCGATGCGCGCGATCCGCTCGATCTCGGGCGCGCGATAAATCATCGTATCTACTGCTTCCTCCACGCCGTCAACGGTGCGCTGCTCCTTCGGGCGGCCGTAGTAAATGCCGCCGGTCAGTTCGCGCACGACCAGCAGGTCGAGACCGCGTACGAGTTCGGCGCGCAGCGGAGAGCCTTCTTCCAGTCCCGCAAAGACGCGCACAGGCCGCAGGTTGGCGAAGAGCTCGTAATCACGCCGCAGGAGAAAAAGCGCGTACTCCGGGCGCTCCGGCAACGGTTTGCCGTCGTATTGGGGAAGCCCGACGCTGCCGAACAGAATCGCGTCGCTGCGATCGCAGAGCTTGCGCGTCTCGGGCGGGAGCGGCGCTAAACCGCGCGCGAGCGCCGCGGCCCCGACGATGCCTTCTTCGCACTCGATGCCGGGACGCGCGGCGCACAACACTTCGACCGCTGCATGCGTCACCTCAGGGCCGATGCCGTCCCCCGGCAATACCGCAATTGTCATCCTGAGCGTAGCGAGCGAAGTCGAAGGGCGAAGGGTCAGTAAACCGTTATTCGGGTCGTGTCGTCTTTTTTCGGGGGCGGCTCCTTGGGCGCTTCCTCTCGTTCGCCGGCTGCCGGCGCGCCTTGCGCCTCGCCGTTCACCGGCGCGACGTCGGCTCGTTCCAATAACGCCAGGTGCGTCATCAGCAGGCTGCGCAGCTCGCTGCGCGCCTTCTCGGCGGCATCGATCGAGCGCTGACGCTCGCGCCGCACGTCGGCGATCGCGTCGTTGTAGCCGGCGATCTCGCGCTCGCCGGCTAGGCGCGCTTGTTCGCGTATCAAATCGGCTTCTTTGTGGGCAGAAGCCTTGACCTCGTCGGCGGTCCGCTGCGCGAGCACGAGCGTATTCTGCAGCGATTCCTCCATCGCTTTGAAGTGGCTAACGCGTTCCTTGAGATCGGCGATCTCGGCTGCGAGCGCCGCGCGGTGCTGCGCTTCGTCCTCGAGCGTTTCGATGATCTCGTCCAGGAACGCATCCACGTCGGCGCGGTCGTATCCCTGCAACGCCTTTTTGAAGCTCTTATGCTGTATGTCGACCGGTGTGATCTTCTCCATGCCTCGTATCCTACGGTGCTACGCTCTATTTGTCATGAAATCGAAAGTGCCGTCCGCCGCGATCGAATCGCGAAGTCCGGCGGCGTTGACGACGACGCCGGCTGGGACGACGAGATAGATCGACTCGGCGAGTTTTTGAATCTTGCCGTCAATCGTGTACGCGACCCCCGAGCTGAAATCCACGACCCGCTGCAGGAGGGTTCGATCGGCGTTCTGCAAGTTGATGATGACGACTTGGCGACTCCGCAGCGAATCGGCAATTTCAACGACGTCTTGATAGCTGCGTGGCGAATAGACGCTCACCTGGCTGCCGCGTCTTCCGGCAGTCGAGAGCGGAACGACGCGCGGCGACGATGCGTCGTCGAGCTCGAACTCTTCCTCGTCATCGCGGATCGAAAAAAACGACCCAATCTTGCTGAACATGCTCATTTATGCAAACTCCTTTGCCCGTCGCGAACCAAAGAGGGCTTCGCCGATGCGCACCATCGTAGACCCTGCCCTCACCGCTTCGCGCCAGTCACCCGACATGCCAATTGAGAGCGTACTTCCACCTATGCGGGCAAACGTCATGGCTGCCAGCTCGAATGCGCGCAAGATTGCGTCGCGGTCGCCGGTGAGCGGGCCGATCGCCATGATGCCGTCGAAACGCAAGCCCGGCTGCCCGCGAAGCGTTTCGGCGAGCCGATCGGCCCGATCCGGCGGACAGCCGAATCGCTCGACCGGCGAGACGTTGAGCTGCATCAGAACCGGCAGTTCCTTGCCGGCCGCCAGCGCTCCGTTCGAGAGCGCGATGCCCACCTGGTCGCGATCGACACTCTGAACGACGTCGAACGTGGCCGCGATCGCCTTGGCTTTATTCGTTTGCAGATGACCCACGAAGTGCTTGCGGACGCGCGGAAGGGATGGAAACTTACGCTGCGCCTCTTGCAGATAGCTCTCGCCGAGGTCGGCGAGCCCGGCCTCGATCGCTGCGACGATCGCTTCGACCGGCTGCCGCTTACCGATGCCGACGAGCGTGATGCCGGCCGGATCGCGGCCGCAGCGCCGAGCCTCGTCGTGGACTGCGCGTCGCAACGCAGCGTAGCGCTCGGCGACGCCCTCGCTACCTTCGACCGAGTTTATCCCGAGCGGAGTCGAGCGGCTCAGGGTAGACTACGCGCGGGCTTCACCGCGGACGGCCCCACCTCGGTGCGTGGGCCGGGACGCGTCGCGCAGTAGGCAATCCCGATGATCCCGACGATGACCATCGGGAGAGCGTAGAGCTGCCCCCCGGTCAAGCCCATCCAGCTGAAAGCGGTCTGCCGCCACATCTCCGCGATCGTCCGAGTGATGCCGTAGAGGGTGAACCAGGTCCAAGCGACGACACCGTCCTTCGGCTTGAGGCGGTAGAGGATCAAGAGTATCGGCAGCGTCAGGATGTCGAGAATCGCTTCGTAGATCTGCGAGGGGTGCCGGTAGACCGGCACTCCGTTGACGGTCGGTGCGGTCGGAAAGATCATGCACCACGGGCGGTCGGGGCTGCAGACGTCGCCCCACAGCTCGTCGTTGATGAAGTTGACGAGGCGCACTAGGGTGATCCCGATCGGCAGCATCATCACGACTTCGTCGCCGACGACCATATACTTAAGCCCCGGATGCTTGCGAACGAAGAGCCACATCGCGATCACGACGCCGACCAGACCGCCGTGGAAGGCCATCCCGCCGTTCCAAACGGCGATGAAGTTGATCGGGTTTGAGAAATAAAACGACGCGTCTCGCATGCTGATCATGTCGTTGATCACGAAGAAGGTCCGGCCGCCGACGAGCACGCCGATCAACGCGTAGAAGAGGAAATCCTGGATCTGCTCTCTCGTTAGGCCCAGCCGGCGCCGGCCGGCAGGACGGCTCATCCAAAGGTAGACGCAAACGAACGCTACCAGATAAGCGATACCGTACCAATGCACGCGCAGCGGTCCGAGATGGATCGCCACGGGGTCGATATTTGTCGGATATGTAAACCAGTGCTGCATTGCTAACTCTGTGGAGTATGTCGGACTTGGGCCATTTGCGGTTTCGCAGACGGGAATGCGCCTAAGTCCGACAAACTCCTATGGGCGCATGGCGACGACACATATTAGCGCCGGCATCGCCTTCCTTGCGGGCCTCGTTTCCTTCGTATCGCCGTGCGTCCTCCCACTGGTGCCGGCGTACCTTTCGCTGATCACTGGGGAGAGCGTCGAGGATCTTAAGGCTGAGAAGACCGCCGCAGCGCGGGTCCAGACGCTCGCGCACGCGCTCGCTTTCGTGGCTGGGTTCAGCCTCATCTTCATCGTGCTTGGGTTGAGCGCCAGCGCGGTCGGCGGGGCGCTCGACGCGAACCGCAGCCTGATCGCTCAGATCGGCGGCGTACTCGTCGTCATCCTGGGGCTCAATATGATGGGGATGATCCAGGTTCCGTGGCTGATGATGGACGCGCGTTTTCACCTTCGTCACGGCCGCGCGACGTTTTGGACCTCGTGGCTCGTCGGAATGGCGTTTGCTGCCGGCTGGTCGCCATGCATCGGCCCGATTCTCGCCGGCATTCTCGCGATCGCTTCGCAGCAGCATAGCGGCCAAGCCGCGCTTTTGCTCTTCTTCTACTGTCTCGGTCTCGCGGTGCCGTTTCTCATAACCGCCGGCGCGGTCGGCGCGATCCTTCCATTGCTCAATCGCATCAAGCCCGCGCTGAGATCGATCGAGTTCGGCGCCGGGGCGTTCCTAGTCGTCGTCGGATTGGTTCTCGTCAACGACGCATTCCTTAACGTCGCAGGATGGTTCTATCAATTTGTCCCGCAACCAAGCATCTAGCGTAGCTAACGCGCTCGTCATCGCGGGCGTCGCGGTTCTCGTCCTTTGGGCCGATCAGGTGTCGAAACGGCTGATCGTCAAATATTGCATTCCCGATTACCCTGGCTGCCGCACGATCATACCCGGCTTCCTGCGCTGGACGTACGAACGGAACGTTCACGGCGCCTTCGGCCTCTTCGGCAACAATGCAGTGCTGCTGATCGCAATGGCGATCGTCGTGCTGGTGCTTTTCTGGTATAGCTTCCGCGATGCGGCGAGCCGTTCGCTGACCGTGCGAATCGCGTTCGGAATGATCGTCGGAGGAGCGATCGGGAACATCGTAGATCGGCTTCACTACGGACACGTCATCGACTTCATTGACTTTTACCGGATCTGGCCCAACATCTTCAACGTCGGAGACTCGTGCATCACCATCGGCGTCGGGTTGCTCTTGCTCTCGAGCCTTGTTACACATCGTCACCGCTGAGCAAGCCGGAACACGCACCGACGTCCTCGTCGCCGCGCTATCGGGCGCCCCACGATCGCAAGCCGCGCAGAGCGCCCGCGAAGGCACCGTCTGCGTCAACGGCGAGCCGGCCAAGCCGAGCCGTCTCCTTGAAGCCGGCGACGTCGTCGAGTACGCCATCGTGCAAGCGCCGCCGCTCGTTGCGCTCCCCGAGCGGATCGAGTTCGGTATCGTCTACGAAGACGCCGATCTGTTAGTGATCGACAAGCCGGCCGGAATGGTCACCCATCCGGCGCACGGCGCCAAGAGCGGTACGCTGGTCAACGCGGTGCTCGCGCACGTCGAAGGCTCGCTCCCCGGCGACGCGCTGCGTCCCGGACTCGTGCACCGGCTCGACCGCGACACCTCCGGTTTGCTCGTCGTCGCCAAGCAGGAAGAGAGTTTGCACAAGCTCGGCGCAGCGATGAAGGCTCGGCGCATCGAGCGCGAGTACGTCGGTCTGGTCCACGGCGTGCCGCCCAATCCTCGCGGCACGATCGAAGGCCCGATCGGACGCGATCCGCGCAATCGTCTGAAGTTCGCGATCGTCAGTGACGGAAAGCCGGCGATCACGAACTACGCGCTTCGCGAGGCTTTTTCCAAACACGCCGAGCTCGTCTTTCGTTTGGAGACCGGACGCACGCACCAAATCCGCGTGCACCTCGCGGCTGCCGGCTATCCGATTCTCAACGATCCGCTCTACGGCAAAAAGGAAAGACGCTTCGACCTTCCCGGTCAAGCTTTGCACGCGGCGCGGCTAGCCTTTCGCCACCCGCGCACCGGCGAGCAAATGGAGTTCGAATCGCCGCCTCCGCCGGCCTACGAGCGAGCTCGCGCTTTGGTGTCAACATAACCCGTGTCGCGCCCTTTCACGCTTCTATCGCGCGACGGTAACGCGCGGCGGGGGCGGCTCCAGCTGGCACACGGCGAGGTCGAAACGCCCTGCTTTATGCCGGTCGGTACCGCGGCGACCGTCAAAGGCGTGACGCCCGCTGAGTTGCGCGAAGCGCGGACCCAGATCGTCCTAGCGAACACGTACCATCTGTGGTTGCGACCTGGCATTGGACCGATCGAGTCGGCCGGCGGACTCCATCGTTTCATGGCCTGGGATCGCCCGATTCTCACCGATTCGGGCGGGTTCCAAGTCTTCAGTCTCGAGAGCCGCCGCCGCCTCGACGACAACGGCGTCACATTCGCGTCGCATCTCGACGGCAGCGAGCACCGCTTCACGCCTGAAAACGTGGTCGCATTTCAGCAGCGAATCGGCAGCGACGTCGCTATGGTACTCGACGTTTGCGTGAAGCTCCCCGCGTCGCGCGAACAGCTCGAAGAGTCGGTGCGGCTGACGAGTACGTGGGCGCGCCGTTCGGCCGCCGCACCTAACCGCGCCGGTACCCTGCTCTTCGCGATCGTCCAGGGCGGCCTCGATCTCGACCTGCGCGAACGCAGCGCGCGCGAGGCCGTCGAGCTCGACTTCCCGGGATACGCGATTGGCGGGCTCTCGGTCGGCGAAACGCGCGAGGAGATGTACGCTGCAGCCCGTTCCACCGCCGCAATGCTCCCAGAGAGCAAGCCGCGCTACTTGATGGGCGTCGGCACCGTGCGCGATCTGATCGAAGCGATCGACTGCGGCGTCGATCTCTTCGATTCCGTGTACCCGACCCGCTGCGGGCGCAACGGTCGAGCGATGACACACGACGGCGAGCTGAATCTTTTCAACGCGGCTTTCGTGAACGATGCATCACCGCTCGATCCGCGCTGCGATTGCTCGACCTGCGCGACCTACACGCGCGCCTATCTCGCGCACGTCTTTCGCGCCAAGGAGATGCTCGGGCCGCGGCTGCTCTCGTATCACAATCTCTATCTCGTGAACGCGCTGATGCGTGAAGCACGAGCCGCCATCGAAACCCGAAGATGGTCGAACCTCCGCAGTTGCACGGCCACCGCGCCTCCGGTAAAATAGCACCACTGGGTGTCCGCTTTCGGCCCCAAAGGAGCGGCATTGAACCATCGAACGATCACACCGGTCCTTCTGGCAAGCGCGCTCGCATCGTGTACGTCCACAGGGACCGCAACACCGCCGATCGGTTCGATCGGCCAAACGCCGCAGGCGGCTGTCTCTACCGCGCGCGGTTTATGGATTGCTTCGGGGAGTCGCCCTACGAAAGAGGGCCTGGTTTACGTGGCCGACACGTACTTCAACCACATCCTCGTCTACAATCAGCGAGGATACGCTCAACTGCCGATCGGCGAGATTTCGACCGACATTACCTTCCCGATTGCCCTCTCGGTCGACACGCACCGCAATCTCTGGGTGGCGAATACCAACAGCGAACTAGAATCGACGATTTTGCGGTTCCCGCAAGGCTCGACCTCTCCGGATATGATCCTCGGCGATCCAAACTGGAACGTGCTGTCCATATGGGTCGCGCATGACGGCGCCGTCTTCGCCGTGAACTCCGGCTATTACGGAAACTGCGAGATCGTCGAGTACCCTCCAAATAAGACAACCTCGAAGGTGATCGGGGATAAACGTCTCGCGTACCTCACGACGGCGGTCGCCGCAGATGCAAAGGGAGATATCTTTGCGAGCGGATTCGCGCAGTCGGGCGCCGGAGAGGTCGACGTGCGCCCCGCGGGAACGAAGCGCTGGCGAAACACCGGCATTTCGCTAGCCGAGCCGGGCGGATTGGCGTTCGACGGTTCCGGAAACCTTGTGGTGACCGACATCGGGCATGAGGTCATCGAGACCTTTCCTCCCGGCCAAACGAAGCCGTCCAATACGATCGGCTGCAGCACGCAGTGCGTCTCGGTCGCGTTCGACCGTGCGGGCAATCGCCTTTGGGTCGACGAGGTCAACGACGAAAGCGGCGAGATCGAAGAGCGCACTTATCCGAGCGGCACGCTCACCGACAGGCTCCTGCCACCGCAAGGTTCATCACCGCAAAGCGTCGCCGTAAGCCCCGTTCTCTCGCGGATTTGGCACTAGCCCGCCGAGTGTAAAGCGCGAACGACCTGCACGCAGTCGGCGCAGATCGAGGGATGCTTCGGATCGATCCCCAGCTGACGATACTTCCAGCACCGAACGCACTTTTCGCCGTCGGCGGGCAGCAGCACGAACTCGAAGATACCATCCTCCGTCGCGCCCTCGGTTCGCTCGCTCGCAACGAGGTGAAGCTGCGAAACGACGAGCGCCTCGCGCAGGTTATCGCCGAGTGCGCTCAGGCGTCTATGAAGATCCGGCGTCACCTCCAGAACGAGCTGCGCCTCGAAGTCCCGCGGTGATGCAGTGGCAGCGACGCGCCCACGCAGCGCGCGAAGCTGCTGCCACAGCCGCAGATCGTTCTCGATCGCCGAGCCGCGATAGCGTGCGGCATCGAAGGACGTGTCGAAGACGCTCTCGGCATCGCCGCGCAGCGCCGGCGGTACGGCTTGCCAGGCTTCTTCGCCCGTAAACGACAGCACCGGCGCGAGCACGGTGAGAAAACGCGTTAGGATGTAAAGGAGCGCCGACTGCGCGCTGCGCCGCCGCGGATCGCGGACCGCACGCGAGTAGAGCGGATCCTTAAGCGCATCGAAATAGAGTCCCGAGATCGCGCTCTCGAAGTCCACGATCTGCAGGTACGCATCGTGGATCTCAAAGCGATCGTACGCGTTCTTGACGCCCATTACGAAGGCGTCGGTTACGCTGCAAGCGAGGCGGTCGATCGGCTCCATCGACTCGCGAGCGACCTGGTCGGACGCGACGAGATCGTTCAGATTCGAGATCATGAAGCGCATTCGATTACGCAGGTTGCGGTAAACGCGCCCGACTTGATCGATGACGTTCGGACCGAAGCGGACGTCGTCGATCGGCTCGACCGACGCGGCCCATAAACGTAAGATGTCGGCGCCCCACTTCGCCATCGCTTCTTTTGCGGCGATGCCGGTGCCGGTCGACTTCGACATCGGACGTCCCTGCTCGTCGTTCACCCAACCGTTCTTCATGACGCGGCGATACGGGGCGCGACCCTTGAGCGCTACGCCGGTGATCAGCGAGCTGCGAAACCACCCGCGAAATTGATCGCCCCCTTCGAGCACGAGGTCTGACGGCCACGGCATTCCCTCGCGGCCGAGGACGGCTAAATGCGTCACGCCCGACTCGAACCAGATGTCGACGATGTTGCGTTCCTTCTCGAATCGGGTACCACCGCAGCACGGACAGCGAAGATCGTGCGGCAGGAACGCCTCCACCGGATCGCTCCACCACGCATCCGCGCCGACCTCGCCGAAGCGTTTTGCCGCCATGCGCGCGACACGCGCGTCGAGCAAAACTTCGTTACAATCCAAGCAGATCAACGACGGAATCGGCGTACCCCAGGTACGCTGCCGCGAGAGGCACCACTCGGGGTGCGTCTCGATCATCTGGCGCTGGCGCTCGCGCCCCCATGGGGGCGTGTACTCGACGCCATCGGTAGCATCGATCGTACGATGGCGCAGCAAGTTTTGATCCATCGCGAGAAACCATTGTGCCGTCGCGCGAAAGATCACGGGGTTGCGGCAACGCCAGCAGTGCGGATAGGAGTGCTCGTACTCGCCTGCGCTCCAAAGCGCTCCACTCGCCCGCAGATCCTCGACGATCTTTGGATTCGCCTCGAAAATGTGCAGCCCGGTGTATGGTCCCGCTTCGGCGGTAAAATGCCCCGACGCGTCAACCGGATTGAGGATCGGCAACCCGTATTTCATTCCCGTGTCGAAGTCGTCGGCGCCGTGGCCCGGCGCGGTATGGACCGCCCCGGTTCCGGTTTCGAGATCGACGTACTCGGCAAGCACGATGACCGAATCCCGATCCATGAATGGATGGTGCACCGCGAGATCGTCCAGCTTCGCGCCTTGCGCGCGGCCGATCAGCGTCGCCTGCGCAAACCGTTCGCCGAGGGATTGTTCTGCCAGCGCTTGCGCGACGATCACCGCCTCGTCGCCGATTTTGTAGAGTCCGTAGTCGGCATCTGGGCGCACCGCGATCGCGACGTTCGCCGGGAGCGTCCATGGCGTCGTCGTCCAAATGAGAAACGAAACCGCTCCCTCAAACGACGCCGCGTTCATCACATTGAGGATTCGCTCGCGCTGTTCCGGCGTTGCCGTGAAGCGGACGTAGATCGAGGGCGACACGCGCTGCTCGTACTCGATCTCGGCTTCTGCGAGCGCGGTCTCGTCGTGAAAACACCAGAGCGTCGAACGCAAGCCTCTGTAGATTTGCTGCCGCTCGACCAGCTCGGCGAGCGCGTTGACGATCGTTGCTTCAAACGACGGGTCGATCGTCCGGTAGGGAC
>JBAVSO010000061.1:0-5709 GCA_049695635.1 Candidatus Cybelea sp. | reverse complement strand
CCGGAGAGGTCGCGCCCCGCGAGCGAGGCGCCGCGGGCGTCGCAGCCGACGCATTGCCACAACAGGCCTCGTAGATCGGCGTCGTCGAGGCCATTGGTGGCGTCGCGGAGGTTAGCGCCCGTTAAGTTTGTAGATCCAAATTGGGCACCGTGCATCCGCGCGCCCGAAAAATCTGCGCCCGTGAGATTCGCATTGCGCAGGTCCGCACCGCGCAGGTCGGCATCCCGAAAATCGACCCCGACCAGCTTCGCACCCTGCAAGTTCGCATCGCGCAGATTTGTACGCGCGAAATCGACGCCGACGTACGATGCGCCGGCAAGATCCGTGCCATGTAAGTCGCGGCCCGCGAAGGAGCATCCCGTGCAGTTTGTCGGGAGCCCGGCGATCACGGCCAGAATCAGCGGTATCATTCTTCCCCTTTCCTCCACTTTCGGTCGGCGATCGGGCGCAGAAAACCAGGCCTCCCAATCGCGAGGCGTTTTTATAGGTCGGTTCTTAGGAGCGCGCTACCCGGCGCGCGCCCGTGGCTTATCGCTTGGGGTTTCGGTCGTCTGGAAGATCCATGCCGATCATTTTCGTCCTCGAAAGATCAACGTGCGTGAGGTCGACGCCGCCCAAGTCGCACCCGTTGAGCGTCGCTCCTACGAAATTCGCGCCATCCAGGTGCGCCTTGCTGAAATCCATTCCCGTAAGCTGCGCGCCGGCGAAGTTCACGCCGCGAAGATCGGCTTGCGAGAAATCGTCGCCGTTCGCGCGCACGTTCGAAAGGTCTAGCCCGCTCATGTTGGCGTGGCTGAAATCGCATCCGTTGCAGGTATTCAAAACGTCGCGCATCTCGGCCGAAGTGAGTCGCGCGCGAGTGAACTGACAACCGTTGATCCGCGCCCCTTTGAAATCAACCCCGCTGAGGTCGGCATCCGAGAAGTCGCACCCGATCAAATGGGCGTTGCGAAACGAAGCGTTGCGCAGGTCGGCTCTGTTGAAATCGACGCCGTTAAACTTGCCGCCGGAGAAGTTCGTGCCGACGAGCCGCGCCCCAGTGAGATCGACGCCTTCATAGTTGACGCCGCGCATGTCGCGTCCCGACCAATCCACGCGGCGATAATCGCACCCGCTGCAGTTGCGTCCGCCATCGCTTGACGACTGGGCGATGCTCGATGAGAGCGCCGTCGAGACGGCTTTGCTATAAGCGCTTTTCGCAGAGGTATTCGCGACATTCATGCTGCGATCGATCTCTTGAGAGATCTGATTGCTGAGCTGAGCTGCGTCCATACCCGGAAATTGGGTATTCATTTTCGGAATCGTGAGTCGAGTTCCGGGCACCGTCAGATGCGTCGCCGGCACGTTCACATGCGTTTCGGGTACGTTCACGTGCGTTTCGGGCACGGTTACTTGCTTTTCGACCACGACAACCTGTTTTTGGGGCACGGCCGGGTGTCCGGGCAGCGAGACACGCGGCGCCGGAAGATAGATGATCTTCGGTTTTAACGAAGCCACCGGCGCGGCTAGGCTCTGGCCCGTCGAAGCGACCGCAATCGGAGTGACGCAGGGAGCGGCGACCGAAGGTGCGACGACCGCGATCACCGCAGCGATTGCGCCGACCACCGCGACAGCCGCCGCGGCCGGTCCGATCGCAAGATTCGTCGCGATGTTTCGGCCTGCACCGAGCAGACGCTCGATGCGAAGCGAAATGTGTTTGCGAGTGGCGAAGACGCCCGGAGCCGGGATTGCATGGCGGGGCCACGACGCGCTCTCCGCCATCTTCGTGAGGCAGAGCGCATATGGCCGCACTCGGCCGACAAACGAGAGGACCCAGTCGTCGCACGCGACCTCGCGCTCGAGGTCGAGCTGCTGTCCGATGAACTGGGCTGCGGGATTCCATCCGAGCAGCGCATTGATGAGCCGCTGCAGACCGTTGGTCCAATCGTCGGCGCGCCGCAGGTGTGCGAGCTCGTGCAAGCAGATCTGATCGACTTCCGGTTCGGAGAGCCGGTCGAGCAACGAGTGCGGTATCAAAATCATCGCGTCGAAGAGCCCGACGGCAACCGGTACGTCGGTATCATCGCTAACGCAGAGCCGCACGTCGCGCGCACCCTTGTTCGCGCGTAACCATTGCGGCATCGCATCGCGGTACTCGACCGGAAGCGGGAGCGCGTCGCGCTTGAGCTGTTCGAGGCGCCGCAGGCCGATTGCGAGCCGTACCAACGCGTATCCGGCAAGAACCAGCCAGAGCGCAAAGATCCCCAAAGCCGCGGGTACCGGTACCGTGACGTGCAGCCGTCCGGGCAGCCGCGGGGATTCCTCCGACGACGCGGGCGTTGCCGCGCCGCGAACCTCTCGCCTCGGCGCGGAGGTGACGTGCGCCGAAGTGCTGCGCAGGTGCAAATGCGTCGCGGTCGCGGCAACGTGCGTCGTCGCAGTCGGCTGCGACGGCGTAAAGAAGGCGAGCGTCGTTGCTACCGGCACGATGATGGCGGCCGCTAGCGTCGCGGCCCAAACGGTGTAGCGCGTGGCCGAATTGAGCTTGGGCCACGCACGCAGCAACAGCCACACGCAGAGCACCAGGAGCGCGTCTTGCCAGAGCGCATTGATCGCGATTGCCGCGATGGCGCTCGCGAAGGTTATGAAGGGTTGATACAACTCACTCACCTCGCGGCTCCTCGTATTGTTCGATCAAAGCTTTCAGGCGTTGCAGCTCATCGTTTGAAGGACGTTCGGTCTCGATCAAGCGTAGCGCAAGCGTGCCCGCGCTGTTGTCAAAGAATTTTGAAAGCACGTGCCCGACGGCATGCCCGGCTGCTTCCTCGCGCGCGACGAGCGGCCGGTAGACGAAAGCGCGCCCGGCTTCCGCGTGAGCGACGTATCCCTTTCGCTCGAGAATCCGCATCGTCGTCAGAACGCTGTTGTAAGCTAGGGGCGGGGGCGGCAGCGCGGCCGTTACGTCGGCGACCGTCGCTTCACGGAGCTGCCAAAGAACTTCCATCAGCCGAAGCTCGGCTTCAGTGAGGGTATTCGATCGCCGGCGCGCCACCCTTAGCGCCCCAGGCCCGGTCCCCAGCCCGGGAAGACCCGCGCCGGAGCAAAGGTTTCGGGCATTCTGACTCGCGGCCGAGCGGTCAGAGCGAGGTCCGAGGTCGTTAGATCGGGTTTGCAAGTCATTGGTGCCTCCTACGTTCTACTAAAGATTTAGTTGCATAATACTCCGCCGTTGTGGCCTTGTCAACTAATTATTTAGGATTAAAAGCCAGGCCTCGAACGCGCGGCCGCGGCGTATGCTGGGGGAAAGCCGAAACCGTCTGCCAATAAGGGAGCTGATTCAATCCCAACGATCCCAAGGAGAAGCAATTGTTGGCGACGATCCGTGTGGCGCTTGCATTACTTGGCGCCGCCTTTCTAGCTGCGTGCGGCAACTCATACTCAATCGTTACGAGCGGCACGCCAACCCCCGGTCCGACGCCGACCCCCGGAGTCACGGCCCAATACCCGATTCCGACCGCTTCGAGCCGGCCGCTGGGCATCGCGTTGGGAGCCGACGGTTTTCTTTGGATCACCGAAAACCGTCCAAGCAAGGTCGGACGGCTCGGTGGCGGCGGCAAAATCTCTGAGAATGTTACGCCGTCACGCGACGCAGGCCCGACCGGCATCGCTTCTGGTCCAGGACCCAATCTCAACGTTTGGTTCACCGAGGCCAACCGCCACGGCGTCGCGCAGATTACCGTCACCGGACCGCCGTACGTCGAGTACACGCTGCCCGATCCCGCCGCCAGGCCGATTGGAATCGCGCTGGGTTCCGACGGGAACATGTGGTTGACCGATCCCGGAACAAACTCGATCTGGCGCGTGGAACAGCTCAGAGTCAAGCCCCACGTTAGGTTCACGCAATACCATTTGACGGGCAACGCGCAACCGCTCACGATCACCAATGGTTCCGATGGCGCGCTCTATTTCACCGAGCCGGGCACCGACAGTATCGGGCGCCTTCCGATCAGCGGCAGCCCGTTGAACGAATACAAATTAGCGAAGGGCTCGGATCCGATCGGAATCGCCCCGGGTAGCAATAACGCCCTCTGGTTCACCGAGCAAAAGCGGCTGATGCTCGGAGAAATGTCCACCGGAGGAGTCTTGCTCGCAGAGTACCCGCTCCCCGGTGCGATGACCCCCAACGCCCTCGTCCAAGGCGTTGATGGAAACTTTTATTTCACCGACACGGCCAAGAACCGGATCGGCCAGTTCTTCGTACGCGGACACCGCGTCGTGTTTTACCCGGTGCCGACCGCGAACTCCGAACCGACCGCGATGACATTAGGACTCGATAGTCAGATCTATTTCGTTGAAACCGCAGGCAACAAAGTCGGCCAGTTCCGCTACTTTAACGTCTAGCCTCCTCCAGCTCACCGAGCTCCGCTAGGCGGGTGACGCCGCCGGCGGCGCTCCCGATCAGAAAGCAGCGCGAGCCGACGCTCACGACGTGCAGCGCGGCGTGCTGGGAGAGCACGGTCGACTCCAGCACGTTTACCAACCGGCCGGAAGGCGCGAATAGCCTGGTTTGACGCAGCCGTCGCGCCGCCAAATAGAGTGCGCCGAGGACGAGCGCCACGATCGCGAGCTTCTCGACGTAGAGAGGCCAGAAACTCGGCGGCACGACGAGCTACTCGCGGTGCTCTTGGGCGGCGAAGATCGCGCGCTTGAATGCGACGACTTTTCGTTCGATTTCCTCTAGCGACTCGCGCACGACGACGACGTTCCCAGTCGTGAGCGTAACGATCGTCTCGACTGTCCTGAGCTCCGTCGAAGGGCCGTCTATTTCTACCGACTCGATGAGGTCGCAGTTCAGCATGACCGGCTGACCGTTGGGGCGCGTGAGCGCGATCACGCGCGGCACTTCTCGCGGCGACGGGCGTTGGCCTCGTCGAGCTCGATCTCTTCGCAACGCGCAGCTTCGGCCTGATACGCGCGATACCGCCGCTCTTTCAGCTTTTCGACGATGCGCCGCTCCCGGCTCGCGGCGATCAGCTCGTCACGCGCACGCTCGTAGGCGACGCTAAGCTCGCCTTGACGAAGCCGCTCGTCGTCTATCGCGAGCTCGACGCGACGAAGGTGCGCGTCGCGCAACCGGAGTTCCCTCGCGGATTGCGTTCGCACGGAACCGACAAGCTGCTCGATCGACCGGCGGCGCTGGCCGCCAAGCCGCTCGATTTCGCGCCTGCATTCCTCGATTGCGCGCCGGCACGCGGCAAACTCGCGCTGCTTTTCTTCTTCGACTCGCTTGCGGTGGTCGAGCAGCGGCGCTAGGCGAAAATCGAACCTGGCCGGCATACTGAACAGAACTCCCGCAGGCTCGCCTCAGCGAGCCAACTCGCCGCGCTCTCGTCCTACGGAGACGAGCTCGATCGGGACGCCCAGCAGCGCGCGAACTCGCTCGACGTACGAACGCGCGGCCTTCGGCAGATCGCCGATGCGACGGCATTGGTGAATCGGTTCGCTCCAGCCCGGCAGCTCCTCGACCTCGATCTCCAGCCCGGCCTTGCCGGCATCTGCAAACTCCACCGGCTTGCCGTTGCGGCGATATCCCGTAACAATTCCGACGTGTTCGAAGCCCGTCAGCACGTCGAGCTTCGTGATGACGGCGCTCGTCAAGCCGTTGAGCGCGACCGCATATCGCGCGGCGACGCCGTCGAGCCAGCCGCAGCGGCGCGGCCTGCCCGTGAC
>JBAVSO010000060.1:0-3842 GCA_049695635.1 Candidatus Cybelea sp. | reverse complement strand
ACGTACCGCACTTTGACGGCCTGCGTTGCAGGCGGAATCGAGCTCGACGACGAGCTCGATCCGCCGCAACCTGTGACGGCGAAAGCTAAGACGGCGATGCAAGAAAGTCTTCTCATAGTTTAAAGGTGTGCGGTACGCGCGCCGCATTGCTGCGGCGCGCGTAAACGAGCTGCTTTGAGTCTACTGGAGACAGGGGTGGCCGACGCCACCTTTTCCGCCGCCCTTCGTGCCATTGAGAGCGTCGAGGACCTTTGTGTGGATGGAGCCCGCTAGCGGCGCGTACTCCAGCTTCTTCATGATTCTGGTGGCCGCGCCAGACGTTATGAAGTCGATCAGCGTCTTCTTGTCGGCTACGTGGACGCCTTGGTTCTGGCCGTAGAAGAGCAGGTAGCTGGTCGCCACCATTGGGTAGGCGCCCGAAGGCGGAAGAACCCAGAGGCTCGGATCCAGGTAGAGCTGACACCACGGCGTTGACGAGCCAAGTGAATTTCCGTCGCTGCCGCCGCCGTAGGTTATGTGGCCGCCGGTAACCTTCTTCAGCGCGTCTGCGACCGCCGTCTTATTCGTCGGGCTCACAAACGTCGAGAAGCTGGTGTCTTGCAGAAGCGCTTGGCTGACCTTGGGGTTTGCCGAGGCCGCCCACGCGCCCTCGACGTAGCCGGTTCCGAACGGCTGGCCTTGGATGGAGGCGAGCACGCCCGGGTTGCCGCTTGCACCGGTGAAGGTGCTGCCGCTAGCCTGCGGGCCGGTCGGTCCGACCCAGCTCTGCGAGGCAGACCAGGCGTAGGCCGCACTACGGCTCGGCGAGCCGTACGGCGGTGCGTTGTAGGGTGCCGGGAAACTTTGGTTACACGCGCTCGCGAGGTGGTTCTGGAAGTGATAACTGGTGCCGCTCTTGTCCGAGCGATAGAAGAAGGTAATCGGCTGCGAGGCCCCGCCGGTTACCGAGTTGCCGCCATTGTCTTGGGTGATCGCCGGGTCGTTCCAGTTACCGACCGTCCCGTTTGCGATCGCGCAATAGGTCCAGGTCGAGAGTTGAATTGTTACGCCTGGAAAATCGTGCGGACGATAGCCGAAGACGATCGGGCCGCCGATGACTGGGATCTCGAAGGGCTGGCCGTATGAGGGTGAGGTGGCGATGCGGCCGTTATAGTAGGTAGTGCCGGTCGCGCAGCACTCGGTCGAAGCCATCGCAACGTCGCTGCCGACGAAATCGAGCGGATCCTGACGAGCGCCGAAGCCGACCGGCTGGTCGCCGAGACCCGCGCAGTTCGTGGTAGCGGTGCCGTTATTCGCCTCGAACTCTGCGCGTCCGAAGCCGCTGCCCGTCAGGCAGTAGTAGACGTTCCCGGTTCCGCCGTATGAGGCGAAGAGCGAACCGGTTCCGGGAGGCGTTCGCGGGCCACTGCCCGAGCCGACCGGCTGATTACCAAGATTATAAGCGTAGGCGGGGAACGTCGCGCCGCCGGCTTCGAGGTCTGCTGCCGTGTCGAGCCGGTGAACGTGGTGGGTTGCCCCCGCAACGGGTGCGTTCGGCACCGCCGAGAGACCCGTGCCACCGGCACTGCCGTTGCAAGCGCTGAGCAACAGCGCCGGCACGGCCGCCAAGGCCAGGGTCGCGAGGATGTTTCTCATATATGTTGTCTTCCTCTTTGTGTTCGGATTATTTGTGGTGTTGAATGACCGGGTTACCCGAGCCGGCCTTGGCCCGCTCGGAATTCTGTGACGTGACGACGACTGCGATCGGCGCGTTCAATCCTGTCGAAGAGCCCTCGATGCGCAGGCTCGGTTGGACCGTTTTGTTTCCGCTGGAGGAGAACGCGTCGATCGCGCTATTGAAATCGTCCGCGACGAAGAGCGTCGAGCCGTAGAGCGTGAGCGCGGGAAAGAACGGCTCGAGGTCGTTGGATTGCGAGAGGCAGCCGCTGTTCGTTGTGAGAACCGTCCCGAGCGTCAAGACTCGCAACGGGGGCACGTTGGTCGTGCCGCCGGTGGTACCGGCCGCAAAGACGTTGACGCGTCCTTGGCACGGCGGGTAACCGCTGCCCGAATAGATCGAATTCGCGATGAAAATCTCGCCGCTCGTATCGAGCGCGAGGTTCGTTGTGAACCCAGGTATGAGCTCGGTTTGCGTCGTTGCGCCCCACGGAATCGTGCGCGAAGGTGTAGCCACGGGATTGTTGTCGTCCGCGGCCGGGACGATGTAGGTTCCGTACTGTGGACCCAACGTTGAGTGCAGCGCGCCGTTGACGTAGAAGTTGCCGCTCGAATCGAGTGCCAGGCCAGTTGGGCCGGCGTAGCGCAGAGTCGGCGAATAAAAGCCCCACGCACTCGCCGGTGGTGCGGCATCGTGGCTTCCCGGCGCGTAGATCAGTACGGCATCGTTTCCGCCGTTGCCGTCAACGCTCGTTGCGCCGTAGGTTACCAAATCGCCGGACGAATCGGACGCCATGTAGAGTGGGAATATCGCGGTTTTGGTGCTCGGGTCGGCGGTGATATACGCGCTCGGCTGCGCGTTACCGCTGGCGCCCGGTGAATAGATCGCGATCTCGTTCCCTTTATCGGGTGCACCGCTCGAGAGCGAGAAGCCCGTCGGGCTGTCGAAGTAGCCGACGTAGAGATTACCGCTCGCGTCAACCGCGATGCTGCGCGCATAGAGTTTCGAGTCGAGTTGCAGCGTGCGGGCCGGCGGCGCATTTCCACTAGCCTTGCCGCTATACTCGGTGATCGTTGCGGACTGGCCGTCGTTAGCCCCGAGATTCAACGCGTAGATCGTGCCTGGCGGCGGCGGCGGCTGTTTGCCGTGCAGCTTGAAAGGCGAGGTCGCGATGATCGAGCTTGGCCCGTCGACGCTTGCCTGAACCGTGATCGATGACGCTTCTGTGTTGCCGTCGTAGCTCAGCGTGATCGAAGAGCTCGGCTTCACGATCGAAAGCAACTCGCCGGATCGCCCGGGGTCGTGCAACGCGAAAGCGTGCTGTGGGTCGCCTTCAATTTCTAAGCTGATCGGCGTCGTGAAGTTGCTGGCGCCCACGATTTGCGCGCCGGTCGCATCGAAGGCGGTCAGCGCTACGCCGGCTCTCATTGCTTTGCCGCGCCTACCCTCATTGGGCGAAAGCGAAAGTTTGAGCGAGGCGATGACGCCGTCGAGCGTCAGCGAAAGCTGGTTGCTGATCGCAACGCTGCTGTTGTTTCCGGAAACCTTCGCGCTGACCGTTCCAACCGAGAGCACTGCGCCGGTCGCGTTCGTGCCGGCGTATGTGGTCACCGCAAAGACGTCGTCGCCGGGTGAGCCCGAAGCCGTCGCGGTGCAAATCGTTCCGTCGGGCCCTGCTTTGCATCCATGCGAGCGCGGTACCGTGTTGATGGTGGTCGGATTGACGCCGGTCACGCCGTCGCCGTTGACCGACGAGAGCGTAACGACGAGCGACTGAGTGTTCGGCGAGACGTAGTCAGGCCGTATTCGATGTTGTTTGGTGGGCGCGGGAATCGTCACGGTCACTTTGACGTTGACGAGCTTGGTCGGCGACTGCGTTGGGCCGCCGCCCGGCGAGTTCACCACCGAACCATTCGGCAATCCGCCACCCCCGCTGCAAGCGGCCAGTAACGAGGCTATCATCATTGCCGCAACGTGCTTCATTTCGGGTAGGTCCCGCTAAGAAGATCGGAGGTTGTAATGTCGGCTTGACCGCTCGGCCCTTTGATCAATGGGAGCTGCGAAAGATTCTTGGGATAGGCCGATTCGTAGGCCGGCCAATCGCTCCCGACGGCATAGAGTTGATAGAAGCCCTTGGCACAGATGGTCGCGCTTTTTTGACCCGATTGCGAGAGCGGTCCCAAGT
>JBAVSO010000059.1:0-52890 GCA_049695635.1 Candidatus Cybelea sp. | reverse complement strand
GAGTGAGACGCACGCAACGTTGAAAAGCGCGCGTCGCTGCAAGACATCTACGCCGCGACACCGAGGCAGCGGCTACTTCATACAGGAGAACTTGACAAGAATGCACACAGGAAAAGTGTCGGTGATTTGTGTTGCCTTAGCGGGCACGTTGTTCGCCGGTTGTTCCTCGTCTCAGGGAGCGAACTCACTCCCCAGCTTCGCAACGGCAGAGCAATCGATGGTCCAACATGCTGGTGCCCCGCACTGGATGTACCCGGAGCGGAAGTTTGCCAGCTCGAAGGAGCTGTTGAAGCTTCAAGCAGAGGGCAAGATCATCTCGCCGCTCACTCCGGCTGCGGCGAAGTGGGTATACAACAACCTTGCCGGTGCGGCGCGGCCGGCGTTCCACAATCTCCACAGCCGCAGCGCTCCGGCGATCTGGGTGTCGAGCACGGGCTTCAGCTATCTCATCGGAATGAATAGCCGTCACAAAACGGTCGCAGCGGTCGACACCTCAGCAAACGGCTGTTACAACGCGGTAAGCGTCAAGGTCGACCACCAGCGCAACGTCTGGCTGGCCTGCCAGACTGATTCGTCGTTCACGGCGGGCGCCGCGCAGGAATACAACGGCACCGGAACGCTCCTCACCACGTATTGGGCCGGTTGCCCGAGCAACATCCCGGCCAGTCTCTGCGCCGAATTCTTTAGCAACACGGTGGACCAAGCCGAGAGCGCAAAGCATGTATTCGTCGGCCTGACTTACTATGCGACGTGCGCTGGCTACTACAACTGCACAACGGTGAACGGCGGCGGTGTCGAATTCTGGAAGGCGGGCCAGGCGTCGGCGCAGCCGACGGTCAACCCGTTTAACCTCTCCGGCATTACGCTCAACGGCTCGGGATATCTCGACGCTGACGCTTCGGACGACGTTTATTACACGTACAACGGATGCGAGAACGCTTACCCGTATACGTGCGGCTACGGCCTCGCCGAGTACGCAAACGCAACCAGTCCGTCTGGTGCGCAAACCGTGCTGCTTCCTCCCGGTGCGATCGGAACTTTTGGCGGCGTGACCATTTCGAACCACGGCAAGATCCTTAACGTCATCGACCAGATTGCGCGTACGGTTACGCAGTACGCGCTGCCATGGACGGGCGTGCCGCTGCGGACTCTCGGCCCGACGCTGACCCCCCCGTTCGGCCAGGGAGATCCGGTCACAGGCGGCTTCAATCGCAACGACTCCAAGATGATCGTCGGCGACGCCTACGGTTGGCTCGACGGGATCGTGGTGAAATCTAATACGGCCGGGATCCACGCGACTGCCAACTGCTCCGGCGGTTGCGACGGCGCGGCCTACACGCCTTCGGACAAGTAGGATCCGCGAAGAACCGATCTGCACCCGATGGAGTCGGGAAACGGGGGCCGCCCTCCATGGCCCCCGTTTCTCTTAAACCTAAGTGGCGCCGCTCAGAACGAGCTGTTGCAGCGCGGCGAAGGGCGGCTTCGATAATCCCTTAAGAAATCGGGCCGTAAACCTCTCGATGCCCGGGCGTGCTTCAGTACGAGAATTCCTGGAGCTGATTCACTCGCGGACCGTTCACCCAGCCAGTGCGCGCATTCGGGTCGATGGAAATGCGCACCGGAATGACGGTACTGGCGTCGGAGAAATTGAAACCATTGATGGACTCTTCGAGCGTTCCGCTCTCGTTATAGACCTGGATGCTGCTGCCCGAACCCGTGGTCGAGACGGGCTGGGCGATGAGAAAGAGTCTGTGTACCGCGTCGTTCGCAACGAAGGCTCCTGCAGAGAGTTGGCTGGCGTTGTTAGGCAGCCGGACGCGAGTGCCCGTCTGCTTGGCCACGTTGTAGAACTCCACACCGGCATCCAGCTCGGTGGTCGTGCACGCAATGCCGGTGCTCGAGTCGTAGCCGATGCCGTTGGCGTAGCCGCACCCGACCGAGCCAGGACAGTTGACGCCGGAGAAATGCGTCATCTTGCCCGACTTCAAGCTAATCGTCCAGATCACCGGCGGCGGGCCGCCGGCCGCGCCGAAGCTCGGCGAGGTAGCCATCACGGCGAGATTGTTGACGGTATCCTGCGCGAGTTGCGGCTGCGTGCCGAGCGCGAAGTTGGTCTCGCTTAAGCCGATCGCCTTACCGAACGTATTCTTGCCGACGTCGGAGACAATAAGGTCTAGCGGATCGGATCCTTCGCGCTGGTACCCGAAGACGACGCTCGTGTCCGTACTTTGATTTGGCGCCCACTCGAGCACGTTAAAGAGCTTGAGCGGAGGCGTCCACTTGCCGTTGAGGCGGTTCTTCGTCACCGGATTCAAAAGGTGGTACATGTCTTTTGTCGCCGTCTGGCCGGGTATCCCGGCCTTTTGAAAATCCACGAGCCCGACGTCGCCGGCAAAGATACCGTCGGCAACGTAATCGTCGCCTTTCGCAACCTTCTTCCCCGTAATCGCGCCGATGGTTTTCGTTATCTTTCCGGTCGTTTCGTCGAACGTCTGCACGGAGATTTTAGTGTACGAGGCCGAAGCGAGGACGCCGTCGTTTCCGTTCTGATCGATGTCGAAGCCGAAAATCTGGCCGCCGTCGGAGGTCGTCAGCACGGGGCCGAGCGATTCGGCGTCGCGGATGGCCGTGAGGTGCGTGACCGGAGGCACTCCTCCCGCCTGGGTCGTTGTCCCGGCGCACGCGCAGAGCACAAGCAACGCCAGACAGGAGCTTGGCAATATTAGTGGGCGATACATTCGAGCATTTTATTTGCCATTTATGAAAAAATTATAAATTTGGCTATATTATAAATTTAGCTATAAGGGAAGCCGAGATCCCCGTACGTGTTGTCAATGAGTCGTTTAAGGATAGCCAACCGACGAGCGCTCGCAAACTCGTACAAGTTCAGCTACACCGCCGGCCTGTCGCCCAGCGCGCTTGTTACCGGCGTCGCGCCGGCACCCGCGGCTGCGTACGGACCGTAGTCAGCGTTCGACCAGCTTCATCATCTCGGGCGTATAGCGCTCGCCGGCGGTCTGCGCAGCGATTCCGTCGAGCCGCGCCAGCTGCTGCTCGGTGAGCCGGAGATCGAGCGCGCCGGCGTTTTCCTCGAGGTAGCGCACGCGCTTGGTACCCGGAATCGGCACGACGTCGCTGCCGCGCGAGAGGACCCAGGCCAGTGCCACTTGCGCCGGCGTGGCAGCACACTCGGCCGCGACCTCGCGCACGAGATCTACGATGCGCGCGTTAGTCCGAGCGCTTTCCTTTGAGAAACGCGGATTCGTGCGCCGGAAATCGTTCTCCGCAAGCGCGTCCACGTTAACGGCGCCCGTCAGAAAACCACGCCCGAGCGGACTATAGGGGACCAAACCAATCCCGAGCTCGCGCGCGACCGGCAAGATCTTCTCTTCAACGCCACGTTCCCACAACGAGTATTCGCTCTGTAATGCGCTAATGGGATGGACCGCGTGCGCGCGCCGCAGCGTATGGGCTGAGACTTCCGAGAGCCCAAGGTAGCGCACCTTGCCTTCGCCGACGAGCTCTTTCATTGCGCCGACGGTCTCTTCGATCGGCACCGACGGATCGCGCCGGTGCTGATAGTAGAGGTCGATCGTATCAATGCCGAGCCGCGCGAGCGACTCGTTGGCGACGCGCTTTACATTCTGGGGCGTTCCGTCGACGCCGCGGATGCCGTTACTGAAGCGGAAGCCGAACTTCGTTGCGACGACGACTCCCGCGCGCCGGCCGCGCAGCGCACGACCGACGAGCTCCTCGTTTGTGTACGGTCCGTAGACTTCCGCCGTATCGAGAAAGTTGATGCCGAGCTCGAGCGCGCGATGAATCGTGGCGATCGCCTCGGTTTCGTCCGCCGTACCGTAGCCGTACGTCATCCCCATGCAGCCAAGTCCGAGAGCGGAGACCGTAAGACCCTGGGTTCCGAGTTTGCGCTGTTCCATAGGTGCCTTTAGACGCACCTACGGCGGCTGGGGTTGCGAAGGCCCTTATCATAATACGCGTCCGCGGCCCGCGCTTACGCGTGCGGGCAGCTAGCAACGGGCCGCGGTTTGACGGCCGAATCCCAGAGTCGCTTCGTCCAGCAGTCGCCCAGCAGCGAGCAATAGCAGAGCGTCACGTCAATGCGCCGAACGTCGGCGATGACACGGCGCGCGATAAATTTACCCTCAACGCGCAACAGTTGGAGCTTCGCTCCCGCCGGCACCACGTCGCCTGCGACGATTGTGCTGGTCGTGACGTTCATCGCGCCTTGCGTGCCCAACTTCGCGGCGTCGGCAGACGCTTCGGCCCGTTCGCGATCGATCGCGGCCCCGAGCGCCGGCTCGATGGTCGGGCCCACCGGCCGAGTGAGGGTCTTTCCATCGCGAGTTACGAGCGAATCTAGAATGAGTGCGGGACCGATGCCCGGATTGCTGACGTCAAGCTCGAAGAACTTATCCTTCGAGCTCGACGTAATAAACGTGAGATAGGGCCAGACGGTCGCGCTGAACTGCTTGCGAATGACGTAGGTTTGATAGGCCGACGAGGCGGCAGCGACACCGCTGATCAACAAAGCGCCGAGGGCAACGAGCAGGTCGAACCGAAAGCGTTTTTCGTCCACGACGAGACCCTTCGCGCGCCGAAATTTGAAGGCCTTCGCTTAGTGTAGGGTGATGGTTACGTCCTTCATAGCGCCCGCGTGGAGCACTCGCAGGCGCAGCATCGTGCCGGCCGGTTTCGTGACGATATCAAGGAGGTCGGCACGCGAATAGTTTGACGCGTCTTTACCGTTTACGGAGACGATGCGGTCACCGGCAACAATTCCAGCCTGTGCCGCGGCCGAGTTCGGCTTGACCAGGAGCACGTCGAAGGCGCCGGGTTCATTCTTTTCAAAAGCGATCCCCGAGCGATTCTTTAGGAGCGGCGTTTCGCGGTTCTCGCGATCGAGATAGAGCCGCTGCGCGGCGTAATCGAAAGTCGGGATGAATCGAGAGAGGATGCTAAGGCCCACGTTCCCGGCCTGCGTCCAAGCCGAAAATGCACCGCTCTTCATTTGGGTAAAGTACGCTTCTATATCGTGAAGATCGCGATCGCCGATCGTAAAGCGCCGCAACGTCTCCAAATGCCCGATGTTGCTGCCGCCGGTGCCGCTTCCGATGACCCGCGTGCCGCCCGAGTAACGCGCGTCGAGTCCCGTTTGCTCGAGGAAATCGCCAAACAGGATGAGATCGCCGGCGTTTCCGGTGTCTACTCCGAAAAGCCCTCGATGGCCGTCGGCGGCAGCGTTCACCATCGGCTCGTCGGGATCGCTCTCGAACGTAAACGGAACCGCGGTTCCGCCACCGCGATAGCGAAAGGCCCCCAGCGGCGTGAATGTCACCGTGCGATCGCCGTAGTCTAGACGCGTCGCGTAACGCTCGAAGAACTCCAAGCCGATAATACCGGCGAGCGGCGTCCTCTTGCCGCGCTCGTAGAACGAGTATGGATATGGAATGATCAGAAACGGCTGATCGAGCAGCTCCGCTGCGCCGATGCGCACGCTTTTTACGCGCGTGTATGCCGTCGAGATCCTGCCGGCACCGGAGCCGCCGCTTTTTCCGGCACCGCTTGCTGACAGGCCCAATCTTTCTGCGGCGAGCTTCGTGAGGATCGCGTGGCCTCCGGTATCGAGAATGAACGGCATCGAAGCGCGACCGTCAATCGACGCCCAGACGATCAGCTGGCGTCCTTCGAGCGTCATGGGCACGGTCGCCGACGTAGCTCCGCCGAGCATCCGCACGTCGTCGGCCGGAACCGGCCTTGTGAAGTCGCCGCTGGAAGCGCGTGGCCGAAGTTCATAGCGCGTCACCAAGAAAGCGTAATCGTCAACAGGATCGGCTTTCGTCCCGGATGAGATCGAGAACGGCAGCGCGACGCCGTCCACCGTGCGATAATCGGCATAGGTTGCGACGGATGTTTCGAGCGTCGCGCGCCGGCGTACGTTTAAGAGCAAATGCGTCTGCGCGTCGATCGTGAGATCGGCCGGGATTCCGCCACTGGGCCGCACTCGAATCACCATTTCCGAGCGATTCCCTTCGACCCGCGTTCCGAGGCACGTTACTGCCGCGCCGGCGCGCGAGTCTAAGTAACCGCGGCGAGCGAGAAAGGCCTTCGTCACCGCTTCCCGCCGAGCGTACGGAGAGTCGTACGGGTGGACGCCGCCCGAGATGTCGCGCGCCCAAACGGTCGAGCCGTCGTAAATCTCGGCGCTCGGCCCCATTATCGCGATGCGGAATCGCCGCGCGTATCGTCCGTCGGTCAGGTCGTCGTCGAATTGCGCCGTACCGTGCAGCCCTGAGATCGTCGCCGATCCGTACGCCGAGATCTCGCCAATCCCGTTCCATCCGGCGCCGCCCATCGCCGTGCGCATCTGCGCCAGGACGAGCCGCGCGTCACAGGCGGGCGGCGATGCGAGCGCGCCGGCGCTCTGCGGCGAGATTGCTGCGACAAGAAACGAGAGAGAACAGCAAACGAACTTCACGCTGCCGTCAGCCGGCACTGGAGTTAGCGGCGGCGATTCCGGCTTGCCCTAAGCTGATCCCGCCGTCGTTGGCGGGAACCTTGTGATTGACCCAGAGCCGGTTGCCTAGCCGCTCGGCCAGCAGCTCCACTAGAAGCATATTCTGAAAGACGCCTCCCGAAGCGACGATCTGCCGCGGTTCGAGCGATGTCGCCGCGGCTACGATCGCGTCGGCCAGCGAGTGATGAAACGCTCGAGCTATTTCGCAAATGTCGCGATCGCGTCGACGATCAGCAATAATTGCCTCAAGCGTAGGGCGGAAATCGAGCCGGTTCTCGGTTAACGGGAGCGGATACGGCGACACCGACTCTGCGCAGCGAGCGAGATGCTCGACCCACATTGCGGCCTGCGCCTCAAATGTAACCGCGCGCGTAAAGCCCAGCAACGCTGCGACCGTATCGAAGAGCCGGCCGACTGACGTCGTCGTAAAAGTACGAACTCCGCTGCGGATCAATCGCACCGCCTTGACGTACCGCTCCGGAAACTCGAACGGCGGTGCGGTGAGATCCGGCAAGTCGTCGAGCTCGCTCAAAAAACCGGCCGCAGCTTGGACCGGATGGCGAGCGGCTGCATCGCCGCCCGGAAGGCTGGCCTCACGCAGCCAAATCGCGCGATCGAAACCTTCAGAAATGCTGCCGACGAAGACCTCGCCGCCCCAGATCGTGCCATCGTCGCCGTACCCGGTTCCGTCGAAAGCCACGCCGACGACGCGCACGTCGAAGGCCTGGCGCTCGGCAAGAACGCTCGCCACGTGGGCCCGGTGATGTTGAACCGCCAGATGTTCGCCGCGCAACGTGCGCGCGTACTGCGTCGACGCATACTCGGGATGCGCGTCGTGCACGACCAGCAGATCGTCCGCGGGCACTTCGTACATTGCGCATAAATCGCGGATAGTCTCTCTAAATGCTTCAAAAGCAGCGTAGTGCTCGAGATCCCCGATGTGTTGGCTGGCAAAAGCTTGGCCTTCGACGACGAGCGTTATCGCGTTTTTAAGATCCGCGCCGACGCAGAGCATCGGCCGGCCAGCAGGCAGCTTGGCAATCGCCTGCGGCGCACATCCTCGGGCATGACGTAGGACACCTGAGCCGTAGGGACCGATCGTCATCACCGAATCGTCGACGCGCCGCGCGATTTCGCGCTCTCCCGCCAAGAACGCGTCGGCGATGCCTGCAAGGCCCTCGAAGGCATCGACGTCGAGATACGCAATCGGCTCGCTCGAGCGGTTGGCGCTCGTCATTACCAGCACGTCGGGAGCGCCGCGCGCAAAGAGCAGCTGCTGCAACGGCGTGTAGGGAAGGATGATGCCATAATCGCGGTTTTGCGGCGCGACACCCTCGAGCTCGACTTTCGCTTCGGCCAAGACGATCGGGCGCTGCACGGACTGCAGCAGGGCCTGGGCTTCAGACGAAAGCTCGACCAGAGTTCGAGCGGTCTCGAGATCGCGCACCATGAGCGCAAAGGGACGTTCCTTGCGATACTTACGGTCGCGCAAATTCGCGATCGCATCGGGACGTCGCGCGTCGCACGCTAAGTGGTAACCGCCGAGCCCTTTGACCGCCAAGATCGCACCTTCACGCAGCAGCGCAACCGCTTGCGTTATTGCGGCTTGGCCCTCGACTTTGAGCTCGCCGATTTGCAGGTAGTACGACGGCCCGCAAGCGGGACACGCGATCGGCTGAGCGTGAAAGCGGCGGTCGTTCGGCTGGTGGTATTCGGCGGCGCAGCGTTCGCACATTGGCCAGCTTCGCATCGTCGTCTGCGGGCGGTCGTAGGGCAATCCTAAGACGATGCTGTATCGCGGACCGCAGTTGGTACAGTTGATATAAGGATAGCCGAAGCGCCGGTCTGCCGGATCGAACATCTCGCGCATACAGTCGTCGCAGACCGGTAGGTCCGGCGAGACGCGAACGGTTGGGCGTTCGCTTTTCGTGCTCTCGCGAATAACGAAGTCGTCGAAGCCTTCAACGCTCGCCGGTCGCTGGTCGAGCATAGCGATGTGCGCGGCCGGAGGCGCTTCGGTTTCGATTGCGCGTACGAACCCGGACAGCGCCGAGGATGCGCCCTCGACGTGCACCTCGACTCCGTTTTCGCCATTGAGTACCCAGCCGCGCAGACCACGAGCGCGCGCTAAGCGGTAGACGAATGGTCGAAACCCAACGCCCTGAACGACGCCGGCAATCCGCAGATGCCGCGCCTCGTCGAGCTGCGAGGGCCGTTTCACGGCGGTGGAGCGGCTACGTAACAGCCCCGTCCTTGCCAGCCGATCTGGACGACGCGGCCTTCCTCGACCAGTACCGGGACGCTGACCGCGCCTCTCACCAAGCTAAAGAGTCGCTCCCGCGCCGCCGCGTCGGCGTCGACGTCGTATTCGACGAATTCTTTGCCCTGCCAGTCGAGTTCGCCACGCAGTTCCGCCGTGTACGGGCAGGTTTGCGTGCCGTAGAGCTCAAGCGGCATGACTGTAAAGCAACCCTAGGCCTTCGCGGATGATGTGGTAGATCGAGCCCTGCACCTCTTGAATCCGGGGAATATAGTCGCTGTGGACGACGACCGGAACGTCGGCCAGGCCTCGGCGAACGACCTCGCCCCCGTCATAACCAAGCAGCGCGACCGTAAGCATTTCTCGCTTGCGCGCCTCTTCCAAAGCGGCGACGATGTTCTTCGAACCGCCGCTGGTAGAGAGGGCGATCGCCACGTCGTGCGGACGCGCCTGCGCAACCAGCTGTCGCAAGAAGATCACGTCGGTACCGACATCGTTGGCGACCGCGGTGATAATGGCCGGTTCGAGCGAGAGGGAGACCGCGCGAATCGCGCTCGAACCGTCTTCCGGCATGACGCAGTCAAGAGCCCAGTCCGTCGCATCCGTGGCCGAGCCGCCGTTCCCGAAGATGATGAGCTTGCCGCCGGCCTGCAATTCGCGCCCGATAACCGTGATTGCGCGTACGATAGCCGGTAGTTGGTTCGCGACGACTTGCTGGCGCAAACGTCGCGCATCCTGCGACTTGATGAGAATCGAGCCGGCGACTTCTTCGACGAGCGAATCTTGCGATTCGGTGCGCTCCCCGAGAAACGGATAGAGAAAGCCGGACGCGCCGACGTCGTGGCCCATCTCGCGGTGCTCGAAGAAGACGTGGACCGTCTCGTAAAGCGTGTGGCAGAGAATCTCGATCATCTCTTGATGGATGTGCGGGTCGGGGCTTGGTGCAGCAACGCCGTAGTCCGCATCGGTGCCCGGCAGTGCGAAGACGAGCGCGCCTCTGGCGCGCGCTCGAGCGAGAACGCGCAGAACGTCCGGATCGCCCCGTGGCGGCCCGAAACCCATCACGACGTCCTCAGGCTCGAGCACCGCGTCGATCCAGTGCTCGAACGCCAAGCTCAAATCCATGGCCGGCAAGGCGCGCTTGCCGACGATCACCGGATGCACGAACTCGACCGAGACGTGCTGCGCGTCGGTCGCATACCCGCCGCGTCCGAAGGCGAGCAGTCGCCCTCCGCGGTCGAAGCGTTCGAACATTCGACGGCAGGCTCGCGCGAGCGGCCGGGCTTCCTGCGGGAAGAAGACGTCGGAGACGGCGTTGCGTTCGGCGAAGCGCTGCGCAACCCAACTCTCCAGTTCGATCAAAAGATGTTTCTGCTCTAACATATGCGCGGCAATGGATCGCCGACGAGCATGTCGACGATCCGGCTGCCGCCGTAGCCGGTGACCCCGAGCACGGTGCGCGCGGGCTTCGCGCGCACCTCACCGATGTAGACTGCAGCTTCGCCGCCCGGCACCGCGCGCACGGCGGCGAGCGCGGCGTCGGCGCCTTCCGGCGCAACGACCGCGAGCAGCTGGCCTTCGTTTGCGATGTGCAGCGGATCAAGCCCGAGAATCTCGCACGCCCCGCGCACCTCGCTGCGCAACGGAATCGACTCCTCGAACAGCGCGATGCCGAGCTCCGTCGCGCGCACCAGCTCGTTGAGGGCGGTTGCAACGCCGCCGCGCGTGGGATCTCGCATCCAGCGCAGCCCTTCGCCCGCCGATACGAGTAATGCCTCGGCGAAGGGCGCCACCGAACGTGTATCCGATTGCAGATCCGCTTCGAGATCGAGCTCGCCGCGCGCCAGCAGAATCGTGATGCCGTGATCGCCGATCGGACCGGAGAGCAACACGCGGTCGCCTTCGCGGATTCTGTCGGGACCGAGACGTGCGCGCGAGTCGACGACCCCGATGCCGAACGTCGCGACGTACATGCCGTCGGCGAATCCGTGCTCGACGACCTTCGTGTCGCCGCCGATGATGTTGACGCCCGCACGCGTCGCCGCGCCGGCCATCGCCTCAACTTCGGCGCGCAACGCATCCCCGGGAAGCCCGGCCTCGAGGATGAACGCCGCCATCAGCCCGAGCGGGCGCGCTCCCGAGACTGCTAAGTCGTTGACGGTTCCATTGACCGCCAGCTCGCCAATCGAGCCGCCCGGAAAGCGCAGCGGTTTGACGACGTAGCCGTCCGCAGTCGTCGCAATCCGCGAACCGTTAAGGTCGAAGATGGCCGAATCGGAGAGCGTTTGTAAGATCGGGTTTGAGAGCAGCGGAACGAAGAGCCCCTCGACGAGGCGTCGCGACGCTTTTCCGCCGGCGCCGTGCGCCATCTCGATTTGTTCGTCGCTGAATCGTACCCGCGGAGGATTCCGCTCGACGGTCTGCATCGCGCTACGCGTTCACCGCTTCGTTGAGGTGCACGTAGCGATAGTAGGCCGCGCACGCCCCCTCGCTGGAGACCATTAAGGCCCCGATCGGATGCTCGGGGTTGCACTCCTTGCCGAAGAGCTTGCACTGGGGCGGTTTCAGCACACCCTTGAGCACCTCGCCGCATTGTGCCGCCTTTGGATCGGTCACGCGAACGCCAGGCACCTCGAACTGCACCTCGGCATCCCAGCGTGCGTACGCTTTGGAAATCTTCAGCGCCGACTGCGAGATGAACCCCAAACCTCTCCACTCGAAGTACGGACGTAGCTCGAAGACTTCTCCGATCGCTCGCAGCGCCGGCAGATTCCCCTCCCACGGTACGATGCGCCGATACTGATTCTCGACGCGCGCTTCCCCAGCTCGAAGCCGGCGCAGAATCATCAGGATCGATTCGAGGATGTCGAGCGGCTCGAAACCCGAGATAACCACGGGCTTGGCGTAGTCGCGCGCGATGAACTCGTATGGGCGGCAACCCGTTACCGTGGAGACGTGCCCCGGTCCGACGAACGCATCCAAACGCATGTCGGGCGAATCGAGGATCGCGCGAATCGCCGGAACGATGGTGACGTGATTGCAGAAGACGGAGAAGTTTCGGATTCCAAGCGCCCTTGCGTGCTGCAAAGTCAACGCGGTCGACGGCGCCGTCGTTTCGAAACCGATGGCGAAGAAGAAGACGTGCTTTTCGGGCGTGTTCTGTGCGATCCGCAGAGCGTCAAGCGGCGAATAGACCATTCGAATGTCGGCACCGCGCGCTTTCAACTCGAGCGGCGTTCCGCTCGTTCCCGGAACGCGCATCATGTCGCCGAAGGCGGTCATGATGACGTTCGGCTGTTCGGCGATCGAGAGGCCGTCGTCGATTCGACCCATCGGTAAGACGCAAACCGGGCAACCGGGTCCATGAATCAGCTCGACGTTGCTTGGCAACAGATCCTTAAGCCCGTGCCGGTAAATCGCGTGCGTGTGGCCGCCGCACACTTCCATGATCCGATAGTGTCGGGAGGTGTCGGCGGTACGCTCGATCTCTCGCGCGACGTTCTTGATCAGTTGCGGGTCTCGGAACTCGTCGACGTACCTCATCTCACGCTCGTTCCGGTATCCGGGCGATTGCGACGCCGAAGTGCGCGAGAACCTCGTCGCCGGGGCGAGCCCCCGGCACGAAGTCGAGCTGTATCGAAAGCCGTTCGCCGTCACCATCGATGCAAAGAGCGGTGTCGCCGTCGCGTTCTAGAATCCGAACGATCGCAGCGCCGTCTCCGCAGGTCGTGCAGCGTTCAGTCGCGCTCGGCAAATGCGTAACCCCGTATCTCGTCCATGGCCATCTGGTCTTCACCGAGGGCCGCTAGCATTCGCAACTGGTCGCGCGCCTGCGCTTCCTCGATCTTGCTCATCGCAAAACCGACGTGAATCAAGATCCAGTCGCCGGCTCGAACGCCCTCGTCCTCGAGGAGCGTGATGTTGACATTGCGCTTGACGCCGGCGACGTCAACCTTGGCGAGTCCGTTCTGCTCCAGCGACAACTCCACGATGCGGCCCGGAATAGCCAAACACATTTGTCGATCCTAGCCTCTCTTTAGCGCAATCATGCGGAGCCTGACTCGCACGAGGGGCTCGACGCTGAGTACCATCAACTTCATCGATTTCAGGCCGTAATCGCGAACGTCCACGCTGATGTCACCGCCGATTCGCACCTCGTCGCCGGCCCGCGTCGGCAGCAGCTCACCTTCGTAGCGACGGGCGAGGCCCGCGAGCGTAATCTGTCCAGCCGCGGTGTACCGTCCATGTGACGCACCCGCGTTTAACTCGCGCAGCTCCGCGACGATCCTCGGGAAGCGCTTGCTGTCGATCAGTTTCCACATCTCGCGATCCTGCAGCTCGTTACCCGTCCGCAGGCTCTCCACTTTGAGCTCGAGATGCATCTTGGGTAACGGATGAACCGCCAGCGTCCCGTTCGGATTCCATGCCGCTTCGACGTAGCCGCTCATCTCGGTCGCCTTGCCGTAGACTGGAAAGAGCTGGGCCGTTGCAAAGAACGACAGCGACGATTCGGCGCTCACGACTTCGAAGCGCTCGTAATGCAGTTCTTCCGGTACCGCTTTCACCTGATTTCGTCCGCTCGGCCGGTCTTCGATAACGATCACACGACCTTCCTCGCAACGAGGCGCAGTCGAATGCGCAGGCTCGGGTCGACTTTGAGCATGAGGAGGCTCGGCGGCTTAAGCCCGAAATCGCGAATATCCACGCCGAGCTCGCCGTCGACGATCACGCTTTCGCCGTCACGAACGATCGTGAAGTCCCCGCCGTAGGTGCGCGAGCGTCCGACGAGCGTGATTTCTCCGTTGGCCTTATAGCGGTTCGGCGCCGAGAGCAGCTCGAGGCTGCGCAAATCGGCGGCGACCTTCGGGAAGCGGTTCGCGTCGACCAGCTTGCGCATCTCTCGGTCCTGCAGTGAGTTGCCGGAGCGCACCTGATCGATCGGAAACTCGACGTGCATGACCGGCGCGGGCTCCAAAGTTAGGCCTCCCTCGGCATTCCAGGCCGCCGCGACGTATCCGCTCAGCCCCGAGGCCGTCGCGCGCACCGCGTGCAGGGTCGTACGCGCGTCGACCGTCAGCGCTGTCTCCGTCGGCGAAACGGCGTAGCGCGTGAGGCCTTCCGCACTCACCGTCACTCCGTCACATTCCTCTGATCTTGGCGTATCGCACCACGTCGTTCGTCAGCGAGGTGACCAACGACGTTAAGCCGTTCTTCTGAACCGAGCCCGTAATCAACGATCCGATTGTCGAGAGTACCTCGTTGGCGAGAGGTTCCTCTCCCGACATCGTACGCATTCGATTGTAGCGCGTCAGGTCGCTCTTCATCCCGGCGATCACGCGTTCGACGGCAAAGGCGGCCGCAAATGCGAGCGCGCCTACGATTACACCTCTGACCATTGGTAACTCCCTTTCTGACCGGACTGCGTCGCGGCCAGCGTTTCCGTGAGCAGGCGCCGTACGAGATCGGCGGCCGGTGCGATCGTGTCGCGTACCGGCGGCGAAAGCTCCATCGTTTCCCCGATGTCGGCGGGCTCGCATCCAACCAGCGTGATTGGCGGCGCCTCACCGCCAATGGTTCGAAGAAATGCGAATACATTTTCAAGATCCATGCGGTGAGCATCCGGTATCGAGCGGGACGCCGGTTCGCTGGGCTGGATCACGTAGAGCGTGCCGGGCACGCCTCCGCGGGAAATTGCGTCGATGAGAAAAGCGCGGTCGTAGCCCGCGACCAACTCATATGCCAAGTGAAGGCCGCGAATTCCATAGTCCTCGATTTTCACCCCAGGGAAGGAATCTGCGGCGAGCGCGCGCGCGACGGCGGGACCGAATCCATCGTCGCCAAAGAAAATGTTTCCGATACCGGCGACGAGGACTCTCAAGCCGAGTGCTCCGGGGCCATCGCGGCCGGCTCAACCTCGTCGGGATAAAAGAAGAGCGAGCGCCCATACCAATGGTGGAACTCGCTCGCCGGGTCGTCGTCGACCGTAACGGCGACGTACAGCTGATTCTCGACGTCTTGATGAATCGCGCGCACCGTCGCAAGCTTGTTCTCGAGAAACATGTCCCAGGCGTCGGCGCGCCGCTTGGGATGCAATCTGACGATCGAGCCCTTGCAAATCTTCGTTCCGTTCACGAAGACGCAATCTATCGAAGGGATATCGAGCGCACCGTGAAGATCGAATAGCTCGCCGGCGCCAAAACGTTCGGCTCGCTCCACGATCGCGCGCGCCCGCGGGTCGGTCGCTCGCGCCTCCGCGCGTTCGTCGTCGGAAAGGCTGCGCACGCTCAGCATCATCAACTCGTCGATTTCGGTTGCGTCGAAGGTGTCGCCTTGGCTCTGCGATGCGACCGCCGGAAAGTCGTAGAGGATGATCGGTGACGACAGAACGAGCGGCGAGCGCTGCGAATCGTTGGCCGCATCGCCGATCAGCACCGGCCAGGTGTGGCGATTGCTCAACGAGGGCGTTTCAAGCGCCGCCTCCTCGGGCGGATCGAGCACTGAAAAGAATCGGCCGCCTTCCGCGTGGAGAAGCGTATGCGTCGAGACGAACGCAGTCCGCAGCGCGGAGCTCCGCTTGCCCTGCACGACCGCCGACGTGTTGGCGATGCGAACCCGTAGCTTTCGCAGCGACGGATGCGGCGGAACGGGCTCGCACTCGACCGTCACCGCGCCCTGCAACTCCCAGCGACGGTGGACGATCCGTCCGCACCGTTCGCCGGCCGCATTGTCGAGGGTCTCGGACCATTTCTCGGCGCCAAACGCAATCGGCACTACCGTCGAAGGCGCAGAAGCGTCAAGGTCCAACGTCACTTCGCGCTCGATGCCTTCGTCGAACGTAACGTACCGCTGCCCATCGACTTCGAGCGAGTCGACGGTTTCGAATTCGCGCTGCGCGGGCACTTGCACGCAGCGCGCTTCGACCTGAAGGAATCGTACCTGCACGGTGACGTGCGTTTCCCGCCCGCATTCGAGCAAGATCTCCGTTTGGGCGACGGCCGGCTCGCCGGTTCCGTTCGCGGCGTATGCTTCCGGCACGATAACGCCAAATTGCCAGCGAATCCGGTTCTTCTTTGCCGACGCCGTGTACGGAAAAAGAATGTAGCCCTCGTACAGCACGGCGTTTGCGATGGCGAGCGCCGGTTCCATGGGGTTCACCGCTCTAACCGCGCCGTTTGGCACAAGCGTTCAAGCGCTGCGTCCCAGGTCGGAAGACCGGTTGCAATTTTGAATCGGCGCAATTCATCGAAGAGGTCGCGGTTAACGCGAATCCAGGCTGCGTTTGGAAAGAAGGCATCCATCGCTTCACGCCAGATCGCGACGGGCAACTGAAAGCGCGCCTCGCAGCTCCACGGCACCAGCTCTACCCTGACACCTGCCGGCCCGTCGACGAAGACACTGCCGCTGAAGAGCAGGTTCACCGGAATCACGCCGTCTTTGAGCGACGCCAGATACTTGTTCGACGCGACTTCGAAATCGTAACTGCATGGCACCGGTAAGTCGAACTCGGTCTCCCGCTCGAATGCCAGCACCGACTGCGAGACGTGGGTCCAGAGCATCGGTTTTAGGGTGTCGGCGTACCGCGACGGCTCGCCGAAGAGTTCGGTGAGAAGCTCGCTCTCTTCGGGCAGGTAGCGGCGCCGCTGGACTTCGAGCTGAATCTGGGCGCGCAGCGCAATCGCGTCAACGCGTGCACCGGTTCGCTCGGTCGCGGCGACCCGCAGAAAGATGAATGGTGACGCTGAGTAGCGATCGACTCGGGCCCCGGTAACGCGAAACGAGAGCTCGGTCATGAAGTTCGTGCCGTTACTCGACCGCGGCTCCGGTCGGCGAGCTTTGCAAAGTACTCGTCGATTCGCTCGTGCGCTTCCTCACCTCCGTCGAAGCCTTTCCACGTGCTCCGAATGATGCCGACCAGCTCGTACGCCGCGTCGATCGGCAGGATAAAGCAGCGCCGCACGTCGGCGGAGCGCGCAATCAAGATCGCCTCGACGTCTGGCTCGATCGAAGCGAGAAGTGGGTTGGCACCGGCAATCTCGTCCCATGTATCGAGGGGCAGCAGCGATTGGGTTGCGCCCGCGGGACTCGGATAAAAAGCCACCATTTTCTTCTCCAACGAATTGTAGAAGAAGAAGGCCAGGCCGATCGGAATCGCAAGGCTCTCCCAGACCTGATCCTCGACCAAAAAATCGGCAACGTCGACGTAGCGATCGGGAATCGGACGATACTTGCCCTGCGCGGCGCCCGTCGGTTCGAAGACGATGTAGCAAGGGCGGCACGCGCATAGGATGCGCCGAGCGACAAGCTCGATGAGGTGACTGTGTTCGGGTGTCAGCGGCGTCGAACAGAAATCGCAGCGTTCACCCGCAGCCGGACGCTTCTGCAACATCCGTTGAAGAAGGGCGACGTTTTCTGCGCCATCGTTTACGGTGCTCACACCGGATTGAGGATCCGAAGCGTGCTCTCTTCGGCGCGTACCTCGCGAATCTCGGGGGCGCGCTCGGTGATCGCGCGCTCGACCGCGAGCTTCAACGTCGCAGTCGAACCCGGACACCCGTCACAGCTGCCTTCCAAGCGGAGATAGACGACATCGCCTTCAATTCGAGAAAGCTCCATATTGCCGCGGTGCGACTTGATGTATGGAAGCACCGACACAATCGCGGCTTCCACGCGCGCCTCCAACGGGATCGGATGAAAACCGTGCAAGCAGAGAAGGCCTTCGATCAGCTTATCTTCGCAGAGTCGCACGAAGAGCTCGTCGGCGCGATCGCCGAGCTCCACGTCCAGGACCGAGAGCAGACGCTCCAGTCCCTCTCCGTAGAGCGCAACCACCGTTCGGACGAGCTCCTCCGCCCGCGCACGAGCTCCGCCGGGTTCGTCGGCTGCGCCGAAACCGGCAAGCAGTTCATCGAGCCGCTTTGCCATCCGATCCACGGAGGAGCTCACCCCGGCACTCACTTATCCGAACGGCGCCAACGGTGAATGTACCGTCTCGATGCTCTTACCTTCACCCAGATACATGTGAACGCCGCACGGCAGGCAGGGGTCGAAGCTGCGCACCGCGCGCATGATATCGATGCCTTTGAAGTTTTCAGGCCCGTTCTCTTCGTGGATGGGCGTGTGCTGCACGGCATCTTCGTACGGACCAGGCGTACCGTAGATGTCGCGCGGGTTGCCGTTCCAAGGCGTCGGCGGCCACGGATGGTAGTTCGCGATCTTGCCGTCTCGGATCACCATGTGGTGTGAAAGCACCCCGCGCACCGCCTCGGTAAAGCCGCAACCGATCGCCTCTTGCGGGACGGTAAACGGTTCCCACGAGCGCGTCCTACCAGCGTTGAGCTCCTCAAAGGCCTTGTCGAGAAAATAGAGCGCCGCGGCCGCGCCGTAGGCCTGAAAGTACGTGCGCGCGCGGTTGCGTTCGAGCGTGTTCGACCATTTCGGAATCTTCCACTCGAAGGAGACGGGACCGCTAAGCGCGCTCTTCGGCAAGTTGATCTGCACGCTCGAGCCGGTCGCTTTGATGTAACCGCCCATGTCGACGAGTCCGGAGAGCGCAGTCGACCAGAGGCGAGCGATCGGGCCCCCGCCGGTATCGAGCGCAAGGTAATCCTTGCCGTCGAACCACCGCGGCGACATCACCCAACTGTACTTGCTTGCAAAATCGCGCTTGCGGGGCGTCGGCAGCGTGTGCATGTTCCAGGGGTGACGCCGGTCGACTGGATTCCCGAGCGGATCTTGAGGAACGAAGATTTCTTCATTCTCCCAATCATCGTAGTACGAGTGCCCGAGAAGTATGCGAATCGCGAGATTGATTTGGACCAGATCGTTCGTCACCAGCTTACCGTCGACGACAACGCCAGGCGTCACGAACATTTTGCGACCCCAGTTTGTCATGTTCTTGTATTGGAAGTCGCAGTGGTCGGGATCTTGGAACGCACCCCAGCATCCCAGAAGAATCCGCCGTTCACCGTTGTGTTCATAGCCCGGCAGCGCCTGGTACCAGAAGTCGAACAGATCGTCGTGCAGAGGAACGCAGACTTTCATGTACTCGATGTAACGCATCAGGCGCGAGTAGTAATCGGTGAAGAGCTGCTGCGTCGCGACCGTTCCGGTACCGCCCGCATATAACGTCGAGGGATGCACGTGACGGCCTTCCATCAGGCAGAACATTTCCCGCGTGTATCGACTAATCTGTAGCGCCTGGCGGTAAAAATCGCCCGTGAATGGATTGAGCGCCGACATGATGTCCGCGATGGTTTTATAGCCGTGAATCCTCGCGTTTGGAGCTTCCGTTTTCTTGGCCTTCTCCCAAACGCTGGGGTTAGTCTCGCGTACCATGTTCTCGCAGTAGTCAACGCCGACCAGGTTCTCCTGAAAGATGTTGTGATCGAACATGTACTCGGCGGCCTCGCCGAGATTCATAATCCATTCGCCCATCGCCGGCGGTCGAACGCCAAACGCCATGTTCTGCGCGTAGACCGAGCAAACGCAGTGATTGTCGCCGCAGATGCCGCAAATGCGCGACGTGATGAAGTGCGCGTCGCGGGGGTCCTTGCCTCGCATGAAGATGCTGTAGCCCCGGAAGATCGACGAGGTCGCGTGACATTCCGCCACGATCTTCTTTTGGAAATCGATCTTCGTATAAATCCCGAGGCTTCCGACGATCCGAGTGATCGGATCCCACGACATTTCGACCAGCCGCGAAGGCTGAGTTCCGGTCCCGGCGGCGGGAAGATCTTTAATGGCCATTAGACGCTCCTCTCAGCCTCTGGTGTAGCCCGTTGTGAGCTTCTTGCCTTTATGGCGCCAGCTTGGCTCCTTGTCGACCGTCGCCGTAGTGAAGCTTCGCAAGGCCTTGATAAAGGTGCCGGTTGCGGTGCTGATCGTTGACGAGATCTTTCCGCCCGGCGGCTCGTCCATGAAGGGCATGAACTTATCGGGGAAGCCGGGCATCGTGCAGCCGATGCAGATGCCGCCGACGTTTGGACACCCGCCAACGCCGCCCATCCAGCCGCGTTTTGGAACGTTGCACTTGACGACTGGCCCCCAGCAACCGAGCTTGACGAGACACTTCGGCGAATCGTACTCGGTGGCAAACTCGCCTTGTTCGTAGTAACCGGCCCGATCGCAGCCTTCGTGCACGGTGTTGCCGAAGAGCCACGTTGGCCGGCCCGCTTCATCGAGCGGAATCATCGGTGCCCGCCCCGCTGCCTGCCACAGCAGATATAAGATCGTCTCGGAGAGATTGTCGGGCTGAATTGGGCATCCCGGCACGCAGACGATCGGGATGCCCGCGCTCGACTTCCACTCCCAGCCGAGATAATCGAGAATTCCCATCGCGCCGGTAGGGTTGCCGGCCATCGCGTGAATCCCGCCGTAGGTCGCGCAGGTCCCGACCGCTAGTACGGCCCACGCCCTTGGCGCGAGTCGATCGATCCAGCCGCTAAACGTAATCGGCTGATCGGTTCCCGGCGCGTTGCCGAACCCCGTAAAGTAGCCTTCTTTCTTAATCTCCTCGTTTGCTATTGAGCCTTCAAGGACGAGTACGAACGGATCCAGCTCGCCGCGCTCGGCTTTGAAAAACGCTTGCAGAAACTCAGCACCGCCCAGACTATATTCGATCAGCGGCCAGTGGAACTTGACGCCGGGTAGTCCCGGCAGCGCGCCGAGCGCAATTTCTTCGATGCTCGGTTGCATCGCGCCGGTCAGCGCCACCGAATCGCCGTCGCAACCAAGCCCCGCGGGAATCCAGAGGACGTTTACAACTGTTTCGGCCATGCAATCTATCCTCGCATTTGGGGTTTCGTATACAAATCAGGCTAGTGAAAAAGATATTCGAATACAAGTGGCGCCGGCGCGCATTTTACGGGCAAATAAAGCGCGTTTTCGTTACCGTTTCGTTACCCAACGCCGTCCTCTGGGGTCGCTGGCACGGAAGTTCCGCGGCGCCCTAAGCCGGTGCAGCTTTTTGCCTGGGTCTCGAGAGCGGAAACGGTTACCAATCCGTTACGCACCCCGGCGCACGGACCCGGTCGCGCTACAGAAGTATTGCTCTCCGCGAACGCCGTATAGAGAGTGACCGCATTGCCCAAGAGGTACAGGTGCACGAGATTTCGGTCGCGTTGAGTCTTCTGGAAGGCGTTGAGTCCACGGCTCGCGAGCAGGGCATCGATCACGTTGCGGCGGTTCACGTCAGAGTGGGCGCGCTGAGCGGGGTCGTGCGGGATGCCCTGGTCTTTTCGTGGGACGTCGTTACCGCCGAAACGATTTGCGAGGGTAGTCTACTGCGCGTCGAAGAGGTGCCGCTGGTCATCTACTGCGAGCGCTGCGAGGGCGAACGCGCGCCACGACCGGGATCGGGACTGCTCTGTCCAGAGTGCGCTAATGTATCGCCGCGCATCGTTCGCGGTCGTGAAATGCAGCTCGTTGCTATGGAGGTTCCCGAATGAAGAAAATGAGGGTCGTCGAGATTGCCGGCAACCTGATGCAGAAGAACGACGCGATCGCGCGCAGGCTGCGCGAACGCTTCGCGGAGCAAGGGACGCTGGTCGTCAACCTGCTTTCGAGCCCTGGCTCCGGCAAGACGACGCTCGTTGAAAAGACCCTCGAACGGCTCGCGAGCCGCTACGCGTTCGGTGTGCTCGTCGGCGACCAAGCTACGGAGAACGACGCCCAGCGCCTCAAACGCGACGGCGTCAATGTGCACCAAATCACGACCGGCGCGGAATGCCGGCTCGACGCCGATATGATCGCGGAGTCGCTGAAGCGCTGGCAGAGTAGGCAATTCGATGTCCTCGTCGTCGAGAACGTCGGCAATCTGATCTGCCCGGCGGAATACGATCTCGGTGAAGACTTGCGCGCCGTCCTCTTTTCGGTGACCGAAGGCGAAGACAAGCCGCTAAAATATCCGCTCGCGTTCAATACCTCACAGGTCGTGCTCGTCACGAAGATCGACATCGCGCAGGCCGTCGGCTTTAACCGCGAGGTCGCGATGACGAGCATTCGCCAGGTAAACCCAGGCGCTCGAGTTGTCGAAGTCTCTTCGCGCTCGGGGCAGGGACTCGATGAGTGGATCGAGCTGCTCGAAGAACGAATTCGCGCGAAGAGGCTCGTCGCGGCAAAATGATACTCGCGCGCCGGCGACTGTTGGCGCGACTCGGCGCGACCGAACCGCGTCTCGTGCGGCTCTGCGCTCCGCCCGGTTACGGAAAAACCGAATTCGCGGCGCTCTGGGCGCGTCGATTCGATCGATATGCGGTCTGCGATTGTACCGCGGTCGCCGGAACGATCGATTTCGCCGGGCGCGTAATGTCGGCGCTGGCCGGCGAATCCCACGTGGGGACCGAGGCGGTAGCGCGCACGCGTCTCTTCCTGCACGTGACCGAAGCCGAAGACGCGGCATGGGGCCGGGCGCTGCTCGACGCTTGGAAACTTCGTCAAGAACGGGCACTTTTGATCTTGCAGAATGCCGATGCGATCGGGCCGCACGCGGGCGTGCTCGCGCTGCTCGGAGATTTGCTTGCGGCTCGGCCGGAGGAGCGCGTGCTGCTCGTGGTCTCTCGCCGGCCGCTTCTGATCGACGTCGAGCGGTATCTCGCGCCGCACCAGGTGCTCACGCTCTCTAGTGCCGAGCTGCGGCTCGATGACGGCGAAGCAGCGAGCGTCTTCGAAGGCACGGATCTCGCTCGGCCAATCGTTGATCGTATCGTTGCGCTCGCAGGAGGGTGGCCAATCCCGCTGCTGCTCTTAGCCCGGATCGCGCATTACGAGCCCGATCTCGAGCAGTTACTTGACCGTTTAGGTGCCATTGATACCGATCGGCACGAGTATCTGCTCAGCGAGGTGCTGTCGGCGGTGACGCCCGATATGATGTCGACGATGCTCGCGGCGGCGGCTATTCCGCGGGCGACCCTCGAGGACATATCAGTCGCAACGCAGATCGCTCATGCCGGACCGGTCATTGATGGACTCTTGCGGCTGCCCGGTTTTATCTCGTTCGAATCGGGATCGTATCAAGTGCATCCTCTGCTGAGCTCCGCGCTTCGCACGCGCCACGCGCCGGATTTTGCCGAGTACGTTTTGCGGGCCGCGCGTGGGAACGAGCGTCTGGGCGATTTGCTTCGAGCCGCCGAGCTCTACAACGTAGCTGGTGATGTCAACGCCGCCGCGACCGCGCTAGACCGTCTGCCGGCGGCTGCGCTCCAACAGCCATCTCCCCGCCTCATCGATACGCTCGCAAAGATTCCGCTTACGACGATTGTTGCTCACCCCAGCTTATGGATCGCCACGCTGCAGTACCGGCGCCAAATCGTCGACGTCGCACGGCTGCATCAAGAATCAATCGCGCTCGGGCAATCGCTCGCTGCAAAAGCGTCGCCGGCATTGTACCGGCGACTCGGCGTTCGTCGTGCGATGCTGGCGTGCGAGCGCGATCGCCTCGGCGAGGCGCGCGCTACGCTAGACGATCTCGGGCCGACCGGCCCGTCGGGCGAGTCTCCCGAGGACCAGCGCCTGCTCTTGATGACCGCTGCGGTCGTCGCCGCCAAACAGGGACGATTTTCGGATGCCGACGCTTTCGTCGATCAGGCCGATGCCGTGCACGATGCTCGACACCTGCGCTTTGACGAGGAACGTGCGCTGATCGCGATGGAGAAGGCCGCGACGCACGGCGAATGGGACTCCCTGGTCAAGCTCGCCGAGGAGCGCTTGGCGTCCGCGTTGCGGACGGGTCCAACGGAGCGCATCGGCGCGGCAGCGCGAGCGGTCGCACGCGCGGCCTGGTATCGCAACGACGACGAGCGCGCGGTCGCGGCGCAGCAAATCGTCACGGATTGCGGACTCGTGACCCTCGACGGAATCGAGACGGCGACGGTCGATCTTCAGGCCGCGCTCGCGACTCACGACGTCGAGCGCGCCGCAGCGCTCCTCGATCGCGCGATCGAACGGGTCGACGGCGGCGAAAACTACTTCCTGCGTGTTGTCGTGCGAGTCTGCGCGGCGCTGCTTGCGCCGGCGCAGCGGCGCAGACTGCTTGAAGCCCGTTTGATTGCGCAACCGATCGAGTCGCCGCCACTCCAGACGTCCACCGAACTGCTGATCGATTCCCCGGATCCCCGCGATTACGGAATTTTTAAGAACCTTGCAGCCCGCGTTGCGCGCTCGCCGTTGAAAGCCCGTCACGACAGACTTCTGATCGACGTCGCACACGTACAGGTTCGCCGCGGATCGGAGGTCCTTCACGTCTCCGACCGTGGTCTCGAATTGCTCGTGGCGCTCGTGCTTTTCGAAGGCGGGACGGGCAGCGAAGAACTGGCGTCGGCGATCTGGCCGGCGCTCGACCGTAAGGCCGCCGTGAATGCGCTTAAGATGTGCGTCTCCCGAACGCGCGCACAGCTCGGTGACCGCGACGCGATCCAAAACGCCCGCAACGGCTACGTGCTCGGGGACCGCGTGGATAGCGACGTACGTGAGATCGCTCGCCTCCTGCATTCGGTTCGGGGAACCGGCGTCCTAGGGGAGTCGCTTCGCCAACAGATTCAACAGGCTTTAGCTACGTGGGGAGAACGCCAGCCCATTCACGCGACCGGCTGGGTTTGGTTCACACCCTATGCTGCACATCTCGCTGAGATGCGTCGCGAGCTCGCGCAATTTGTATACAAAAACCCGGCAGTGACCCGCTTAGTGACGTAGAACGGCGCTCGCATGGCGCACTCCACGCGAAAAAAAATTGTCGCAATGTATGCGCTGCTGCTCGGCGCGAATGCGATCGCCTGGAGCCTGGCATTTTTCGTCTTCACGCCGCCGCATGCGCTCCTTCTAGGCACGGCAACACTGGCGTTCACATTCGGTTTGCGCCACGCAGTGGACGCCGATCATATCTCGGCCATCGACAACGTCACGCGTAAGTTAATGCAGGACGGCAAGCAGCCGGTCACGGTCGGGTTCTTCTTTTCACTGGGACATTCTTCGGTCGTCGTCGCACTGACGCTCGCGATCGTGCTTGGCGCCACAGCCGTTCGCGACCACCTGCCGAACCTTGAGGGACTCGGAGGCGTTGTCGGCACGAGTGTCTCAGCCGTTTTTCTCTTTCTCATTGCAAGCATCAACGCATTCGTGCTTCTCGACATCGTACGCGCGTTTCGGGCTTTGCGCAGCAGTGGAGCGTATTCGGAGCAATCGCTGAACGCGTCGCTCGAGGCTCGCGGACTGCTCGGGCGCATCTTCAAGCCCCTGCTGCAGCTCGTCTCGCGAAGCCGCGACATGTTCTTTATCGGCGTCCTCTTTGGCCTCGGGTTCGATACCGCAACCGAGGTCGGGCTGCTTGGCATCGCCGCGATCGAGGCGGGGAAAGGGTTACCGATATGGGCGATTCTGATATTCCCCGCGTTGTTCGCGGCCGGCATGTCGCTGATCGATGCGACTGACGGCATCTTGATGCTGGGCGCGTACGGCTGGGCGTTTCTCAACCCGGAGCGCAAACTCTATTACAATATGACGATTACCGCGGCCTCGGTCCTCATTGCCGTCTACGTCGGCACCGTCGAGCTCCTTGGGATCGCCGGCCGCGGATCGCCGGCCGGCTGGCTGGGATTCGCGATCGTCGGATTATTCGCAGCCGTCTGGAGCGTTTCGCTCGCTTTCAATGCTCTCTCAAACGGCAGGATGCCGTCCGCGAGCAGCCAGGCCTCGAGATGTTTGACGTACGGAATCCCAAATGAGTCCGTCAGTGCGCGGACGTACGACTCGTAAGCGATTCGATCGCTCACCGCTACAAACTCAGCTAAGGCTTGGCGATGACGGCTCATGTAACCGCTCTGCAGCCGTAGGCCGCCGTGCAGCGCTTCTAAGAGAATATCGCTCGCCGAGAGTTCGATTTCGTCGCGCAGCCGCTGCTCGAACCACTGGTCGAGATCGAGCGGCAACCGCAGCGATCTGACCGGGCCGAGCTTTGCCGAACCTTTAGGTCGCGCCATCGTGACCGGCACGATCGTGTTCGTGACCGTGGTCGAGATCCGAGCCGTCGTGCGTATGGGCGTGCTCGTGGACTGTGCCGTCGTGATGAACGTGGCGGTGCGAATGCTCGTGGGTGTGGCCCGGATAGGCGTCGTCGTGGGTATGCACGGTGCCGTTATCGTGCTCGTGGGGCAGGCTTTTTTCCATAATTCCCAGACCTCCGGAGGGAACCATTATTATACCCCATCGTTTACCGCCGCCGCTCCAACCGAACGCTCAAACTACAGCTTCCGGAAAGGCGCAAAAAGGCGGACGCCGAGAGCGTCCGCCTTTCGCTACGTTCCGGTGGCGGGCGAAATCAATACGCCCTGATACCGACTGGACTTCCCCATCCGCCCGGACCGGAGTAGGTTTTGTATCTGCTCCCCTTTGGCGCACCGGCCTCGCAGAGATACGTCCCGCACGAACCGTCGCTGCCGCTATGGATAACGTTGAACTTCCTTCTGTGTTGCTTGTTCGACAACTTCCAGAACGTTTCGCCTCCAAAGAGACTGCTGGCATTCCCGGCGAGTGCGACGACGCCGGCCGTGAGCGGTGACGCGACGCTAGTGCCGCAGACGCCGACCCAACCGCCGTAATCTCCGTCGTACTCGGCTACTCCCGGGTCGCAGCCCGCCTGCGCCGACACATCGGCAATCGTGCGACCCGCGCAATCCGGATCGTGTTGCCACGATGGCTTGGTGACGGTGGTAGCACATCCTGCACCCGCGCCGTCCCAAATGGTCTCGGTGAACGTCGAACCGCTCTCCTCGAGCTGCGTTCCGCCGACGGCGAGCACGTTTTCCAACGCCGCCGGCCACTCGATCTCGTTATACCCCGAGTCGCCGGAGGAGGCCAAGTATGCAATATTCGGGGTGCTGAAGTAGCTCGCGAAGTTCGGGTCGCCACAGTCTGGGCCGTAGACTCCCGTATGGCATCCCCAGCTGTTGCTGATAATCGTCGCACCGAGAGCCACGGCGGTCGTTTCGGCGCCTTCCAAGCCGCAGACCGTTCCGCCGCAGTTGCCGCCTTCGATCATGTAGATCGTGCATTTGGGACAGATGGCAGCGACCATCTCGGTGTCGAGGTCTGCCTCAAGACAGAAGCCGAAGTCCGCGCAGCTCTCCGGATAGTTAGACTGTTGGCCGTACTGATTGTATTTAGCAAATGGTGCCGTACCGAGACCGTACTGGCTCCGGTAGGCGGCCAGGTCGGTTGCAGCAGTCGGCAAATCGCCGAGCTCAATAACCGCGACGATTGTTCCGCCTCCGTTGCCGAGAAGTGGCGCGAGTTTGTAGCGCGTTTGCAGATCGATGGGCCGAAAACCGCAGCTGCTCGAAGGGCTGCAGGCGAGCGGGCCGGCGTGGGTCGAGAGCAGCGCAAAACAGCTCACGCCGCCGGCGAGGTCCTTGCAGGCACGGCGCGCTTGATGCTTAGCCTCCCACGCGGGCACTGAATGCGTGGATACCCGCGTTCCGGTCTGGGAGGGACCGGTGGTCGCGGGCATATTCGACGAGGTACTTGCGTTACACGCAGCAATTGCGAGCGCCGCGGCGAGCGGCGCCACGAGTTTCAATAGTCCGTTCACAAGAGCTCCTTTACACGTGAGGTTTAACGGGGGAGCGAATACTTAGGAGCTGGCGCTCGCGTCGCCTCCCAAAAATCGAGAACCACGCCTCGTTACGGTTTACACTCTGGTATTCGTGCACCAGGGGGCGGATCGTAGGGATTGCGCGGAACGTAGATCCCGTCGGACCCTCGGCCGTCGACCGTCACGGTATAGGTCGGCTCGGCACCGCACCACGATACGAAGTCGAAGCGATCGCCCTGCCGGCTCAGCTTCGTCACCGTCAATTTGCTCGAAGCAAACGGCACGCCGGGGATGATTTGCTTTGCGGTACCGCCGCGAATTAGAAACGCCGATCCGCCTTGCCCTTGGAGCAGAAGCGTTCCGACGCCGTTGCGGTCGATCGCGATGCCGCTTGCCTCATCAACGCCGATGCCTAAAACGACGGCAGGCCGCCGACGAACTTTTTCATCGGCGATTTGACGCGCCATGAAGACGGCGGCTCGGCCAAAACGATTGCGTGTGACGAAATGCATGTCGGTGATCGTATCGTCGAGCGGCGCGAAATGCAGAAAATCGTAGGTGAAGCTGATGAGACGCTCGTACGGGTCCTGCACGGCATTGTGCGACGTGGCATCACGCCGATCGTCGTGCAGCGCATTGAAGACAAATTTGCCGAGAATCGCTTCGCCCGCGCTCGTACCGCCGACCACCCCGCCGGCATCGTACACGCTCTGCACCGCCGATTGAACCGGCGTGCCCTTCCAGATCACATAATCGGCTTGATCCCCGCCGGCAAAGAAGACCGCCGAGGAGCGCGCGACGATCGCTGCCGCTTCACGCAGTGTCTGCGCTGACGAGCACGTTGGCACGAGCAGCGTTCGAACGGAATGATAGGGCGCGAGACGGTAGATGTAGCGATCGTAGTCGGCGTTACCGGTGGCGCGCAACACGACCAGGTCGCCGCCGCGGCGATCGTGCGAGCCAACGATCGTGTCGTGAATCCAGACGAACTCGCCGCTAACGTCGGTCCCGCCGCCACCGAGGACCAGACCCGGACCGTGCAGCGCGATGCGACGCGGACTTTGAGCGCCGATCGGCTTGTAAAAAATCGCTTTGCAGCGGGTCGCCCCTCTCGGCACCGCTGCGTCGGACGCCGTTCGACCGGCCGGCAGGCCGCCACCACAGCCCGCTAGCATCGCCAAGCCGAGCAGCACCGCGAGCGGGCGACCGCGTTGCACGACGAAAGCCGAGCGCGGCAGCACGTACAACCGGTCTATCAGAGGCCGATGAAAGCGGGATTTCCGCAGAACGTTTGAAGACCGGAGCTCGGCAGCCACGCGTTTCCGAGGACCCACGGCCCGAACTGGTACGCGGCAGAAACGTCGTTCGGAGTCGCCAGCATACCCCACTCGCCCCAGTAACTGCCGCCGGAGCCAAAGCAATATGGGTTGAGCTGCCAAAACACGACGGGGTTCCATAGCCCAGGCCATGCCCATCCCGGTCTTGCGTATTGATCGGGAAACGAAAGGGAGTTCGTCTGCACCGGCACCGTTGGTGGGTTGAGCAGCGACGCCGGATGGTAGCTGGGAGGCGCCACGTGATACACCGGAGGCGCAACGCGAAACACGGTAGCTGCAGCGTGAAACACGGTAGGTGCAGCGTGAAACACGGTAGGTGCAGCGTGGTACGCGGGCAGCTGGGCCGGGCGGGCCGGAGGCGCGTGCAGGGCGACGACGAGGACGAGAACGCTGGTCACGAGAGCCATAAACTTTTCCGCTTCAGGCTTTTTTTACCCCCACGTTGCAGCTCTCAAGCAAGTGTCAAGTGGCGCCGCGTCTCCCGGTCGCAACGTACGGGAGTCGCAGTGCCGCTCGTCGCAGTCGAGCGTTATCCATCTGATCGCTGACGGAAGGTACCGCTATGATGTTGGCCCAGAGCACGATCGTCGCGCTGCTGCTCGCGGTCGCGCAGCCGGCGCAAACTGCAACCGGCATTCCCCTTGATGCGCCTTGGAAGGTAACGATCTACGATCTCGCTCGCTCGAAGTTCCATCATCCGGCCTGGGGCTGGCAGCATTCGGAGCGTAACTACCGGATCGCGCTGGAACTCGCGCAAGGCGATGGTTTGCACGTTGATACCGACGTGCTCTTCGCCGCGGCGTTCCTGCACGATATGTCGGCCTTCATACCGTGCGAGGATACGAAGCTCGAGCACGGCGAGTGCGCCGCTCGTCAGAGCGGCGCGATCTTAAAAGCGGCCGGCTTCCCGATGGAGAAGCTCCCGGCAGTTCAAGCCGCAGAGCGGGGCCACATGTACTACAGTAATCCCGGCACGCAGCCGGAAGCAATCGTGCTCCACGACGCCGATTCGCTCGACTTTTTGGGCGATATCGGCGCCGCGCGGATGCTCTCGCTCACCGGCGAGAACGCCGAAAGCTTCGCTCGTGCGGTGAAAGCATTGCGCTCCTTCGCGCACGACATTCCTCTGCGACTCATAACGAAAACCGCACAAAAAATGGGCGCAGAGCGTGCCGCCGAGCTCGAGCGATTCCTAGACGCGCTGCAGGTCGAGACGTTTGACGGGCAGGCGATGTAAACGCTCCGCTATGCGAATCGCCCGCGATATCGGTTCGAACCAGCGTAAACTTTTCAATAATGGAAGCGTAACCTCACGTTGCTCGTACGCGGTCTTAAGATAGGACATCGCTTCGTCCGAATAACCCAACCCGGTCGCAACGATCGCGAGATTCCGCGTGAGGCTCTCAAATAAGGGCGCGGCGCAAGGCCCACAGGGCCGCAACGCCTGCTGCGTTGACCGCTACGCCGAGCAATCCGGTCTCCGGAGCGAAGACGGCGGTATTCGAGATCCCGAGCGCGCCGACGTGGCTTCCGTAGCCGAACAGCACGTAAGCCAAACCGTTCCAGATGCCATGACTGACGCTGCTGACCACAAGCGAACGCGAGATCGAACGCAGCAATCCCCAAATAAGACCCAATGCCACGGCGTTGAACATGAACGCCGGCACCTGCACGATCGGTGGATTGAATCCGGTCGGCAGAAGTACCGACGACCAATGCCAAAGCGCGAATGCAACGCTCGTCAAACCCAAAACGGCGACCGGCTTCGCACCGGCGCGCAGGAGCGACGCCCAGAGCCAGCCGCGAAAGAAGCCTTCTTCGGTTACGAGCGCGACTGGTATCGTTACCGCGGTGACGATCAGCACGTTTAGCCAGGCGGCGCGGTGAGAATGCGCAACCGGCGCCGCGTGCAACGCACCGCTTACGGCGGCGGCCGCAACGATCGCTGCCATCGCGATTATGGGATAGAGTATCGCGACGCCGTAGGAGCGCCACGCCTGCGACGCGCGAAGTCTAAACCCAAGCTCCTGGGCCGAGAATCGCTGCGCGTATCCGAAGATGAAGAGTAGGGCGAGCAGGGGTAGCGAGCTGAAGGCCGATAAGCCCGTCGCATCCATCGTGGACGTAACGGCTACCGCGGCGAGCGTACCGCCCAAAGGCCATAGCCGGGATTTCTTCACCGTACTCTTTACGCCGGCGTAAGGTTGTAGGTTTCATGAATCGCTCCGACTTTCTCAATGCATTTCGCGCTATTGCGGCGGCTTTCGACGGAGCCAAGAGCTTTTATCGGAATCCCTTCACACTTCTTTCATCGTCATCGCGTACCGTTCGTACAACCCCCATATCGAATCGCTAATCGAGAAAGTACAGGACGCATGTTCAGAAATTCTTCACAAATCGCAGCAATGGCCGCGGTCGTAGCGCTGGCCGCATGTGGTGGCGGCTCCGGTGGTTCCGGCGGGGGAGCGTACGGAGGGCCGCCGCCGACGAACCCGCAGAAATCAAATATGCCGGTTCAGCAAACCGTCGCGGGTGAACCTGGTTTCGTCAATCCGGGAAACAATCACACGCTCTATTTCTTGGACGTGGATACGCCGGCCGGCGGAGCGTGCACCGGCGGCTGCCTCAGCATTTGGCTCGTGCTCGCGCCCAACGGAGGGGCGCAAGCAAAGGAGGGCTTCACGATCGTCACGCGATCCGACGGCACCGGCATGCAGTGGGATTACAAGGACCATCCGCTCTACATGTACTCGGGCGACACAGGTCCCGATCAAGCTAACGGCAACGGCATACCGTTTGCCGGCGGTCATTGGCACGTCGCTCGCCCGACGGGGTGAGTAGCCGGCACTATTCCGGATCGCCGTGCTGCAGCGCAAGGGGCCGGCTCTCGAAGTATTCCGCCGAATATTTCGACGCGATCTTCTTGAACGCGCGCGGTTGCTGTAAGTAGTCGAAGAGGTTGCCGATACTCGTCGCGCGGACGTCGCTCGTTCCGAGGGAACCGAGATTCCAGTTCTGCTCGATGTATTTGAGGACGCTGCCAAACTCGTATTGGGTGTGCGCGACGTATCCGCCCTGCCTCGAGTTCCCTCCGATCGCGTAAGGTGAAATAATGATTGCCGGGACGCGGAAGCCAAGTCCGCCGTGCCGGTCTTGAAATGGCGGTGAAGCGTTGTCGTAAAAGCCGCCCCAGTCGTCCCAGAGCACGACGATGACGCTCGACTTCCAAGAGTTGCTCTTGCCGATCGCATTGACGACGCTTGCCACCCACGAGGGACCGTTGTCGGCGTTCGCGCCCGGATGGTCCGAGTTGTCGTCGGACGGAATTACCCATGCGACGGCCGGAAGCGCATTACGTTTGATATCGCGCAAGATGTTCGTCTCCGGCATCGAGACGTTCGTTCCCCATTCCGAACCGTAGCGCACCGAATGGATCACGTCGAACGCGTTGAGCAGGTCGCCGTCGCAATCGGGGCAGCCGTCGCTTGGGCTACAGCCGTCAGATTTGCTGAAGCATGGCGTGTAGTACTTCCAGGATAGGCCGGCCGCGTCGAGCAGGTCGCGCAGCGTCGCGTATCCGCCCGAGGAGTAGTTCGGAAACTTATTCGAGCACGGGAAGGGACCATTCAAGCCGACGTAACCGCGCAGGGAGATTGTCTTCGTCACGACGCGGGGCGGCGCGTCGCAGCCCCACGGCCAGCCGTCGGGCGAATCGATGAGGCTCTTGGAATCGCCGATTTCGGTGCCGCCGCGAATGAGGTCTTGGTGCGCCGTAAAGCTCCCACTGCCCTGGGTTTGGAACATATGGTCGGCTAGGATCCACTGCTGTGCCATGTTCCAGTACGGCTCGACCTCGCTACGCTGGACATACTGGTAGACGAGCGTGCCGGCGGGCTTCCCGTTTTTACTGCACGCACTGACGGGAACGAGGTTGAAGCCGTCCATCTTTCCGTCGTCGTAGGAGGTTTCGAAGGACGAATGGCAGTGCGCCACGTCTTCCTTCATGAGCAGCGAGTGCTGCGTGAGCGTCGCCCACTTGTCGACGTAACCGTTACCCTGCTTTATTCTTTCCTTGCCGCGCGTCGCGCCGTCGGCCCCTGGGAAGAGAGCGAAGAGGTTATCGAAGCTGCGATTCTCTTGAACGATCAGCACGACGTGCGCGATCGGCGACGCCGCCCTTCGTGCGGAGGCTGCCCTGAGCGTGTGACTCGACGTGACGCTGGTGGGTGGCGGCGCAAACGAACCTGTACTGCAGCCCCCGAGTGCGAGGCTTGGAGCCGTCGAAGCGAAGGCGAGCGCCGCGAGCGCGCGCATAGGCGCTATTCGGTATCGACCGGCAAGCCCGAAGGCTTCTGACGGAGGAAGTACTCCTCGTCATACGGGGACGAGATCGTGGTGAACTGACGCGGAGGCTCTTTGAGGTTAAACATGTTCGCGATGCTCGTCGAGCTTTGGTCGGTCGTTCCGAGCCGCCCGAGCTTCCAGTTGTCTTCGATAAAACGAATGATGCTGCCGAAGCCGTAAACGGTGTTGGAAATGTAGCCGCCGTGGCTGCCGTTGCCCGCCTTCACGTACGGCGAGATGACGAGCATCGGGACGCGGAAGCCGGCGCCACCCTGATCGTCTTGAAACGGCGGCGCGACGGGATCGTAGAAGCCTCCCCAATCGTCCCACACGACGACGACTGCCGTCGAGTCCCAGTACTGACTATTGCCGATCGCATTGACCACGCTTGCCACCCACGACGGGCCAGTATCTTTCGAGGAGTAACCCGGATGGTCGGAGTTCTGTGCGTCGGGAATGACCCACGACATCGCCGGCAGCGCGCCGCCAGTGATGTCGGAAAGAATATTTGTCTCCGGCGACGAGACGTTCGAACTGCAAACGCCTTGGGCGTTGCAAATCGAGGCGATTACGAGGTAAGCGTTCCAAATAGAGCCGACCTGCGCTTTAATCGGTGCCGGCGTGTAGTACTTCCACGAAACGCCCTTTGCGTTCAGAAGATCGGCAAGCGTCGTGTACTGACTGGGGTAAGGAAAATCCGTCGTGCACGGAAACGGCCCTTTGTTTTGTTCGTACTGCAGACTCGTGGTTATCAAAGAGGTTTTGGCGCCGGCCGGTGAGAGGCATCCCCAAGCTGCATTTGTCGTCGGATCGTCGATCAGGCTCTCGCTCGCGTTGATGAAAGTGCCGCCGCGAATCAGATCCTGATGCGCGATGAAACTTCCGCTCCCTTGAGTCTGAAAGAGCTCATCGGCTAAGCCCCACTGCGCCGCGATTTGACGGTAAGGTGCGATCTTCGCAGGGTTAACGTACTGATATGCCGCCAGGTTTTCCGGCTTTCCGTTAGTCCCGTACTTGATGAGATTGAAACCGTTCATCGCGCCGTTGTTGTATGCCGTCTGATAGGCCGCGTAGCGGTGGTTTAGGTTGCTCTTTGCCAAGAGATTCGTTTCCGCGAGCGGCACCTGTTGCTGGACGTAACCGGTACCCACCTTCACCAACTCTTCGCCGGTCGTCGAACTGACGGCGCCTGGAAAGCCCGCGAAAAGATTGTTGAAGGTGCGGTTCTCTTGGATCATGAGAACGATATGCTTGATCGGATTGCCTTTGGGGTGTCTGGGCGGCGGTGCCGAGGCGTTCGTCGGAACCGGCGGCGCATCTGCGCCACCCCCGCAGCCGCTCACCGCGAGGCCTGCCCCGCAAATGGTGAGTGCGAGGCAGAGCGCTCGCAACGTTACGCCGTGGTTTTTTCTTGCGAGGACGCAGCGACTCGCTGCGCGATCTCGGCGACGTCGTAGTTGAATCGCTTGGCCACCTCGCTGGTCGATGCAACGATTGTCGAGAGCACGTCGGGCTCGAACGAGGGCTTGTAGTAATCGGGGAAGGAGAGTTTCTTACTGTATGCGGTGCGCGTCGCGTCGAAGCTCGCGGCGTCAAGACCCGCATGTGCGATGATCCGATCGATCGTCGCGGGCGAGTTGCTGCAGAGGTCCTCATATCGCACGATGCAGACGCTGCGGGCCAGCTCCGGATCGTCGTCGAGTTGCTTGGCGACAAAACCGTAGACGTATGCCCAGTACCGTGCTCGCGATTCCGCCCAGCGCCCGTGGTCGAAGAGACGGCGAATCTCGTGAAGCGTCGCAGGACTCCCGACGTTTGCCATCACCTGCTTTGTACCGAACTCGTGGTGCCCGGTCAGCTCGATGATCTCAATCTGACGCGGGTCGCTCTTCTCTAGCTCAGCCCAGATGCGGTCTTGTTTGATCAGCGAGGCGACGTGGTCGATCGGATTACGCACGTAGAGTAAAAAGCGGGCGTCCGGGAAGAGCCTTCGCAGATACTGCATGCGCACCACGCACATGATCGCCTTGCTGACGTAGCGGCTTCGGCCCCGCACCAACGCGAGCTTACGCAGGTGCTCTTCGTAAAAACGCTCGAAACCCGGATTCGAGGTCGTGGTGTCGAGCACGCTGTAGTTCGACTCGTCGTGGATGTGCGGAAAGAAGTGCTCCCATAGGATCTCCTCTCCCATCTCGGCGCTGTCGCGCGTCACCTCGATCCGGTCGCGGTGAATGCGCGGAACCGGTTTGCGCATCGCATCCACAGGTATCTTCGGAAAGACCTTATTCCACACGTACGGCATGTAGGGCATTAGGAAGTCGGCGTACTTGTGGGTTACGACGTCGGGGTGCTCGCTGAGCATTTGCAGCGTGATCGTGGTGCCGGCTCGCGGAAGTCCGCAAATGTAAAGCGGGCGGTCGACTCGCTGCGACGCAAGGCTCTTAGCGAGCATTCGCGACTCGAGATTTCCGAGGCCGACGAAGAGCGGCGCGGCCGCGTGAACGCCGCGGACGCTCCAATAGAAGGGCCCCGGCACGGAGAATTTCTGCGGTGTCTTAGTATCGGTCGTTGCCATGACGGCGCTATACTTTCTCGAAGAGTGCCCCTATGACCGTCAAGCCTGGCCCAAATGCCATGCTCAAGACCTTGGAGCCGCTGGGGATTTCCGGCGATTCGACGATGAGCTGCCAGATGTGGGGCGCGGTCGCCGACGCCATGTTCCCGTGCTCGTAGAGAACCTGACGGCTCAAGGCGACCTGGGACTCCTCGATTCCGAGCTTGCCGCGGATCTGATTGAGGATCGCCGGGCCGCCGGGATGGATCGCAAAGATCATCGTCGACTTCTCCCGCTCGAAATCCAGACCAACTTGCGCGCAGATCGATCGCACGAAGTCGGCGATCGAGTCGCGGATCATGAACGGTACGCGCTTGGAAAGGGACATGTCGAACTGTAGCGGGCCTGGACGCAAGGTCATCTCGGGAAGCGAATCGGGGAGTATTTGTTCCTCGATTGCGAGGATCTTCAAACCGCGGCGGTCTCGCTTCGCAAACTCGGATTGCGGATAAGCCGCGTACTTGATGAAGCCGTCCGCGAAGAGCGTCGAGGTGACGAAGTTGTCGGCTTCTTCGCCGAGCAGATCGAAATGGAGCGAGAGAAACTCGGTGTGCACCAGATCGACGCGTTGCTTGGGGGCCGGCAGCGAGACGTAGGATGATCCGACCAAGCCAAGCGCGGTGCGGATCGCCGGAAAAGCACCGTAGCATCCCATGTGATAAGAGTGCGTGACCCCGACGTCAAGCCAGCCGCGCCGCGAGAGGAAACTCTGCACCGGGCTCGGCGAAACGTATCCCGAACAGCTCACGTGCACGATGTCGTCGGGCCGCGGAGCCTCGCGGTCGCGATAGACGCGCTCGAAGACGTCGCACGCAATCTCTTCGAAGAGATTCATCCGTTCGTCGAGCGTTTCGCCCGTCGGGCTACGCAAGTCTCCGTACCGCCGGACCGGCTCGGAATCGCTGGCGGGATTGCTCTCGACGAAGCGAGACGTAAGCACGCTGACTTGCCGGCGCGCGATGTATTCGGAGGACGTGCCGTAGCGCCCCATACGTTCGCGCAGCGCTTCACCGACCTGCTCGCGTTCTTGCGGATCCGTGATTTGCCGCGCCGCACACTGCGACAGCGTCATGAAGTGCGCTTGAATGACCTTGAGCTCGTCTTGTGCGACCGGCGCCGTAACGTCGATCCGTTCGAAGTCGGAAAGCACGACCGGCACGGCCTGCTGGCGCGGTTTTGCGACGATGGTACCCAGCGGTCTCTCTAAAATGCGCATGATTGTTCCGGCTGGACCTTCGCCATCCGCTCCTTTTTTCCATTCGACCGAGCGCGTATCGCGCAATCGTTGATAAACATCGGTAATCCTGGTCACTTTTACTCGTTATCGACCGGTTTGTTCGACGGTCGTTGATGCAAGAAGAACGATTTCGAATACTCCGTTTTAATTGGAACGAACTGTCGGGGATTCTGAGTGAAATCGAAGAAATCGTTAGTGAAATTTGCCGAGCTCCGATCGGTGGTTCCCAAACGTCCCAAGTTCCAGTTGTCCTCCACGAACCGCACGACGCTTCCGAGCTCGTACTGCTGATGCGAAATGTAATCGGCCTTCGCGTACGGCGAAACGGCGAGCATCGGAATGCGGAATCCCAAGCCGCCGTAACGACGCGGGCCGGGCGGCGCGACGTGATCGTACCAGCCGCCCCAATCGTCCCAGAGAACGATGATGGCGGTGGTGTTCCACGCCGAACTCTCTCCGATCGCATTGACGACTTGCGCTACCCACGACGGGCCGGTATCGGAGTTGTCGCCGGGATGATCGGAGTTGACGTAATCGGGAACCACCCACGCGACGGCCGGCAGCGTGTTGCGATTAATGTCGGCAAAGACATCCGTTTCGGGTGAGACTACGTTCGTCGACCACTCCACGCCGTGACGAACGGCGGCGATCGCGTCGAACGCGTTCCAGAGATTGCCGGCGAAGTTCCCGGTTGTGGGCGTATAGTAGCGCCACGAAACGCCGCCGCTATCGAGAAGATCGCGCAGCGTCGCGTACGAGAGGCAAGGAAACGGGCCGGCGTGATACATGTACTGGTTGCTAACGGTGATCAGCGACGTTGCCGTCCCGGGCGGCGAATCGCATCCCCACGGCTGCGAGCTCGGAAAATCGACTAGGCTTCTCGAACCGCCGAGCTCGGTGCCGCCCCGGATCAGATCCTGGTGCGCGGTGAAACTGCCGCTGCCCTGGGTTTGAAACGTATGATCCGAGAGTACGTACTTTCTTGCCAATTCCCAGTACGGGACGATCTGCGCGGGGTCCACGTACTCGTAGACGTACGTCCCCGAAGTCTTGCCGATCGGCACGGTATCGAAGCCGTTCATCTTCCCTCGGTTCCAGTCGCGCTTCCAAAACAGATAACCGTTGTTGGGAGAAATGGGACTCTCGAGGTCGGCCTTTCTCAACGGGATGCTTTCGCCGTTATGCGTCTTACCGCGGGTCGCTCCGTCTGCGCCCGGGTAGGTTGCAAAGAGGTTATCGAAGGTGCGGTTCTCTTGAATCAGGATCACGACGTGCGTGAAGTACTTGCCCTTCTTCGCCGGCGCCGGAGGCACAAGTGGTCCGGCGGGGGATGAGTTGGAGCCGCCACCGCAGCCGCCGAGCAGCGACGAGAAGAGACCCGCCAAAAAGAGAACTGCGAGCGGAAAAGCCCGCGTGCGGAGTCTGGAACGCGGCATACCACAAAGGTATCGTCCTTACCCGGGCGCCATCCCTTCATGGTGCGGCTCGTGCAAGCGGGACCCGAGAGCATCGCGCAAGCCGGGCAGGCGCTGCGCAGCGGAGGCGTGATCGCGTTCCCAACCGAGACCGTCTACGGCTTGGGAGCGCTCGCTTTCGATCCCCTTGCGGTGGCCCGAATCTTTGAGATTAAAGGACGCCCGCACTTCGATCCGTTGATCGTTCACGTGCTTGATCGTGAAATGCTCGGGCGCGTCGTCGCCGAGGTTCCGCGCGTTGCCGAGCGGCTGATCGAGCGCTTCTGGCCCGGTCCCCTAACGCTCGTGCTGCGCAAGCAGCCGGAGGTTCCTGGGATCGTCACCGCGGGCTTGCCGAGCGTCGCGGTACGGATGCCCTCACACAAGGTCGCGCGCGCGCTCCTAAAAGAGGTCGGAGCGCCGCTCGCGGCGCCGAGTGCGAACCCGTTCGGCGGACTGAGCCCGACGCGGGCAGAGCACGTGGCGTCAGGCCTCGGCGAGCGAGTCGATCTGATTATTGACGGGGGTACGAGCGAGCACGGTCTCGAGTCAACGATCGTCGCCCTCGAGCCCGAGGTGGTGCTCTTACGGCCTGGGGCGATTCCAATGGAAGCGATCGAGGAGTTGGCCGGCCGGCTGGCGCGCGGGCGCGCCGGTCCCCCGCGAGCTCCGGGCGGCCTTCCTCATCATTACTCCCCGCGTACGCCGCTGCGTTTGATCGATCCGCAGGTGGTCCCGGCGCACGAGCGGCAACTCGCGGGAGCGCTTTCGTTGAGCGAAGCCTTCGATGGGTATGCGGCCGTCCGGATTCTCTCCCGCGACGGCAACCTGCGCGAGGCGGCGGCCCGTTTCTTTGAGGCACTTCATCAGCTCGATTCGCTTGCTCTCGAGCGCATCGATGCACAGCCGTTACCTGAGAATGGCCTGGGTCTGGCGATGATGGATCGGCTTGCACGCGCGGCGGCTAGTCGAAACAGTTGACGCTTGCTATGCGTTATAGTGGTGAGAACCGAAGAAGGGATCATGATGCCAACCTCTCGCCTATTGGGACGCGCGACAGCCATATCTACGCTGATCGCGGTATTTTGCTTGGGCGCGACGCCCACCGATCTTCCGTATCAAGTTGCGGGCGACGTCGCCGAGAGCTATCAACTTTTAACCAACACGTATTACGATCCGGTCGATCCGCAGGCGCTGCTTGCGGCGGCCGGCAACGCTCTCGCCGATGCTGCTCGCAAGCACGGCGTCACGATGACGCCTCCCAAACTTCGAGTGGAGGGCGATCGCGACGCGACGCTCGCCGAGCTCGACTCCGCGATCGTCACCGCGGCACAAACCGCGCACGCGTCGCCAAACGATTTTGCATACGCAGCGATAGTCGCGATGGCCAAGGCAACGAACGACCGTTACACGCAGTTCTTCACGCCTGATGAGTTCAAGGCATTCAACGAAGCGCTGGATCCACAGCGCATCGGAGGCATCGGCGTGATGATCGAGCCCGATGCCGCATCGCAGTGCGTGCGCATCACCTACGTGCTGCCGAGCACGCCCGCGGAACGCGCCGGGCTTCAAGTCGGCGACGTCGTGACCGCCGTAGACAACATTCCTACCAAGGGTCTCAGCGTCGACGTCGTTAGCGGGCATCTGCGCGGGAAAGCCGGCACGAGCGTTTCGGTTGCAGTGCAGCGGCCCAGCACGCCCGCCGTTTTCACGATTACGCGCGAGGACGTGCAGCCTCCGACCGTCGTTTTCAAGATGCTCCCGAACGGAATCGGCTACGTATGGGTGATGGAGTTCGGGCGCGGCACGCCCGCCGAATTCGATACGGCGGTCGCGCGGCTGACGCAAATGGGCGCGAAGGCGCTCGTCCTCGATCTACGCAACGACGGCGGCGGCTACGTGAACTCGGCGCTTGACATCAGCTCGCGTTTCATCGCAAATAAAGCGCTGCTCACCGTCGAAGAGCGCGGAAAGCGCGCCACGACGATCGATGCCGACGGCGACCCTTCGATCGCGTTTCCGGTGACGGTGCTCGTAAACCAGTACACCGCATCGGCCTCCGAGATTACGGCTGGTGCGCTCCAAGATGACGGCATCGGCGCGCTGGTCGGCGCGAAGACGTTCGGGAAGGGTGTCATGCAGACGCTGACGCCGCTGCCGGACGGTGCCGCGATCAAGATCACGACCGCTCACTATCTCACCCCGAACCATCGCGACATCAATCTTCGCGGCATCGATCCGGACGTTCGCGTTGACGAGAACCGCGATGCGCGTTTTGGCGACGTCGCTACCGACGCGCAGCTCCGCGCCGCGATCGCACTGCTCCAGAAGAAGATCGCCACCGTTAAGAACTGACAAGCAAGCGGAAGCGCTAAATTAGAGCTTCCCTAGCGGCGGCGGCGGACGAGCCGCACAACCTTGCCGTTGCGCGCGAACGAGACCTCGTCCATTAAACGACGCATTAGAAATATGCCGAAACCGCGGCCCCGATCGTCGGGCTCGACGCTGTCGCAGTCGTGCGGGGCGGGAAAGTCGCTGCCGCTGTCGCGGATCTCGATCTTGAGTACATCCTCGCCGAAGTAGCAGCGGACGACGATCCGGCGGGCAGGCTTTCCGCGGCCATGTTCGACCGCGTTGCTGAGCGCTTCACCCGCGGCGAGCCGAATGTCCGAGATCGCTTCCTCCGAGAAACCGCACTCGGCGGCAAAACTGGCAATGCCCCGCCGCGCCTGCGCGACGTTTCGGATGTCACTCCCGTAGGCGGCGCGGTACTGTCGGGTCAAGGTTAGCGCTCTCAAGATAGTCGGGTCCTCTTCAGACTTTCCCGGAGCCTGAGCTTCGCTAAACCTTATTCATAGCTGACCTGTGCTGCCGAGCCGCCAAGAGAACGAGCCCCGGCGAAGCGAAGTGAAGCGGCCGTGGGCGATTAGCTCAGCTGGGAGAGCGCCTCCCTTACAAGGAGGATGTCGGCGGTTCGAGCCCGTCATCGCCCATGTCATCCCGAGCCCTTCGACTCGCTGCGCTCGCTCAGGACGAACTCCGGCACGGAGCGCCGGAGGCGAAGGGAAACGCTGTGCCGGCTGCCGCTCCTCGGACTGGAGCTGCCTGCCTTCAAGTACCGCGGCCGAAGGGTCTGACGGAGAGGAAGCGGGCGACTTTAATCGTAGCTACGCGCTGCGCTCGTCCAGTCGTTTATTTGCCTGAGACGCGGCGCTGTTTTCTGCTCCCAAAAAGAGAAGGGGCTTATGAAACATCTGTGCAGCCTTATTGCATTAGGCGTCACTGCCGCGACTTTGGCTGCCTGCGGCGGGGCGAACAACACTCTGCTACCCGCGCAGCAGGCTCTCCAACGACAACATTCGGCTGCGAAAAGTAGCGCGTCGTCATGCCCGTGCCTGTATGTTGCCAACTGGGCAGGGCAATCGATTACCGTCTACCCAGTCGGTGTGACCGGTAACGTGGCACCAATAGAAGCCATCGCCGGTCAGCAGACCGGAATCAACCTCCCATACGGCGTTGCACTGGATGCAAACGGAAACATCTACGTAACGAACTTTAACAACAACTCCATCACGACCTATGCCGCCGGTGCTAACGGCGACGTCATGCCAACCGCGACCATCAGCGGCTCGAACACGGAACTGCTCGATCCCGAGGGTATTGGGATCGATCCAATCAACGGAAACATTTACGTTCAGAGCCTAAACGGACCAAGTGGCAACCCAAGCATCCTGGTCTTTCCCTCCGGTTCAAACGGCGACGTAGCCCCGGCTGAAGCAATCGAAGGTTCGAAAACGGGCCTGAATGACCCCGTCGACCTTGCGTTGGATGGGAGCGCAAACATCTACGATTCGGACGTTGACAACTACCTCGACGTCTACGCCGCGGGCGCTACCGGCAACGCAAAGCCGACGCGCAAGATCAAGGGCTCTCTTACGAAACTGGACTTGCCCTTCGGGTTGACAGTGGACTCTAGTTCCAACGTCTACGCAGCTAACAACGGCGGCGGCGGCCTCCACAGCAGTATCACCGTTTATGCCTCCGGCGCAACCGGGAACGTCGCTCCCGTGCAACGCATCAAAGGCCGCAAGACGGAGCTAACAGATCTCCACGGCGTCGCCGTCGACAGTTCCCACAATATCTACGCTTCCAACGGTGCCGGCGAAGTGCGCTCGTGTTCGGGCTGCAACTTCATAGCGGTCTATGCCTCGGGCGCGACTGGCAACGTAGCTCCCATCAGGGTGATCGAGGGAACTAGCACGGGCCTCGACGGTCCGAGCGGACTCACGATTCATTGATGACTTCTCCCGCCGGTTTGCAGCCCTTCGACAAGTCCTCATAGTACAAAAGCGACCGGTCTTTCACCGATCCCCGCGTTAAGGTTTTCTGGCGCTCAGTGACGCCGGTGGGAACGATTTTAACTGTGGCATCGTTTCTTTGGTAACTGCGAGGCGAAAGGACGACGACCAAACGCTCCGGCGTCGGTTCGTTCAAAAAAACCTCACAGGGGGAAACACAGGCGAGGGTTCCTGATCGAATCTCGGGGGATTTCGGTCGGGTGCCTTCATTTATTCCGAAGTGACCCGGATGCTGCCCCCTCCGCTCCGCAAACCTCGTGACCTAGGTGGCGGTATCACGGGCGCTACTTCTTGCGAACGCCTCTTCGAAGGTCCGTCCAATACCTGAAGTGCGGATGCCTGTGCCGCATGGCGCTGGGGCTAAAGAGCGGTACGCGTGGCGAGAGGGCTATGCCGAAGTAGCTGCTCGAGCCGGGCAAGCTGTATTGTCCGATCCTACTGCCCGCGGGATACGAGTACACGTTGACGCAGCTGAAGTAGCACGGGTATCCGTTGGCGACGACGTAGAGCCAGTTCCCGTTGTTGCCGAAAGCGAGCCCGAACGGCTGCAGCCCGTAGCCGATCCACGACGTCGGAGAGGTTTGCCCCGGCGCGAAGACCGCCACGCCGTCGCTCTGGGTGACGAGAAGATTGCCGGCTTGATCGAGGGTGATCCCGGTCGGCGCTGATGACAGCTGCAGCGGTGCGGAGTTCCGCTGGAATGCGAGATCTACAAACTGGTGCTGATGCTTGTGCTTGTGCTCGTGCTTTTGCTCATGCTTGCGCTCGAGTCGGAGACAAAATGGCACGAGTCGCTCCAAGTCGTCAGTTGACAGGCGCGTTGTAGGAACGCGTTGACCGAGTGACTTGAGAATCCAAAGAGGATCACGAGTATCAGGATCGCGAGGAACGCGAAGCCGGCTACACCTTTCATCGAGGGCAGTAGGTTCGACGAGGACCTGCCTCTCCTGCCACCGGAGCCAAGTGATTCAAGCCTTAACGGTTCTTCATAGAGCGATTAAGCAGGGGAGCTCTTGCAGGTGCGAAGCGACTTTAGTGGCACGACAACACCCCCCAAGCAAGGAGCGGCTTATGAAAATCGCTCGGCCGATATTCTACGCTGTAGGTCTATCGGTGGTTATCGGCGCGTTGGCCGGTTGCGGCGGCCAGACGCAGCCGACGTCGTTTTCCGCCGGCGGCTTGGCGGGCGCATCTTTGCGAGTGCCTTCCGGGCTCGACGCCATTGCGGCGGTGAAGGCCATGCCGTTGCGCGTCGATCACCGTAAGTCGTGGGTCTCGCCCGAGGTCGCGCGCCTGCCTCGGATTCTTTTTGTTTCCGATGACTCAACCAACGACGTGCTTTTATTTTCACTCCCGGACCTCAGGCTGCGAGGTACGCTTACCGGCTTCGAAATGCCGCAGGGTCTATGCTCGGATACAAGCGGTAATATTTGGGTGACCAACTTCGGAACGCTCACGGTTATCGAGCTCTCGCGCTCTGGGACCGTAATCAACGTTCTCATTGACCCCGACGGATACCCCGTTGCCTGCGCGGTAGATCCGACGAGTGGCGATCTTGCCGTTGCCAACCTATATAACAAATACTTGAGCGGCTCCGGCGAGGTTGAAATTTATCGAGCCGGCGGCGGCACGCCGACCTCGTTGGCAAATCCGGATCAGTACTATTACAATCAGGTTGGCTACGTTACCGGCAGCGGAAGCGGTAACAGCGATGGTCACGCCGATGTCGCTCCGGGCAACCTTTTTGTCGACGGCCGAACGTACAGTGGAAGTTTCATACTCTCCGAGCTCCCCGCTGGAAGCGCGGCGTTCCATACGGTCACCCTCTCCGGCGGCACCATTTATTTCCCGGGAATGGTGCAGTGGTATTCGCCCGGTAACTACCTCGCCCTCGGCGATCAACTTTGCGGTGACGTGCCTGCTTCGTGTATCTACCACGTGAAGATTTCCGGTAACATGGGAAAGATTAAGGGCCACACGAGCCTTTTGAACTATTTAGGTGGCTCGGTCTGCGATATGGTACAGGGCGTGATCGGCGCGCACGGTTTGAGGTACGTCGCCGGAGGCGATTACGAAGCCTGCGGATACGCTAACAGCAGTGTGAACCGCTGGGCATACCCGGCTGGCGGCACACCGACGAACTTCAACGATTCCGCGGTCACCGAGCCCATCGGAGCAGCAATTAGCACCAAGTAACTCACCGGGTCGCCGCCGCGGGCGGCACGAAATTGACAAATACCGTGAATGACGAAGCGCGGGCGCCGGCGTCGTCGGAGTTCGGGACGCTTCTGCGGCGTTACCGGCTCGCAGCTGGGCTCTCGCAAGAAGCCCTCGCCGAACGGGCGCGCCTGAGCACCAACGGCGTCGGTGCGCTGGAGCGCGGCTATCGCCGTTCGCCGCAACGCGAAACGATCGAGCTGCTAATTGATGCGCTGGTGCTGAGCGACGATCAGCGCGCGGAGTTCGAGGCAGCGGCGGCGCGCTCTATCTCGCCGCGCGACCTCCGTTCTACAGGCCCGAGCAGCCCGCGACCGGACGCGGCGGTTGGAAACATGCCGCTTGTACTGACCGGTTTCGTTGGGCGTGAGGCAGAGCTCGATGAGGTGGCGCAGCTCGTACGCGAGTCTCGGCTCGTTACGATCACGGGCGCAGGCGGCATCGGCAAGACGCAAACGGCATTGCACGTGCCCAGCGCGCTAGGCAACGGCACCGGCGACCACGCCGTCTGCTTCGTTGCGCTCGCGCCGCTCGGTGATGCTTCGTTGGTGGCCCCGGCGATCGCATCGGCGCTGGGCCTGCAAGAAGTGCCGAATCGTCCGCTGCTCGAGACGCTGATTGCGTACCTCAAGAGCAAGCCGCTGCTGCTGGTTCTCGATAACTGCGAGCACGTCATCAGCGAGGCCGCGGCCGTCGCGAGCGTGCTCGTCTCAGCCTGCCCGAGCGTTCGGATTTTGGCGACAAGCCGCGAACCGCTGCGGGTCGCCGGTGAGCGCACCTATCGGTTGCCGTCGTTGAGCATTCCGTCGGCGATGGCACTCTTCGTCGAGCGCGCCCGTTCCGCCGATCACCACTTCGCGCTGAGCGACGCGAGCGAACCGCACGTTGCAAAAATCTGCCGGCATTTGGATGGCATCCCCCTTGCGATCGAGCTAGCCGCCGCGCGCGTGAACGTGCTCTCCATCAGCGCGCTCGCAGAGGGGCTCGAAAATCGGTTCCGGATTCTTAGCGGCGGCGCACGCACCGCGCTTGCGCGTCAGCAAACGATGCGCGCGGCAATCGATTGGAGCTACGACTTACTCTCTTCGCAGGAGCAACGACTGTTCGAGCGCCTGTCGGTCTTCGCGGGCGGTTGTACCCTAGCGACGGCATCGAAAGTTTGCGCGAATGGCGAGATCGTCGTGGCCGACGTTCTCGATTTGCTGGCATCGCTCGTCGACAAATCGCTAGTGATCGCCGATTTCGAAGGGATCGAGCCGCGCTATCGGCTCTTGGAATCGTTCCGGCAATACGCGCGCGAGATATTGGAGGCGCGCGGTGAGGCCGAAGCGATGCTGCGCCGCTATGCGCGCGCGTCGCTCGAGCTGGCGGAGCAACTCGCGGTCGCCTGTGACAACCAGCCCGACGAAGTCTGGCGTGCGCTCGCGCAAGAGGAGCTCGATAACTGGCGCGCGGCACTGCAGTGGTCGCTGACCGATCGCCGCGACGTCGTTCTGGGGCAACGGCTGGTCGGCGAGATGCACGTGGTCTGGGCATGGTTCGCGCCGGTCGAGGGCAGGCGCTACACGGTCGCCGCGCGTGCGCTGGTTGACGAGCAAACTCCAGCGAAGGTTCTTGCGCGGCTCGGTTACGCCGAAGCAATCGTTGCTCTGCAGCTTCGCGAGTACAAAGAGCAGCTTTCGAGCAGCGAGAGCTCGATCGAATACAGCCGCGCCATCGGTGACGCCGTTGGAATCGCTCGCGCGCAGGGTCTTGCGGGTCAAGCGCTGGCGTCTCTCGGGCGAGTCGCCGAGGCGCGCGCGTTGCTTCCGGAAGCGCTGGCAGCCGCTCGTCGTTTAGGAAATCGCCGGCTGGTCGCGTCTATACTTCGCAATCTCGGATATGCCAGCGCAATCGACGGTGACCTCGTTGCGGCCCGGAGATACGTTTCCGAAGCCGTGCCGCTCTACGAGGCGCTCGGCGCCGAGCTCGGCGCGGCTCTCGCGATGGACGATCTCGGCGAGTGCGAGTTTCAAGCCGGTAACGCGGAGGCTGCGCTCGCGCTTGCAAGCAATGCGCTTGCGACGATGCGCCGCATCAATCATCGGCGCTTCGTGGCATTCATTCTCAGCAGCATCGCGATGTATCTCATCGCCTTGTCGCGCTTTGACGAGGCCGAGGAACGCGCACGCGAGTCGCTGGATCTCGCGCGCGAGTTAGAGCAGGACGCTCTGGTCGCATGGACGCTGCAGCATCTCGGCGCGATCGCGGCGCTCCGGTCACCGGCAGACGCGGAACAGGCGCCGGTGGAGCACGCAAACGCGGCGCGGACTCTGGGTTTCGTAGATGCTCGCCTCGCGGCGATGGGATCGGCGCGAATGTACATTCACGAACTGGAGTACCGCCGGGCGCTGGTCGCGCTTCGCGGCGAGATCGGAGCCGATCGGGTCGCCGCTCTGATGGCCGAAGGAGCGGCAATGACCGCGGAACAGGTCGTAGGGCAGATGTGCAAGTTAGTTGTGCAGGTGTGTCTTACTGCGGTCGAGGGCGCCACGTCATCATAGCTCCACGACACCTTCTTTTAGGAGTGGAGAAAAATGATAAAGTTAGTAGCAGTTCTGCTCGCCGGCGCCGCGCTGGTAGCCGGCTGCAGCGGCCAAAATGGGGGCTCGCAGTTCGCGCCCGCACTACCTGGCCAGTCCGGCGGAATGCCCAGTCAATCCAGGGGAAAACCTACGCAATCACGGGGAATACTTACTCAGTCCGGCGTCATTTCGTCGGATATGCCGCAGGTTACGGTCATCAACGGCTGGACCACCGAGACGCAAGTCATCGAATGGTCGACCGGCTGCACGTTTCCGTTTTCACCGCATCAGTTCTCATTGCAGCCCGAGCAATCGCAGCAAATGGTTGCCGAGAACGCGACATGCCTGCTTAACACGGCGACGAAGACGTTCGTTGACGCCGATCCGTTCGTTCACAATCAGGGCTGCGTGCTGGGCATCCGTTTTGGCCGGGATGGGAATTGGCGATTCAGACTCGTTCCCAAACTCACCGGTCAGTACTCTCGGTGCAAGTTGGAGACGTCGTCTAATCAGGCAACGCTCATCTTCAACACGGTTAGCTCGTCGGGGAGCTGACGGATGACTCAGCTTAATCAGCCGAATCCGAACCGCTCGCGCAAACCCGCGGGTGGTTCGCTCCCGGGCAGTCTCCGCAACGACGTGCAGTTTACGTCTGCGGGCAGCGCCATGTATGCGCTGCGGGAACCAGCGAGTCGCGGTACGCATGCCATGGCGCGCGCCGTCGCCGTCGCGTCCGTGCGAAGGATGATTGTATGAGCCGGCAGGTCTGAGCCCCGCCTCGCCCAAGAGTACCCCGACGATGAAGACGGTCCAGGCGCAGGCGGTCACCGTCGAGCGCGACGGTGAGATCGCCGTGATTACGATGAACCGGCCTGAGAAGCGCAACGCGCTCTCCCTTCAAATGATGCGCGAGCTCGACGCCACGCTGGCGGTGGTGGCCGAAACGCCTGATGCGCGGGCGATCCTGTTACGGGGTGAGGGCGCAGCTTTTTCCGCGGGTCACGATCTCCGCGAGCTTTCCGGCCGCAAGGACGATGCTTACCGCGAGATCTTCGATGCCTGCGTCGATCTGATGAAGCGGATCGCGACGATTCCGCTTCCGGTCATCGCTGAAGTTGCAAAGGTCGCAACTGCTGCAGGCTGTCAGCTGGTCGCCGCTTGCGATCTCGCCGTTGCGTCGACCGAAGCGACGTTTGCGACGCCGGGCGTGCGCATCGGCCTTTTCTGCAGCACGCCGATGGTCGCGCTGACCCGAACGATCGGGCGCAAGCGCGCGATGGAGATGCTGTTGACCGGCGAACCAATCGATGCGCCCACGGCCTTGGCGTGGGGCCTCGTTAATCGCGTCGTTGAGCCCGATCGTCTCCGCGAGGAGACGCTCGCGCTAGCGCGGCGAATTGCGTCGTCGAGCCGCGGCATCGTTGCCCTCGGCAAAGCCGCATTCTACGCGCAGATTGACCTGGATCAAACGCGTGCCTACGACTATACCAAGGCCGTAATGGTCTCGAACGCACTAGAACCGGATGCGGGCGAAGGCATCGCCGCGTTTCTCGAGCGCCGTTCGCCGAAGTGGCACGAGTAGACCGAGCTTCTCGTGGGAGGGGATAAGTGGGCACCGTTGAACCCGACGGACCGCGGCGTTCGGTCGTGGGCGTCGAGCATCGCTTGAACTCAAAAAGCGTCGCCCACACCCGGTATGCGTGGCCCGACAAAAAAGGGACTCGCGCATACGCGACGGCACGGGGGCTCGCCCATGGCGAGCCCTCTTGTATTGCGAAAAGGTCTAAGAAATCGGTCAACTCGAACTGCGCCTAACGTGACCCTCTATACCTCGCGCACGCGTTACGCCGCATTGATCTTAATCGTTGCTCTGCTCGCTTCGCTCGCGGTCGCTTACTTTCGAGTACGTACCGAATCGGTCGCGAACCGCGTCGAGCTCGCAATGGATTTCACCGATTTCGACGCGCTTGCGCGCTCGTACGATTACAATCCCGCCGCGTTCTTGGTCGCGCTGCGACGAGCGGGGTTGACGTCGCTGGCGCTGACCGAAGAGCTGGGCGCAAACGTCGGTAACGACGGAAAAGCCTACGTGACGACGGGGGCGGCGCTGAAGAACCAAGCCCGCCTGTCGCCGATCAGCGACCCGCTGCTCGCGACCCTCGTTCGTACGCACCGCATCGTTGACGGCGCCGTCTACCTGCTCGTCTTCGATCCTTTCACCTACAAGCGATACCGTGCCGCGCTTGGGCTGCACTTCATGCCGCGGAGCGTGCGCGTTCTGCGCGCGACACGACCGTGGCTGATCGAGGTTCGCACGCAGATCGATTACTTCAACACGCTCGGGCTAGGCATCCCGACCGATCAGATCGAGCTGGCCCGGCGCCTGGCGCTGCTCGTCGTGCCGCGCTTTCAGAACGACGAGCGCTTCGAGGCCCCGCAAATTAACGCCGTCTTCCGCAACGTGCTTCGCTACGATCCGAAGGTCTCGACGGTGATCTTCTTTGGTCTCGCCAATCAGGTACTAGGTTATCCCGATCATCTGCCGGACACCGCCGACGCATTTAAGCGACACACCTATAACTTCGGGTCGATCGAAACGTACGATCCTAGCCAGGTGCAGAAGGGAAGCGAAACGCTCGCTAGGATGATCCCCGGTCGCGTCGTCCGCGTGCAGGCGATCGCAAAGGCCGAGCTCGACAAGATCAAGCTCGACGAGGCCGTCGCTCGTTACGTTTTGGGCGTCCGCGAGCGTAACGTGCGCGTCGTCTATTTGCGCCCGTGGGCGCATCAAGACGGCAAGCTCTCGATCGAGGCGACGAATATCGAGATGGTCAAAGCGATCGCCGGCGAGCTGCGCGCCGGCGGCTTTCGCTTGGGGCGCGCGACGCCGATCCCTCAGTACCACGGCAACAATCGCGCGCTCGTCGGGCTGGCCGCGCTCGCAGTACCGTCGATCTTCGTGCTGCTGCTCGAGTTCTTTGGATGGTACCGGCGCCGCCTCGCCGCCGCGGCTTATGCGCTCACGGTCCTGGTCTATCTGGCCGGCGTTCTTTCGCAGCACGATGCGTTCGCGCGTTCGGCGATCGCGCTCGCCGGCGCGCTGCTCTTTGCGACCGCGGCGCTGCTGATTTTGATACCGGCCTGGAACGAAGAGCCGGCGGCGAGTCCGTCCACGCAGCTCGCGCGCAGCCTCGGGTGGACGCTCGCGGCGACCGGCGTCGCGCTGCTCGGGGCCCTGGTCGTCGTCGGCGTCATGAGCTCACCGCTTGCGATGGTGGAGGTCGAACGTTTCCGCGGCGTGCGGCTGGTGCTTGGGCTGCCGCCGCTGATCTCGCTCGCGCTCTACCTTTTCGACCGGCGCTTTGGTACCGGAGCGCAACGCGCGCGCGACGTTTTCCTCTCGCCGGTCCTCGCCTATCAGCTGTTCGCCGGCATCGCGATCGTCGCGCTCGGGGCGCTGATGCTCGTTCGCAGCGGGAACGAGAGCGACGTCGCGCCTTCGGCCTTCGAGCTCTCGCTGCGCCACCTGCTCACCCACGTGCTCAGCGTGCGGCCACGCTTTAAGGAATTTCTCGTTGGCGTTCCATTCTTGATGCTGCTTCCCGCACTGCTCCCGCCTCACCGACGCGCGATCGGCTGGCTGCTGGCGCTCGGGATCGGGGTCGGCATCGGCGATGTCATCGACACGTTCTCTCATCTGCACACGCCGCTCGCGATTTCGATCCTACGGGTCGTCAACGGCGTCGTGATCGGCGCGATCGTCGGCGCCATCGCGATCTGGATCTATCGCCGCATACCGCCGGTGCGCAGCGCCCTGAAGCGGGGAACCTCTTCAGGGGTTGGCTGAGGTGCGCGTGCTGCTTTCCGGTTACTACGGGTTTGGAAATCTCGGCGACGAGGCACTTCTCGAGGTAATTACCCGGCGCATGCGCCGGCGCTTTCCGTCGGCGCAGCTCGAAGTGCTCTCCGCGACGCCGGCGGCAACCGCGGCGACCTTCGGGGTGGCGGCCGAGCCGCGCTGGGATTGGGGCGCGATTCGCGGCGCAATCGCGCGGGCCGACGTCGTGCTCTCCGGCGGTGGGGGATTGCTGCAAAATGCGACGAGTCTTCGCAGCCTGCTCTATTACGCGGAGATTCTGCGCGAGGCAATCCGCGCGCGGCGCAAGACGATGCTCTTTGCGCAATCAATAGGGCCGCTGGATTTCTGGGGCCGGCTCGTCGTTCGCCGCTTCTGTAAGGGGCTCGATCGCGCAACGGTGCGTGACGAGCGATCCCGCCGGCTCTTATCCGAACTCCTTCCGCAAACGCCGGTCGAGCAGACCGCCGATCCGGTCTTCTTATACGATTCTCCCGAAGCCATCGCCGATCTGTCGGCCGATGGACTGGGGCCCGAAAGCGGAGCTTACGCGGTCGTCAGCGTGCGCAAGAGCGTGACCTTTCGCGACGGTCCCGCGATTGTGGCGCGCGTCGTCGACCGGCTCGCGCAGCGCTACGACATTCGCACGGCGTTTCTGCCGCTGGGGGGTGCCCCCGATGCAGCGGCCTCGACCGACGTCATCCGAGCCTGCAAGTCGAGTCCGATGCTCTTACCGGAGTGTTCGCTCGCGCGAGCGGCCTCGATTCTGCGCGGTGCGCGGCTCGTCATCGGAATGCGGCTGCACTCGCTCATCCTCGCCGCTCGCTACGCCGTCCCGTTCCTCGCGATCGCCTACGATCCGAAGGTCCGCGCGCTCTGTGAGGATCTGCAGTATCCGATTGAGCCGCTCTGGCGTTTGGGCGAGCGGCGCCCCAGCGACGAAGCGGTGGACGATCTCGTCGACCGGCTCGTGCGCGAGCACGATGCGCTCTCGGCGGAGCTGGAGTCGCGCCGGGAAGCGCTTCAAGCGGCCGCGGAGCGAAACTTCGACGTGCTCGGCGAGCTTTTAGGTTAGCGTATACTCAAAATGGATTATCGTTCGACCCTCAATCTTCCAAAGACCGACTTTCCAATGAAAGCCGAGCTGCCCAAGCGCGAGCCCGACCGGCTCGCGTGGTGGCGCGAGCACCAAACCTACGAGCGTCGCCTAGAGCGCAACGCCCCGAACGGTCCCTGGATCTTGCACGACGGGCCGCCGTATGCCAACGGCGACGTGCATATGGGCGGCTTGTTCAACATGGTGCTCAAGGACATGTTCGTGAAGATCGCGTTGCTCGACGGGAAGTACGCAAAGTTCGTGCCGGGCTGGGATATGCATGGGCTCCCGATCGAATACGAAACGCTCTTGCACCTCGGAATTAAGGATTTCCACACCGTCGATCCGCTCGAGCTGCGTGCGCGCTGCAGAGAGCGCGCGATCTTTTGGCTCGAGCAGCAGCGCGAACAGCGCTTGCGAATGGGGAACTTCGGATAC
>JBAVSO010000058.1:0-2240 GCA_049695635.1 Candidatus Cybelea sp. | reverse complement strand
ACCTTCAAGGCGTGAACCGCTCGGGGACGGAGTACGCATGCGTGCAGGGATGGGGAATCTTCGACGGCCCCAACGACGCGGCTTCGATCGAGGCAATCGCCACGTGGCACGTCAACGTCGTGCGCGTCTTACTCAACGAAGACTGCTGGCTCGCTATCAACGGGATCGCTCCGCAATACGCCGGCGCCAACTACCGAAAGGCAATCGTCGATTACGTCGACCTGCTGCACCGGTACGGAATGTATGCTGAGGTTTCGCTGATTTGGGGAGCCCCTGGGAAGCATAAGGCCACCTATCAACCCGACGCGCCGGACGAAGATCACTCGCCGGCGATGTGGTCGAGCATGGCGAGAACTTTCAAAGGCGATCCGAACGTCATTCTGGCGCCGTGGGGCGAAACGACGGTCGGTTGGAACTGCTTCATGCGCAAAGGCTGCGACGACGAAGCGACGTACGGCAAGAAGAACAAGTACTATTTGACGGCGTCGATGCGGCAGGCGGTCGACCTCATGCGCGCAGCCGGCTATCACGGCGTGATTTCAATCCCGTGCATCGATTATGCGAACGCTTGCGGCAAGATCGACGGATCCGATTACAACGGCTCGACGTGGTTAAAATCGCATCCCAAAGATCCCGACGGTCAGACGGTCGCGGAGGCGCACGTCTACGGAAAGAACCTTTGCGATACCGCCAGCTGCTTCGATTCGAGCATGCGGCCGATCACCAAAGTCGTTCCAATGATCTTCGGCGAGACGGGTGAGACGTACGATGGATCGGATTGCGGCTCGAGTTATATTTCGACCTTCATGAGATGGGCCGACGCGCACGGAGTCGGGTACGAAGCGTGGACTTGGGACACCTGGGGCGGCTGCGGAGTGCTCATCACGAGCTATAGCGGAACGCCCTCGTCGGCATGGGCGCGCTGGGTCAAGCAACACTACTTTAGACATTGAGATTATCGATCGACCCCAAGCGCGCGCTGCGCTTCGTCGTTATCATCGGCATCGTCAACCTGTTTGCCGATTTCACCTACGAGGGCGGCCGGGGTGTCGTGGGCGCGTTTCTCGGTCAGCTCGGTGCGAGCGGCGCCGCGGTAGGCGCGATCGCCGGCGGCGGCGAGTTGGCGGGATACGCAATTCGCTCGGTCTCCGGCGTCATTGCCGACCGCACCGGATTCTATTGGCTCGACGTATGGGTCGGATATGCAATCAACGTGCTCTGCGTGCCGGCGCTTGCGTTGGCGGGAAGCTGGCCGGCCGCAGCCGGTCTGTTAATCGGCGAGCGCATCGGGCGCGGAATTCGAAAGCCTGTGACCTCGGCGATGCTTTCGGAGGCGGGACGTTCGCTGGGAAGCGGCCGCGTCTTTGGGCTGAACGAGGCGCTCGATCAAACCGGCGCGACGCTCGGGCCGCTCGCGGTTGCATTCGCCCTCGCGCGCGGCGGCTTTCACCTCGGCTTCGGCATGCTGATCGTCCCCGCGCTCCTGACCTTGGCCTTTCTCTTGGTTGCAACGGCAGCGGGACGAAGCATCGTGCCGCGCGATGAGGGTCCCGCCGAGCCGGCTGTTGCGGATTGGCCGGCATTTCGTCGATATGCGATCGGCGGAGCGCTCGTCGCGACGGGTTACGTCGATTTTGCATTGATAGCATTTCGTTTTGCGCGCGATCACATCGTGAGCGTTCCCGCGATCTCGATTTGGTTTGCGGTTGCGATGGCGGTAGGCGCGGTCGCGGCGCCGCTCTTGGGGCGCCTTTTCGATCGCGTGGGTAACGTCATCATCGTCCTCGCGCTCGCGCTGACGTCGGCGGCGACGCCGCTCGCCTTTTTGGGACGCGGTGCGGCGGCCGAAGCCGGCATAGCATTATGGGGAGTCGGGATTGCGGTGCAGGACGCGCTCCTGCTCGCGGTCGTCGCTGGCGTGCTCGCGCATCGACGAAGGGCGACCTCGTTCGGTCTCTACGACCTTATCTTCGGCAGCGCTTGGTTCGCCGGCAGCGCGATCTGCGGCGTTCTCCTCGACCGATCGATCGTAGGGCTCGTGCTCTTTTCGACGCTCGCTCAGTTGTCTGCGATTCCGTTCTTCGTCGTCGGCGGTCCGAAACGCGGTCGAGCGCCTGCTTCCGGTTAGTCGGGAGGCCAATTTGGGAATTATAGCGCTATGAAAGCACTCATTGTAATTGGCACGGCGGCCGTCGGCTTGCTCGCGGCCGGTTCTATCGCACGCGCACAAGGTGCTCCGC
>JBAVSO010000057.1:0-10197 GCA_049695635.1 Candidatus Cybelea sp. | reverse complement strand
CGCCGGAGCGGACGCGCGTCCCGCGGCGGCGACAACCGTTCCCGAGCCGGTCCGCGTTACTAGATAACCTTCTGCAGTCAACTGTTCGAAAGCCAGCGCCACCGTATTGCGCCCCAGTCCAAGGCGTTTTGCGAGCTGTCGAGTTCCCAGCAACCGGGTGCCGATGGGAAACGCTCCGCTTTCGATCGCCTCACGCAGCCGGCGTGTCAACTGCACGAAAAGCTGCTCGCCGGACTGGCGGTCGGGAAAGAGTGGCTCGAGCGAAAGCGGCTCCTCCATATTCTATCATAGTGGCACGTTACACAGAGCCACTCCTGCCCTAGAGTAGGGGCATGATGAAGCAAATTGCTCTCACGGTTGCCCTTATTCTCGCGTTGCCGGCGCGCTTGCCCGCCGCGGTCGGCGTGAGCTCGACCGGAATCAGCCACGACTTCGATTGGAACTTCGGAACCTGGAAGACTCACATCCGGCGACGGCTGCATCCCTTATCGGGCTCGACGCAGTGGGTTGCGTACGATGGGGTCGTGACGGTGCGCCCATTGCTCGGCGGTAAGGCGAACGTCGAAGAGATCGAGGCCGACGGACCGAGCCACATCGAGTTGCTCGACGTTCGCACGTTCGACCCGGGATCGCAGCAGTGGATCGAAAACCAAGCGTATGGTGCCACCGGTGCGCTCGGGCAACCCGCCTTCGGAACGTTTGCAAACGGTCGCGGCGTCTTCCACGACGTCGAAACGTTTAAGGGAAGAACCGTGCTCGTGCGTCAAACGTTTTTCGACATCGCGCCGTCGTCGTATGCCTTCGAGCAAGCCTTCTCGCGCGACGGCGGCCGAACGTGGGAGCCGAACTTTCGCGCGCATCTCGAGCGCGCGAGTTCCCGTGCCGCGTCCGAAGGAGCGGGGACGACCGCGCTTTCGCATGACTTCGATTTCAACTACGGCACGTGGCGAACGCACATAAAATATCGTCGCGGTTCTAGCGACACGTGGGGACAGCAAACGGGCACGGTAACTCTGAGAAAGGTTTGGAACGGTCGCGGGCTGCTGGAAGAGATTTCCGTCGGCGGTGCCGGAGGATTCGCGGGCTTGACGCTCTATCTCTACGATCCCCAAACGCACGAATGGAGCCAAACCTATGCCGACTCGAGCGACGGGACGTTCGGTCCACCGATGATCGGCACGTTCTCGCACGGTCGCGGCGAACTCTTCGGCCAGGATACGTACGGCGGTAAACGGGTGCTCCAGCGCGGGGTGTGGTCGGATATTCGCGCGGACGCGCACCATTTCGAGATTGACGTTTCGGTCAACGGCGGCACCTCGTGGCAGCCGATCTTCGTTGCGGCGCTCACACGCATCGGTCCCGGAGCGTAGCTCGCGATGCGGACTTTGTGGCGCCCTACCGGATAGTCCGTTTGTTGCTCCGAAGAGGGTGAATCAGAGTAGCGACAGATGAATCGATCGGACGAGTCTCCATTTAAGGTCGAGCGCCTGGGAATCATCATGCGGTCCGATCCGTCGCGTGAAGAGGAAGTCGAGGGTGTGCTCAACCCCGGCGCGGCGCGCGGGCCCGACGGCGAGCTCTATCTCTTCCCGCGCGTCGTTGGCAAGAACAATTATTCACGCGTCGGAATCGCCCGCGTAATCTTCGACAGTAAGGGAGATCCCGCCGGCGTCGAGCGTCTCGGTTACGCTCTCGAGCCGGAGGAGCCGTACGAGCTGCGCCCGGAAGAGGGTACCGGGGGCTGTGAAGATCCGCGCGTAACGTTCCTCGAACCGCTCGGTCTTTACGTCATGACTTACGTCGCGTGGGGTCCAAAAGGCCCGCGCATCGCACTCGCCATTTCTGAAGATTTGCTCGAGTGGGAGCGGTTGGGACTCGTCACCTTTCAACCCGACGTTGAAGCAAAATATGGCGTCATTTTCAACAATTATCATAACAAGGATGCGGCGTTCTTTCCGCATGCGATCCCGTTGCAAGATGGAACGACGGTGCTCGGAATGCTGCACCGTCCCTTCTACGACGGTCCGGAGGCCGCGCCCAAAGGTATCCGCGATCCGCTTCCCAGCATCTGGGTCTCCGGATGCGAACTCGAATGGGCGTTACACGACGTTCGCAATCTTTGCGTGATGCGCAAGCACGCGCTTTTGATCGATCCCGAGCAATCGTGGGAAAGTCTGCGCATCGGCGTCGGCACCCCACCCGTGAGAACGCCGCTCGGCTTTCTTATGATTTACCATGGCGTCAGCGGCAGCCTCGCTCGCACGCCGTCGGAACGCAATCGCGTCGAGTACGTGGCTGGAGTTCTTGTGGTTCACCGCGAGGGCGAGCAACTGATGGAGTACCGCTCATCGTCACCCATCTTGATACCCGAAGTCGCGGAGGAGACGCTCGGAACCGTCGACAACGTCGTTTTTCCGACCGGCGTGGACGACCGCGGCGACGGCACGCTCGACATTTACTACGGGATGGCGGACAAGTACATCGGCGTCGCCCGTCTGCATCTGCCGACGCAACTCGCTTCGGAAGCGCGCGAGCTCCTCGAAATCCAGCGCCTTCACCGGCAATGACGTCGTAGGACGAGGCGTCTATAGGATCTCTTTGCCGATCGCGCCGCGCAGAAAAGCGCGGCAGCGTTCGAGAAACGCGCTGCCTTCATCTTCGGGAAGGGCCCGCGCGATAACCAGGCCGCCCACCATGCACGCGAGCGCTCCTGCGGCGTCGGTCTCCCTAGCCCGGCGTGTTCCCAAGCGGTCCACGATACGCGCGAGGCGCGCGCGGATCTCGCCGGCGACGCTGCGCCGCATCTTCGGCCCACTTCGCGCCAGCTCGGTGGCGACCGTCGGCAACGGGCAGCCGCGCTCCGGATGCAGCATGTGGCGCTCGGCGAGATAGTCGGTCGCCCCAACCGTATCGGCGACCTCGAGCGCCATCTGCTCGAAGGCCGTCTTCACGAGGTCGTCCTTCGATCTAAAGTGCGCGTAGAAGCCGCCGTGGGTCAGGCCCGCTCGCTCCATAACGTCCGCAACGCCGACCCCGTCAACGCCGCGCTCTCGAAACGCGTCGGCGGCCGCTTGCACGATTCGCTCGCGGGTCTCCCTTTTATGTGCTTTGGACCATGGCATGATGCTCATCATATCAAAAAGCGAGCCTCTTGACACTATATGATGCGTATCATATAGTGTAGGTACCATGCTAGAACTCATTAACGCCATCACCCTGGGAGCCTCGCTCGCGATCGTCGTCACGGTTATCACCACCCAAGCCGAAGTTTCGTGGAACGATCGCCGCTGGGCCATCGCCGGGATCCTCGGCTGGACCGCGTTGATCGTCGCCGGTGCGGCAACGGGGCACTTTACGCCCGGCACGCCGGGAATCGTGATTCAGCCGCCGGCGATCTTCGCCGTCGCCATCGTAGCGCTCTCGATCGCTTGGATGTTCTCTGCGCAGTTTCGCCGCGCGATGCTCTCGATTCCGCTGCAATCGCTCGTCGGCCTCAACGTGCTGCGCGTGCTCGGCGTGTTCTTTGTGATAGAGTACTTCACGCATGAATTGGCCGCACCGTTCGGACCGGTTGCCGGTCTGGGCGACACCATAACGGGTTTGGTCGCGATTCCGCTCGCGCTTTCGATCGCACGCGGTTCGTTCAGCAAATCGTCGGTCGCCTGGTGGAATGCCTTCGGCGCGCTCGACTTATTCACGGCACTCGCGCTTGGGGCGCTTTCGCAAAACGGCGTGCCGTTCCGCGTCTTCTTCGGCGAGCCCGGCCTCACCGCGATGACGCAGCTGCCGTCGGTCATCGTTCCCACGATTCTGGTCCCGATCTATCTCTTGATCCACCTCACCGTCGCCTACCGGCTCGGTCACGCCCCTGCGCGCCAAGCTGCACACGCTGCGATCTAAGGAAAGCATCATGCGAGGACGTCGCGTCGAGTAGTAAGGTCGTCGCAGAAGCCGGATATACTCTAAGCGACTCAGCGTTAGCCTCTCACCGTTGTCGCTTCTATGCGGTAAAAAGGATCACCTTAGATAACGAACCCATCGGAAAGATCGATCAACTCTGCGGATTCTCAGCTTGCTCAGGGGAACGCATGTAATGCTGGTTTCGTCACCGGATGGGAAAGGAACCGAGGTTGATGCGTTTATCAGCAATCGCTACCGCAGCCGGACTCGTTGCATTAACTGCCTGTACCGAGTCAATGACCTCGCTGCCGCCCACAGCTTCATTCGCCGGATGCACGGCAAACGCTCGACAAAACAACTCGACGTTCGACCCTAGCCTGACGACCGCGAAGTACGCCCCGACGGCCGCGGAGTTAGGGCTCTGGCCCCGCCGAGGTCGAGCGGCCCGAGTTTGCGGCGACGTGGGAAGCGGGTTCGCACGTTGTCAAGCATGGCTTCGCACGGACGTTGCGGGAACGATTCGACGGAATACGCCAGGGGGTTATGCTCCCAGCGATCTGCAAAAGGCCTATGGGCTCACTTCGTCCAGTGAAGCCGGCGGTGGTTGCACCGTTGCAATCGTCGACGCGTACGACGATCCGAACGTGGCTTCCGACCTCAACGTCTACCGTTCGCAATATGGCATGCCTGAGTGCACCGTCTCTAACGGATGCTTTACCAAGCAGCAGAACACGTCGCGCACGGACATCGGATGGTCCGGGGAGGAATCGCTCGATGTCGATATGGTCTCGGCAATCTGTCCTAAGTGCAAGATCCTTCTGATAGAGGCGGCATCGGCGAGCATTGGCGACCTGGCCGCTGCCGAACGATTCGCAACGACTCACGCGCAGTACGTGAGCAATAGCTGGAGTGCCAACGAATTCGCGAAATCGTACGACGATGATTTCAACGCCAGCGGCGTCGCGATCACGGCCGCTACCGGCGACAAGGGGTACAATGCCAGCGCTCAGTGGCCGGCGATTCTTCCAAATGTTATTGGCGTAGGCGGCACTAGCTTATTTTCCGTGAGTCCGCTCGCGGAATCCGCCTGGTCCAGCGCCGGAAGCGGTTGCAGCAGAATTTACGCCAAACCCAGCTTTCAATCCAGTCTGAACACCGGGTGCTCGATGCGCGCGCAGGCGGATGTCTCGGCCGATGCGGATCCGAACACCGGTGTTGCGGTCTACGATACGTTCCATCGTCACGGATGGCTTGTTTTCGGCGGAACATCCGCTGCGGCGCCGATCATCGCTTCAGTCTTCGCACTTGCAGGTAAAAGCGGCGCTAACGATCCGGCGAATCTCTACGGACACGCGTCCGTTTTATTTAATGTCACCGCCGGAAGCAACGGCGGTTGCGGCGCACCGCTCTGCACTGCGGGTCCTGGCTGGAGCGGGCCAACCGGCCTGGGAACGCCGCAAGGTACCGCCGCGTTCTAGCCGCCCAAGAATCTGTGCAGCACGCGATAGACGGGCGGTTTTAGCTGAAAACTGGGGCTTGCTCACGGGACGAGCAACACTTTACCGATACCGCCCTTCGTGAACGCGGCTTGCGCGGCGCCCGCGTTCTTAAGCTCGTCGTGGTGTCCGATCGGGATCGTCATCTTGCCAGAGTTTACGGCGTCGGCGATGAAGGCGATGCCCGCCCGGTCTTGCGTTGATCGGAACGAGACGACGCGCACGTTCGGGTAGCGCTCGGTGCCGTCGGGCTCTCCCGTCACCGATGCAAACGTCCCACCGTCCTTAACCTTCGCGAGCAGATCGGTCGCCGCTTTTCCGCGAAGCGTGTTCGCCACGACGTCAACTTGCGGAATCGTCGCGAAGGCCGCCGGATCGTCGAGAGCGGTCGTTTCGTGCGCGCCGATGCTCTCCGCCTGGTCGAGTTGAAAACGCCGCACGCCCGCGATCACGCGCGCGCCCAGTACCTCCGCCATGTAGACGGCGCAACGACCGACGGCGCCCGCCGCGCCTGCGACCAGCACTGTCTGGCCCGACTGCAACCTGCCCGCGACGGAGATCAATTGGCTGCCCGTGACGCCCACGAGCGGAATCGCCGCCGCCTCGACCAGGCCCATCGTCTCCGGCACCTTGGCGAAAAGAGTCGCTTTGTCGGCGACCAGCTCAGCGTAGGTGTGGTACGACCACCCGCAGACACGCTCGCCAACCTTGAGGTCGGTGACGCCCTCGCCCGTCGCGGCCACCGTTCCCGACACGTCCAGGCCGATGATCGCCGGAAATTGCAACTGCCACCGATCCTTCAAGTCGCCGTTGCGCTCGAGCATGTCTTCCGGGTTGATGCCGATGCCGGCCACCCTAACGAGGACGTCGCCCGCACCCGGCTTGGGATCCGGCATGTCTTGATATTTCATCACTTCCGGGCCGCCGTACGCGGTGACCACAGATGCTTTCACTGGTCGTTCACGCGAAACCAGCGTGCGACGCTTGAGCTGCGGCAGTCATTTCTCAATGTATCGGGTCCTTCATATCACAACTTCATTTCGTTCGGAATGGGATTTGGTGCAATGCTAAGCGCATTCCCACCGGTCCAATAAGTCTTTGCTTGGGTTGACACCCGATAGTATATAATCTAGTATGTAGATATTATGGGGAAAGGCATCTACCTCGGTGAATTCGAGCATATCGTACTGCTGACCGTGGTTCGCTTGGGCGACGGCGCATACGGAGCGGCGATTCGCGCCGAAATCGAGTGCCTAACCGATCGTTTTCCCACGATTGGGGCGGTCCACGCGACGCTCGAACGGCTCGAACGAAAAGGATTGGTTTCGTCGCGGATCGGCGAGCCGACGGCAGAGCGGGGCGGAAAGGCCAAACGCCATTTCAAGATCGAAAGAGCCGGTGTAGCGGCTCTTAAGGACGTTCGAATGACTCTCGAACGGCTTCACGCGGGTTTGTCGCTACGGAACGCATGAGACCGCCCGTCGTCGCCGAGGCGCTGGTCGCAGCGGTTGCCCCGCCCAATGATTATGAAAGCATTGCGGGTGATCTACACGAGGAGTATCTTCGCTACGCGCGACTGGGTGGTAGGAGAGCGGCGAATCGCTGGTATTGGTCACAGGTGCTGCGTTCAATTCCCTGGCTGCTCTCTTATTCCAGAGCGCATCGATCGGCACTGCATACCGTTGGCGTCGGACTAACGGCGATTGCCGTCCTCATCGCCATGCTCCTCGCTACAGTTCCGATCAACGCTCTCCTCCAGGCGATATTTGGCAGCCTGGCGCGTTGCCCGCTACCGGTGTCATTTTGTGTGTATTGGATCGACGCAGCCGTCTTCGGCGCGGTCCTCGCACTGATCGTTCGCAGCGGCGGCGTGCGACTCGCGTTTTGGGCTGCGTTGCTTCTGGTTCTTGCCTTCGTCGTCCCTGCGCTACTTGGTTTTCCGTCGTCTCAGGCTCCGCTGCCAGGCTGGATTTTGTTGGGCGGAACCGTTCCCGCGATGTGTGCAGGCGCGGCCCTCTACCAGGTGGGCATTAGAACAAAGAGGCTTACGTGAATTTAGCGAAGCGCCAGGCCCAGAGTGCGGTCCTCACGGGTCTTGCGTTGGCGTTGCCGCTGCTGGGTGTTTCCCCGGCACCGCTCTCGGCGGAGGAGTTTTACGCGCGCGCCGTCGAGCAAATGCGGCGTCACGCCGAACCAGCATTTGCTACCTATAATACGTCCATCACGGGACTCAACTGCAGGATTGAAGGCGTTAACATCGCGTGTACGCTCGGTCGAAGCACCGCAAAATCTAAAACGCCGTTTTTGGTCGACGTTCGAGAGAGCGATGGGCGCTTAGCCCTGCGCCAAGAGGGCGAGTCGGCCGTCCTTTCCGATTCGACCTTCCTCAACGCGACGTGGCCTGGTATCGACGCGATCCTTCGGCACGGGTTCACTGGTACGGAGAGCACGCCGTCGCCGACCCCGCTGCCGCTGCAGCCGCCCTCGGCGCTGCCCGTGATCGCCGTCGTTTCCGCGCTTTCGGTAGCAAATTACGACGTCTATGATGCCGGTCTCGCGACGTGTTCGAACGCGAATGCCGGCCATGCCGTTCGATTGGTGGCGCGCCACGATCCGCTGCGATATCCGCTGACCGGGGCGACGGTCGATTTGACCACCGGCGATCTATGCGCCCTGCGTTTTGACGCCAAGGTAAGCGCTGCGGCCGGACTGATCGGCGCGACGGGCGGTGCGCAACTCGACCTTGAGAAGCTGGCCGGCTACGAAGTCGTCACGAGCGAACGCTTCGACATCGACTTGCGCGCCATCGGCGTAGCCGTCAAGCACCTCCGCGTCGAGGTAGCTTACTCCAATTTTGCTTTTCCCAAGACGATCGATCCCGAAATCTTCGCGACGCCATCACCACCGCCCGCCCATTCCTAAGCTGTGATCACCACTGAGTTTCATTGAGGCACCTGTGATCGCCATTAGAGGAACAAGCGCCGCCTCTCGCGATTTCTGAGTCGACCCAGGTGCCACACGAGCGGCGCACAGCAGCAGTGAAATCGCGCATCCTTGATTGCGCGAGAAAGGTAGCGTTCGGCCAAATGAAATACGAAAGGTGGTCAGTGATTGAAACCCAGACGATAATATCAACGTGATCGTTCATCTGGTCGACGGAACCTACGAGCTCTTCCGTCATTTCTATGGACTGCGTCGCTCCACTAACGCAAACGAGCGACGATTCGGGGCGGTTGTCGGCGTGCTCAATACCGTGCTGCAAATGATCGGCGAAGGTGCCACGCACGTAGGCGTCGCGACCGATCACGTTATCGAGTCCTTTCGCAACGGGCTTTGGAGCGGCTACAAAACGGGAGGTGGAATCGATCCCGCGCTTCTCGTGCAGTTCGAGCCGCTCGAGGATGCGCTGCGGGCTATGGGGATTCCGGTTTGGGCGATGATCGAGCTGGAGGCCGATGATGCGCTGGCCTCGGCGGCCACGATCGCAGCGCGGGATTCTCGGGTAGAGAAAATCTGCATTTGGACTCCGGATAAGGATCTCTCGCAATGCGTGCGCGATGATCGCATCGTGCAAATCGACCGTAGAAGCAAGGTCGTCCGGAACGCTGACGGCGTCCGAGCTAAGTTTGGGGTAAACCCCGAGCTGATACCCGACTATCTTGCGCTCGTTGGCGATGCCGCCGATGGCTTTCCCGGCATCGCGGGCATTGGGCCGAAGGGCGCGGCCGCTCTCCTCACACGTTATGGCGCGATCGAGCTATTCCCGTCGCAAGTGCTTGGTGAGCGGCAGCGTCTCGCGCTGTTATTCAAGGTACTGGCAACCCTTCGAACCGATGCGAAACTTTTTGCGGACGTCAACGAGTTGGAGTGGCGTGGGCCTACTGCCGGATTTCCCGCCGTGTGCGAGCGGCTCGAGGCCCCCGATCTCCTTGCGCGCGTTACGCGAGCCGTGCGAGCTCGCGCCCGCTAACCGCACGGCGCGCAGAGTCCGGCATAAACCGGTGCTCTTCGTTTTGTGACTCCTTGTCGTAAGCAAGAAATGCAGCTTATTTATATGCTGCCACCGTGCCGAGCGGTCCGTCGAAATTCCCCGTAAAGACCGCAATCGGTGAACCGCCGGCCGGGTAGTTGAAAACCTCGCCGCTGTCGCTACCGTAGTCCCCGCAATAGACAACGCCCTTCGCGATCCAGGTCTGCGCGCAGTCGCTGGAACCCGAGAACGATACGGTGCCCTGCAACTTCGCCTTCGTTCCGCTGATCGTGTACTGATACATTTTGTTCGCTACCTGATCGAGGACGGTCAGGTACTTGCCGTCCCACTGGACGGAGCCGGGGAACTGCACAATGTTGCTCGTTGTGATGATTCGGGGTTGGCTGCTGCCATTCGGGAGCTCGTCGAGCTGGAAGGCCGAGCCGCTGGTGAAACCGTCAAAGAACAGATTTCCCTGGTTGTCGTAGCCGTCGAAGTACTCTCTGGCCAACGGCGTGGGGATGGAAGTACCCGGGCCGCTCGCGCCCTTGTAGATGACGATGTCGCCCTCAGACGGCCCAAACAAGATCCCGACTGCAAGGTCCCCGTCCGTATCCATGGCGCAACTCGAAGGCATACTACCGTCGGGAGTAGAGAGCGTCTTGATCGGCGTCTGGGGAACCTTGTACTCCGTTATCTGGTTGTAGCCTGCGACGATCCAGAAGGTTTTCTTCCCATAGCCGTAGAGGACGTTCGTGCACCCTTGGCCACCGACGTCGTTGATCGTACCGACCTGCTGATCGCTCTTTGGATAGTCGAAGATGCTGGCGT
>JBAVSO010000056.1:0-8013 GCA_049695635.1 Candidatus Cybelea sp. | reverse complement strand
ACGTAGGCGTAGTCGTCCACCGAGAATCCGGCGACGCTGCCGACGAGCTTGCACGGGCGATCGGCGTACTTGTGAAGCTCGCGCGCGAGAAACCAATCGATGCCGGGATTCTGCAGACCGATCGCGTTAAGCATCCCCGACGGCGTGTGAACGATGCGCGGCGTCGGGTTCCCCAGACGCGGCAGGCGCGTGAGGCTTTTCAGCACGATCGCGCCGATCTTTGTCAGATCGGCAAACGGCGCAAACTCTTCCCCTGTACCGTAGCAGCCGCTGCCCATCAGCGTCGGATAGGCGAGTTCGAGCTTTCCCAGCTTCGTCGCTAGGCTCGGGCGCACGCTTACCATCGCAGCTCGTCTGCCCAAAAGACTGGGCCTTCCCTGCAGATGCGAGCGTAGAGCACGTCGCTGCCGCCGGCCTCGGGCGGCGGAAAGCTCGGCGCTTGTACGCTGCTGCGGACGAGTGGAACGACGCATCCCCAGCAACCGCCGATTCCGCATCCAAACGTTTCTTCGAGCGCGAGCTGCGCGCGCACGCCAAACTCTGCGGCGACGCTTGCTACGCCGCGCAACATCGGCGAAGGACCGCAGGCGTAGATCACGTCAGGCTTGCGCGCGCGCGCCAGCGCGTCGGTAACGAATCCGGGCTCGCCGCGAGTGCCGTCGTCGGTCGTCACGATCAGTTCGCATCCCGCATCGGCAAAGCGTTGCGACTCGACGAGCAGCTCGGCGGTTCGCGCCCCATAAAAGAGACGTACCTGCGCTCCGGCGCGCAGCAGCGTTTGCGCGCAGAGAAACACCGACGCAATTCCGACGCCGCCCGCGACGATCGCAACGTCGCGCGCGCCGTCGGAACAATCGAAACCGTTGCCGAGCGGTCCGACGACGTCGAGCCGATCGCCGCATCGCAACTCTGCAAGCTCGCGCGTGCGCTTGCCACTTATAAAGAAAAGAAGGCTTGCGCGCTTGCCTTCCGCTTCGTAGACGGCGAGCGCCGTTGCAGCCACTTCTCCCGTCGGCGGAATCGCCATCACATATTGGCCCGGACGCGTTGCATTCGCGAGCTTCGGCGCGTCAAGCGACAACAAGAGAACGCCCGTCGCGAGGTCTCGTCGTTCGATAACCGTAGTCACGTGCACGCCGGCATTTGGGTCGAGCATCGGCATTTCTCGTGCCATTTTCAACAAATTCTTAGGAAAATCTCCGAAATCGGGATAACGGCCTTGCTACTCGGGCCGTTATAATGTATAGGGAGCGTAAGTACACAGGGAAAGGAGGCTCCGCAGATGGCAGGTCTTATCGTCTTCAAATCGCTAGCTGACGCACTCAGAGCGGGCTATCAGGTTTACGATCGGACTGCGGACGGATATCTGGTCAGGACACGCACGGCCGCTGGCTGGGCCATGGCCTTGGTCTCCTGCAAGTAGTATCGTCTTTATTCGATGAACAATGCCGCCGGTCAACCGACCGGCGGCATTGCTTTTCAAGCAACCGTTTGAGTTCAGGACCGATAGTCGGGCGGCGAAGCCGGCTTTTCAATCTCAGGAATCGGTCCGGGCCGCCAGCCGCCGTACGCGGGTGGGGTGGCGTTGCCACTGGGCTCGCTCCCGGGGCTTGAGGTAGTCCCGGGGCCGGGCGCGGGACCGACGTGCTCGCGGGGCGGTCCAAAGCTCGCACCGCTGAGCACCGCCCCAATGATTTGCGCGATCCCCACAAAGAGCGGGATCAGACCGCCGAGCAGCCAGGGACCCGGGAAGAACATCCCGTCGCCGTGGTATCCGATAAATCCAAGCCCGATAAGCAGCGCCAACCCGATGAAAGCCAGCTGCATCCCTTTGCGCAACTGCTGCTGCGCGTGGATATCGTGCGCGGGATAGTAGCCGTACTGATTCGGGGCGCCCGCTTGGGTCGCATTCGGAGTCCATCCGTACTTCATCGCGCGTCGCATGTCGCGCGGATTCGGCGGCGGCACGATGCCGCGGCGCAGCATCTCCATGCGCTCCTGATGCGCGAGCACGCGCGAGACGATGAATGCGGCGATCGGCGCACCGAAGATGAATACGATCGCTACCAATGGGATGAGATCGCTATAGTCCGTCACTGTTGGATAACTCCGTTTGTAAAGATGTGTATCGATCCGTCGCCGCTCGCCAGTTTCATGCTGCCGGCGCCGGCGCCGAGGCGGATCGTTCGCTGGCCGGAATCGCCGCGATCGACTGAATCTCCGTCAACCGAGATCTTTCCGTCGCGGGTCGAGGCGTTAATGGTTAGATTTGCGTCAGGGGTAAACCGCGCCCGAACCGACCCGTCGTCGGTCTGCAGCGTACCGTCGCCGGTAATGTTTAAGCCGTCGGCTTCGATGCGGCCGTCCCGCGTCGTGCCGGTCAACGAGGCTACGGCGATCTGGTCGAGCGTAAGGTGGCCGTCCCTCGACTCCATCGCGAGACGGTCGCCGTGCACGTTGGTCGCCTTCAGATATCCGTCGTCACTCTGCGCGTCGACGGAACCTTGCAGGTCGGTCAGCGTCACGTGCCCATCGAGCGAATGAACGTTGACCCCGCCTGCGATGCCGTCAACGTCGGCGCCGGCGCATCGAGCAATCTCGACGCGCGCGCCGGCCGGCACTTCGACCTGGATCGCTTGCGTGCTGAAGCCAAAGATATCTATCGAGAGGTTACCGATGTGCGGGCGCTCGATACGAACGCCGTCGAACGTGCGGGTTATCTTCAGCTGCGGATACTTCGTGCTCGAGAAGACCGCGCCGCGAATTTGCGTGAGATCGCGCACGTGCACTTGATCGTCGCTCGAAGGCGTCACGCCGACGCGCGAATCGACATCGTCAACGACGACGTGCGGCGCCGCGCCGGCCGCGATCGGGGCGATCGCCGCCGCGCTAAAATCCACGTGGTGCATGCCGGGTATGAAGCTCGCGCGGCCACGACTGACCGCAGTGACCGCCATTCCGACGATTAAGATCTCGGCGGCGACGAGCATCGCGACGACTGATGCGCGCGACATTTACAGGCGCGGCCCCCAGCCTTCAAAGGTGGGCCGGAGCGATTGCGCGGAGTTCCGCTCGTCGCTGCGTAGGGTCGGAAGCGACCGGTCCGAGCCGGCGTTTCCGGGAAGGGTTTTGTTCGTTATCGTGGTCATTTGTGGGTTCTGCCTCCGTGAAAGTTCCTGCCCTAGGTACGGACCGCCGACCCCGTTGTTTCGCGCCCTAAGGCTGCGTAGGGGACCCCGGCGGCTCTGCCGCTGGGGGTCGCGCAGGTGCGAAGCACCGCAGCGCCTGTTAAGGCGAAACAAACCGCGCCCCCCGCGCGTAGGACGGGCGTGCCGGCACTCATGGCGGAGGCCCCGCCGAACCGGGTGAGAGCGGAGCCTGCGGACGGCGACCTGGTAGCGATGACCCTTCGGGGAGACTCGGGGGCGTTCGCAACGCTCGTCGAGCGGTACGACCGGGCCGTCTACCACCTCGCCTACCGAACCCTGCACGATGTAGAGGAGGCTCGCGACGCAACGCAAGAGGCATTTTTTAAGGCTTTTCGCAGCCTGCGCACCTTTAAGCCGGGCGCCAAATTCTCAACCTGGATCTTTGCGATCGCCTATCACGCCTGTTGCGACCGGCTCAACCGTCGCAGGCACTTTACCAGCGACGAACTACCCGAGCGTGCCGACCCCTCGCCGAGCCCGGAGCATCAAGTGATTGCGCTCGACGAAGCCTCTCGGCTGCGCGCCGCGATTGACGCCTTGCCGGAAAAGTACCGGACGGTCGTCACCCTCTTCCACCTGCAGGGCAGACAGTATGAGGAAATCGCGAGCGTGCTGGGCTTGCCGATGGGTACGGTCAAGACACATCTATTTCGCGCGAAGGAGCAACTGCGCAGGCTTCTAGGCGAAGCGGAGGTAACCGAATCATGAAGATGGACGACGGACACGGATGGGACGAACGGCTGGAACGGCTGATTCTCGATTTGCCGCTCGAGGAGCCCCCCGAGGGCCTCCGGGCCTCGATTTTGTTGGCAACGGCCTACCACCGTCCGGCGCCGGCCTTCTCGTTTGCGGATCTCGCCGCGCTGGGCGCGGTTGGAGCGGTCGCCCTCTGGATGATCGTGCTGCTGGTGCTCGGCGGCGGTTCGCTCTTCGTCCAAACGCTTGCGACCATCGGTTCGGGACTCTCCCGCGCCTTCTCGAATGCGGGCGTTCTTGCGTGGCTTGCGGCCGGCGGCGCGACCGCCCTCTGGCTAACGCTTTTCACCGGATCCCAACCTGTCGCAGTGGCCCTTCACAGGTCCGAGGGGAGCACCAGCCGATAGAGTATCGGCATGGAAAAGCACGCCCCGCCGGAACGGCGGCCATATAGGGTCCTCGTTATCGAGGACGATGCGGCGATTAGCCGCGTCCTGCAGCTCGAGCTCGAACACGAACGCTACGAGGTGGACGTCGCGCGAGACGGCCTCTCGGGCCTCGAAAAGGCCCTCAAAGAGCCCGACCTAGTCATCTTGGATCTCATGCTTCCGCGCATGGACGGCATCGAGGTCTGCAAGCGCATTCGCTCCAAGAGCCGCGTCCCGATCATCATGCTCACCGCGCGGGATCGCGTGCCGGATCGCGTCGCCGGGCTCGACGTCGGCGCCGACGATTACGTTACCAAGCCTTTCTCGACCGAAGAGCTGCTCGCTCGTGTGCGGGCGCGCCTTCGCGAGCGCACGCCCCAGGGCAACGTGATCGAGTACCGCGACGTCGTGATGGATCGCGACCGTCACGAAGTTCACCGCGCAGAAAAGTCGATCGCGCTCACGGCCAAGGAGTACGCACTGCTCGAATATCTGCTCTTGCATCGGAATAAAGTCCACACCCGCGACGAGCTTTTCAACGGTGTTTGGGGGAGCGATTTTCTCGGCGATTCAAACCTCATTGACGTCTACATCCGCTATCTGCGCGGCAAAATAGACGACGGCTTCGACGACAAACTCATCACAACGGTACGAGGCGTGGGCTACACGATCAAAGACTAGGACGGCTCGAGCAATCGCCTATGTCGCTGAAGTGGAGAATTGCCGTCGGGTATTCGGTGCTGCTGATCGTAGCGATCTCGGCAATGAGCGGAATCATCGTTTGGCGGTTTCAGCAGATCCTCTACGACCAGGCCGAAGCCAGCGTTAACGCCACGATGCGCGCGATCGTGCAGTTTGCTCAGGAGTCCGCGACTCCGTTCTCGCTCGAGGACTCGCCGCTGGGAACACTGCAGTTCCTTTTCAACAGCAGCAATCTGGCGACGTGGAACTCCGCAAACAGCTACGTGCAAGTTGATACCGGCGAGGGTTACCCGCTGGCCAAGACGGCGAATCTCGGCGCGCTGACGATCCCGCCGAATCCCAAACTCTCCGCTTCGCATGACGTGATTTTTCGTCATGCCCAGATCGGTGGGCGCTCGTTTCTCGTCGAGGATCGGTTCTTAAAAGAGGGCGTCAGCTCCGCGATCATCCATGTCGCCGAACCGCTCGACACGTTAAGGCGCACGTTCGAGCGTGCGAACGAAGCGATCTTCATCGTGCTCGGCGCGACCGCGGCCGCGGTCATCATCCTTTCTATCGTCTTTGCCTCGCAAGCCACGACCCCGATCAACGAGCTTTCTCGCGAGATGCGCGAGATCAGCTCGGACCGTCTCGCGCTTTCGACCGGAACCTTCGACGATCGGCCCCGCGGTCTCGCGCTGAGCCGCCGGCACGACGAGATAGGGCGCTTGGCAAAGAGCTTCAGCGACCTGCTTGCCCGGCTGGCGGAGGCCTTTGCGCGCGAACGGCAATTTATCTCCGACGCGTCGCACGAGCTCAAGACGCCGCTGACCTCAATAAACGCAAACGCACAAATGCTGCTGCGCTGGGGCGATCAAGATCAAACGATTCGCCGTGAGAGCTTAGAGACGATCGCCCGCGAGAGCGCCGACCTTGCCGGCATGGTCAACGGTATGCTGACGCTCGCGAAGGCCGATCGCGGCGACGAAATTCCAAAGGAACCGGTCTCGCTGGCGCAGATCGCGAGCGAGGTCGTGCAGAACGCCGCGCCGCGGGCCGCCGAGAAGCAGATCGCGCTAAATTTCGAACATCGCGACACGCCGATCGTCTATGGCGACGTGCACCTGCTCCGCCAGCTGGTGGGCAATCTCGTGGACAACGCCATCAAGTTCACCGAGCGAGGAAGCGTTGACGTCAGCGTCGGGCAGAATCACGAGCGAGCCTGGATCGAGGTCGCCGATAACGGCCCGGGCATCGCGCAGGACGAGCTGGCACAAATCTTCGAGCGTTTCTATCGCGCCGACAAGGCGCGCTCGCGGATCGTCCCTGGCACCGGCCTTGGCTTAGCTATCGTCCGCTCGATCGCTCGGGTCCACGGCGGTGACGCGACGGCCGCCAGGGCGCCGAGCGGCGGCGCGCTTCTGCGCGTCATTTTACCGCGAATGAAGCTTCCGTTCACCGATCTCTCATGATGGGTCGCGGCGCCTCCCATACAATCAGGTGGTGCGCGTAGGATGGGGGCGGGGAGCGATTGTAACGCTCGTCGCTTCGCTCTGCTGGGTCGGTTTCGCGGCGCCGGTGCGCGCCGACGAACAGTTTGACGTCGGCCCGTCACCCGTGCTCAACCTCCACGTCAGTCGCGGCCAAGTAACGATTCAAACCTGGGATCGCCCGCAGGTGCTGATCACCTCGAACAACCCTGTTGACGCCTACCATCTCGACCCGTCAAAGGTCGACCCCGGGATCCCCAAACAGGTTCAGATCGCGTCCGACCAGATCAACACCGACAACGGTCCGGTGAGCCTGCCGGCCGAGTCCTTCGTGATTCCCGAGCTGCCCGGAGGCGACCACGACGCCGTCGTCGCGCGCGGCATGGGAAGGATGACGATCATGATTCCGCGCGGCACCGCGATGGTTATGGCACAGCAGCGCGCCGGACACTTGACCATCAACAACTACCACGGCGTTTTCGTCGCGCACGCGCGTGGGGCCGGAATCTCGCTCAACGGCGTCAGCGGCACCGGATTCGTCGAATCGCTACGCGGACGCGTCGTTGCGACCAACTCGACCTTCGATCGGCTGCGCGTACGTACCGCTACCGGCGATATGCTCTTCCAGGGCTGCACGTCGCACCAAATTCAAGCGACGAGCTCGTACGGATCGATCGTCTACGATAACGGCGACTTCCAACCCGGTCTTGCGCGCTTCGAGTCCGAGCACGGAAACGTCGCGCTCGGCGTTCGCGGAAACGCACAGATCGGCGCGCATAGCGGCGCGGGACACGTCGAATCGAGCTTCGAGGACGACGTCCAAGTACGCGGCGATCCGACGACTAAACAAGCAACGGTCGGGGACGGTGGGCCGGTCGTCACGGCGACCTCGAAGAACGGCTCGGTCTATCTCTACAGCGGCTCGATGAGCGACCATCCTCGCGTGCGCCAAGAGCTCAGCGGCAGCGCTCAACTTCCGATGCGCCTCGCACCGCAGCCGGCGCCTCCTCATGCGGTCCGGCCACCACCACCCTAACTCGCCGCCGCGACCTCCGTTTCCAGATCCAACGTGAGCCCGTCGTAAGCGGCAATTGCGCGCAGGCCGAGCTCGTCCTCGAGCCGCACCGCGAGCCGCCGGGGATCGGCTTCCAGCATCTTGGTTCCGAAGTGTTGAAAGACTGCGACTCTTGGGCGCACGTCCTCAATCACGCGCCGAGCGTCGAACCAGGTTAGGTGATCAACGTTCATCTCGTCGCGGTAGCGAAGCACGTTGACGATCAGCACGTCCGGACGACGCCGCGCGTAATCGGCGGCAAGGCCTTCGAAGTAGCGGCCGCAGGGCACGTACGCGACCCGCATCCCAGCGTGGACGAAGTGAAGCCCATGCGTCTGCACCGCGTGCACGTGGAGCATCGAGGTGAAAAGCTCGACGTCGCCGATGCGATAGGGACCGCTGCTCGGCTCGAGACGTTCGACGCGCTCGACGAAGCGGCGCGCGTACGGTAGCAC
>JBAVSO010000055.1:0-6438 GCA_049695635.1 Candidatus Cybelea sp. | reverse complement strand
AGCGCCGCCTCCTTGACGCGCCCCGTTATCCCAAACCGCTCGCAGAGTTCAGCGATCATTTGCTCTCCAAGACGACTTGTGTTGAGCTTGTCGAAACAACCTGTGTTGAGCTTGTCGAAACATGGCGCTCGTAGGCGCGCACGAACGGATACCATATCAACGTCGCTAGAACGATATTAAACGCGGCCAGTGCAATCGCGCGCAAATCTTGGGTGGCGGCGTAGGTTGAGATCAGCGTCGGCACCGACGACGGTATGTAGAAGGCCGCGCGCGCGACGAGACCGGTCGCAACCATCGCGTAGGTGACCGTTGCGAGCACGAGCGGTGCGCCGACGAACGGTAGCATCAGGTGCGGATTGAAGACCACCGGTGCGGCAAAAAGCAGCGGTTCGTTCAGATTGAAGAGTGAGGGCAGCAGCGTCGCCCGTCCCACTCGGCGCAGGCGCGGAACGCGCGAGACGGCGAGCAGCGCGGCGAGCGGCAGCGTCGCGCCGGCCCCGCCCGGGAATACGAAGAGGAAGAGCGAGACGACGACGACGTACGGCAACGGCGCGTGCGCGATGAAGGCGTGCGTGTTCTGCATTTGCATCGTGAGGTAGACCGGCGTCACGATTGCGGCGAGCATCGCGGGTCCGTGAATCCCCGCGGTCCAAAGGACCGTCTCGATGGCTACGATCGCAATCAGCGCGAAATAGGTATCGCCCAATCGCGCAATCGGATGCATCGCGGCGGCGATCGCCGCCGGCAGTGAGACGTGCAGCGCCAACAATGCGGCGAACGTGCAGATCCCGAGAACCGCGCCGGTATATTCGGCCCCGGCTCCGCGCAACCGGCGTCGGGCCAAGCGGGTCCACGCGGCCGTCACACCGCAGGCTAATATCGCGATAAAGAGTCCCGCCGCACCCATGAGGCGGAGATAGGCAATCGGATCCGGGCCGAATGGGCGCGGCAGAGCCAGCGCGAAGCCGCCGACGCTCCCCAGCAGCAGTGGCGCAATCCGGTAGTGCGCGGCTTTGGCGAGGCGCAACGGCAGAACGACGGCTAACGTCATCGCCATCACGCCGAAGGCCGGAAGCAAAGCCGCTGCGAGACGAAGTCCTATGGGGAGGCCGCGAGACGTACCGCCGGCGAGCTCGACCGCAAGAATGACCGCGAATGCCGCTGCGAGGCCTATGAAGCTCCAAGGCAGCGCCTCGCGCACCGCCACGATGAAGGGCAGCTCGCCGAGGCGGCGCATGACCGGCACCGCCCGGCCTTCGAAGGCGGCGAAAGCTTGGCGAGCTTTAGAGGCGGCGGACGACGGCTTCGACGCGACCGACGATCTCGACATCGCTCGCGTAGATTGGCGCCATCGCTCGATTCTCCGGCTGGAGCCGGATTCTCTCGGCTTCGCGATAGAACCGCTTGACGGTCGCTTCGCCGTCGAGCATCGCTACGACGATCTCGCCATTTTCGGCCGATCGCTGCGGACGCACTAAGATGAGGTCGCCATCGAGAATCGCCGCCTCAACCATCGAGTCGCCTTGCACCCTGAGCATGAAACCATCCGAGCCGCGCGGCACGAAGCCGACCGGCAGGACGAACTCACCCTCGATATCCTCCTGGGCGGTGATCGGCACGCCGGCCGCGACGCGCCCGAGGACGGGAAAGACGAGCGACTCCGGCAACGATGGCATGTTTGCCGGACGAAGCGCGCGCGGCTTGGTGGGGTCGCGTGAGAGCAGGCCTCGCCGCTCGAGAGCTTTCAGATGAGCGTGGATCGTCGAGGACGAGGATAGGCCGACGCGCTCGCCGATCTCGCGCACTGACGGCGGATAGCCGTGCTCGGCGGTAAAGGTCCCAATGACCTCAAGGATGCGCCGCTGCCGCTCCGTGGCCGGCTTCTCCATACTTCCTTTGCGCATAACCCTCCAGAGCAGAATGCCAACCATATGGCACCCATGGCGGGTATAACCCTATCATAAATCGTGGATAATGGCAAACATACGTTCGACAAGTCTTGACAACCGCGGGCGCGACCGTGCTAAAATATTGGGGACGAACAGGCGTTTGGCACTATATATGGGAGCGAAGATGCTGACGAGAAGGAAGAGATTCACGCTGATGCCGGCGATTGCGCTGGCCGGCCTTGGGCTCATGGTCGCGTTGCCGACGCTCTCGAACGTGCGTCTCTATGCCGCTACCACCCAGCGTTACGTCACGGTGACGGTCCGTCCTGGAGACACCCTTTGGTCGATCGCCGCAGCCCATTCAAGAGCGAGCGCCGATATGCAGGAAGTCGTTGACCGTATCAGCGATGCGAACCACCTTCAGGGCGGGACGCTCCAGCCGGGCGAGCACCTCCGAATTCCAGAATAGTCCCGAGCCAGAGCAGGCAGAGTAGAAAAGCTCAGATTTGGATGCAGCTTGTAGGAGCCGGGGCCCGCAGTTTACTATGGTAATCGAGGGCCGAGGCGACAACGAGATGCGCCAAATCTGAGCTTTTCTCAGCGGCGCGAAACCAGAACCAGGCTGTGGCCTTGATGTTCGTCTAGAAAAGTCAGACCTTCCATCATCCACGAATCGAGGCCGTTGCTCGAGTGGCGCGCGACCTCACGCACGACGTGCAGCCGATCTTTGAGCCATGCGAGTTCGGCGCGCGTGCTGACCGGGAAGATCGCGACCTCGCAATCCTCGCACTGGTAACCGAATTGCGCTATGGTTTGGCGACCGTGCCGCTTGCCAGGTCGAGCGTGGTCTGATAGGTCGTGGTAGAGGTGCCTTTGATCCCGCTGTCCGCATGCTGGGTGGCGTATTCGTCCACGGAGATCGGAATCAACCGCGCGGAATCGTATCGAATCTTCGTCTCGATGTTCGTGGTCAGGTGACCGGCGCCCTCATCTTTGATTTTGCGCTGCTCGCCGATCTGCATCGTGCCGTTACTGTTGCCGTCAATTGTGTAGTCCGCACTAACGTCCTCTCCATCTCCGCTGTTCTGCACGATCTGCCAATGCTTGCTCGAATCGAGCCGGCTGGGATCGACGAAGTTCGCGCCCATGAAGCGCAGGAGCGTGTACGCTTCGGTGTAGACGGTCTTGTCGGGATCGCAGATGACGTGGGTATTGCCGTAGACGACGCACTCGGCCGGCGGCGCTCGCCTGATGTTTTGGCCCTGCTCGCTAATCATGACCACCACCGCGCCGTCGGGCTGCCTCTTTACGAAATCTACGACGATCGTGCCCTTCTCCGTCAGCGTGCCGCCATAGTGGCTCATGCCGCTGGTGCCGCCCGACCCCACCAGAAACGGTTCGACGTTGTTCACGGAGTCGCGCGCCGTAATGCTTTGATTGGTGCTATACGTGAAATTATAGACCAGCTCGCTTGTCGCCGTGACGGCCCGGCCGGCGATCGGAAGAGCGCCAAGCGCGAGCAAAACCGTGACCGAAGCGAGGCTCGATCTGATCGGAATCATCGGCGCGCGCCCCGCGCAGCGTAGCCGATACGCAAGTCAACGCGGCGTTCACGTTTGTGCCTATGGCTTAGCAATCGTGTCGGTAATGAGATTGAGCGTCGTCTGGTAAGTGGTCGTCGAGTTTCCCTTGATCCCCGCATCCGTCCGCTGGGTAGCGTATTCCTCGACCGATGTCGGAACCAAGCGCGAGAAGTCGTAGCCGATGTTGGTCTCGATGTTGGTGGTGAGGTGACCGGCGCCTTGGTTTCTAACTTTGCGCGACTCCCCGATCTTCATCACGCCGTTATTGTTGCTGTTGATGGTGTAGTCTGCACTGACTTCCATGCCGTCGCCGGTGTTCTGCACGATCTGCCAGTGCTTGGCCGCGTCGAGCTGGCTGGGATCGACGAAGTTCCCGCCGAGGAAACGCAAGAGCGTGTATTCCTCGGTGTAGACCGTCTTGCTGGAATCGCAGATCACGTGGGTATTGCCGTAAACGACGCATTCGGCCGGTGGCGCTCGCCTTACGTTTTGACCCTGCTCGCTGATCATCACGACCATCGCCCCATCGGGCTGCTCTTTGACGAGATCGACCGTTATGGTTCCCTTGTCGGTCAGCGTCCCTCCATAGTGGCTCATCCCATTTGTGCCGCCTTGTAGGGTGCCGGTCAAAGTATCAATGGGTTCGGCATTGTCCACTGCGTCGCGGGCCGTAATGCTCTGGTTGGCACTGTAGGTGAAGTCGTACACGAGCTCGCCTTTCTGTGCGACGGCTCGAACGACGACTGGAACGGCGCTCAGCACAACTAGGACCGCCGCTATCTTTAGAATATGATGAATCATGGCTTTGCTATCGTGTCCGTAACGAGATTGAGCGTCGTCTGATAGGTCGTCGTCGAGTTCCCTCTGATCCCCGCGTCCGTCCGTTGGGTAGCGTACTCGTCCACCGAGGTCGGAACCAAGCGCGAGTAGTCGTAGCCGATGCTCGACTCGATGTTGGTGGTCAAGTGGCCGGCGCCTTCCAATCTGACCTTGCGCTTCTCGCCGATCTTCATCACGCCGTTATCGTTGCTGTTGATGCTGTAGTCGGCATTGACGTCCGAGCCGTCGCCGTTGTTCTGCACGACCTGCCAGTGCCTGCTCGAGTCAAGCTGGCCAGGATCGACGAAGTTCGCGCCGAGGAAACGCAACAGCGTATACTCCTCGGTGTAGACGGTCTTGTTGGGATCGCAGATGACGTGGGTGTTGCCGTACACGACGCACTCGGCGGGCGGGGCTCGTCTCACGTTCTGGCCCTGCTCGCTGATCATGACGACCATCGCCCCGTCCGGCTGCTTCTTCACGATATCAACCGTGATCGTCCCTTTGTCGGTCAGCGTCCCACCGTAGTGGCTCATCCCGTTGGTGCCGCCCGAGATATTCGGACCTGGGCCTGCTTTTGACGCTTGCGGAGTGCTCGCGTAGGACTCGGCATTGTCGCTTGAATCCCGCGCCGTGATGTCTTGATTGGCGCTGTAGGTGAAATTATAAACGAGCTCGCCAATCGAGGTGTAGGCTCTAGCGACGATTGGAAGAGCTCCGAATGCAACTACGACGGAGGCGAGGGCGCTTAATCTTAGCAGCATCACCAATCAACTCCTCGAAGGTTGCGCATCATTTTCCGCACCCGCCCAACGCTTCGTTGATCGTCTTGGCGGCGGTGTCCTCGCGTTTTCCGGTCTCGGCGCGCAGCCAATCTAGCCCCTCGACGACTTTCCCAAGCGGGTTGTAGCCGACGACCAGGCCCGGAATTTGGCTTGGGTCGAGCGCGTACGGATTTGGGGGCAGCCCGGGAGCGTTGGGATCTTGCCAGGGATTGGGCGTTTCCTGCACCGGTTTGGACGTCAGATCGCCGGTTTGAATCGCTCCGATGTACTCCTCGCCGGCATGCTGCAGCTCGCCCATTTGCAGCGTCTGCACGAAACCGTTGATAATGTCGAGCGAGGCGCTCTGGTAGGCCACCGTCTCCAGCAGTTGCGACTTGATTTTGGCCAGCCTCGCATCGTCGTCCGGATTCCCCGTCGGAGCGAGCATCTTTTCATCGTCGAGCAGGTTCTGCGCGGCGATGAGGTTGCGAGCGATCGGAATCACGAGGTAGGACATCTGTTGCAGCGCCATGCTGGTCTCGGGCGTTTGGTTGTACATCGAATCGCCGGCCGCCGGCGCGCCGGTTCCAAATTGCGAGATCGCCTTGTCCTGTGCCGAGAACGCTCCTCGCTCGTACTTTTTGAAGAGCGGCGGACTCTTGGCGATCTTCTGATCGTTCTCCAAAATCATCGCAACGGCGGGCCGGACGCGCTCGTGGATTCGAGCGCAGAGCGCGCTCGTGACGACGTGGTAGATTTCCGGGGGCGGCGTCCCCGCCGGTGTCGCCGCGGTCCCGTCCGACCGAGCCGCGAGCGGCTGCAAACCGCCGCACGCCAGGGCGCAGGAGACAAGGAGAATGAACCTCCGCATGATGGAAAATTTCTCGAATTGCGCGCAGGCGCCTTCCCTAAAGATATAAGAAGCGGGGCCCAGAGGGCCCCGCTTGCATTATCTACCGAGCGAGAAACCGAAATCCTTAGATTTTGATTTGCGCGTTGAAGTAGACGTTGATCGGCGGTGCTCCGCCCCCGATCGCTCCATTGTTCAGGCCGCTTGGCGTGTAGCTCTCCTGGTATGGCGTGCGGGCACCATTGGCTTTGAAGTCGTTGATGCTCGTGCCGTTGTAGAAGTTGCTCGGATAGAGCGTGTTGTTGAGCAATCCACCGGCCGGGGCGTAGCCGCAGACGGCGTTGCTGGGTGGAACGGCCGCGGTCCAGGCGGCTGCCGTTCCTCCGAAGCAGGTGTGGAAGAGGCTGGTTCCCAGCACCATCAGCCGAATCCGCGGGCTCACGTCGTAGGAAAGCTGGAGGTTTCCGACGATCGAGCTGGGCTGCTGATAGTTGTCGAAGAGGAACGAACCGGTCTGCGGATTGGGGATGTAG
>JBAVSO010000054.1:0-12947 GCA_049695635.1 Candidatus Cybelea sp. | reverse complement strand
GCGGCGATGCGGTTGCCATTTGGTTGCCTTGCGGCGTCAAAACCATTGCCGATGAGCTGTTCGAGACGCTTGCCGAGACGAATCGGTGCGTAGCGAAAACGAAACGTCGGCACCCCCGGCGCGGGGGTTCCCCCTGGCCGGGGACTACGAGCTTGCCGCTATAGGCTGCGCGCACTCCGCTGGAACCCGGCTCGAAAGGCACCGAAGGCGGCGAATCGCACCAACTGCGACGCATTTAAGCCCATATACGCCGGATGAAATGCGCAAAAGCACATTCTAGTCGACATCGGCCTAGACGTCATCCTGCCTCTGCGTTACCTGCCCCTGACTGCTTTACCGGAGCCAGCACGATCAGGAGAATCCCGATGACGATGAGTCCGGCCACGCCATACAGGTCTCCGCGATAGTCCGCGTTCTGAATCGCCATTACCGCCATAACCGCGGCGTGAACGAAGCTCGACCATGCCGTGAAGGCGATTAGGCTACGATTGGCCGATGGGTTAGGCGCTGCCAAGAGCAGGAAAACCCCCAGGGGAGCATAGATACTCAGCATCATCTTGCTGCCTCCCGACATGTTCGTTTGCCATAGGGAGGCAATCAAGGGTAAAATGCACGCCGAAAAAAGCAACCCCACCACCAACAGCACAATCTTCAGCGCCCGTTCTCGGTACATCATGCTGCGTCGCCCGACGGCGCGACGTCGGCCTGTTCCTTCCATCGTTGAGAGTTCACGCCCATCACGATAAGCCAAAGCTCCAGCGGAATTTCACCGATGGCGGAGGCAGCAACGATGAAGAGCGTCACATGGCTTGCGAGCGGCGGTGACAGGTAGGTCATCCAACCCACACCACTGATCGTCAGCAGCACTCCCAGAACCCGAGGCAGGAACGTCGACCTGAAAATGAGGTAGCCGATCAGAACGCACCAGAGTCCAAAGAACACCAGGTAGAGGTCGAAGGCGGAGGAACTCATTTTGAAAAACACAAGCGCCAGCGCCTGCGTCTGGTCCGGTGTAAACGCGCTCAAAGAGCTACCGCTTTTCAGGATGAGCAAGGGAGCGAGGTACAAGAGGCTGGTAACGGCCTGAACGGCGCAACCCACGAGAATGACGAATGCTGCGAGCAAAGAGAGGCTCCTGCTCACAGGTTTGAGCAACTCGTACATAAGAAGCGCCCAAACGATATGACACACAACGCCGACGAGCGAGAATGTAAACGCCAGCCAAAACAATCGCTCGTTTCCCAGGATATTGGCCGCTGTAGCCGCGGCGTTGCCGGCGACGAAAAACTTCCCCGGAATAATGACGAAGCCAAATGCTGCGAACAGGGCTTCGAGTAGCTGAAAGACACCGGCCATCCTGGCCTTGAAACGCGGCGAGGCTTCCGTGATCCGCGGCATTGTTAGGCTTGCGTTCATATTGGTTCTTCCGATGGCCGTCGCCAATCGTTCGTCGAGCTACACCTCGCTTGACAGATACAGCGATCGGTGTCCGAATGTTCCGCTTTTGTTTACTGATTTAAGGTGACTTTCACCAAGAGTGGGCGCAGATAAGACGGCAAACTCGGAAAGGGTGCCCAGGGGGAGGCCTCGTTGGGTACCGACTATTCGTTTTCATTCCCTTGCCCGCACGCGATTCGCAGCGATCACGGCGCAATCGGGACAGAACCGCACCGTTCCAGCCCGATTTCCGACCAATGAAGGCCGTTCACAGCCGGAATGGCGCGACTCGTGGCATTTCAGTCTCGGAATAGTGCGCAGGGTAGATTGGAAGGGAGCGCGCTGCTGAAATCGGGTCAGGTGTTCACGATGACCCCCGCTATTTGCGCGTTAATGTAACTGATGCCCGCGACCATATTCGCCTGCAATTCGGCCGCGCTGTAAGGAACGGCTAGCGCTGAGGCTTGATAGTTTAGCGCTGCGCGCGCTTTATTAGCACTCGCGTAGACTGGTACTATACCAACCATCGCACCGGAGCAAGGCGAATGAGCCTTTAGCCGCGGTTGCCAAACGGTTGCCGTCGATGGCAACCGTCCTTGCCCAGCGCGACCAGGCGCCGGGGCGAAAACCCTGATTTCACGCGGCGTTTTGACCGTCGGCGACCAGCGGTAACCGTGCTCGAACCGATTCGATTCCCGTTGGCGCTCAGTATCGGCACCACGAAGTTAGAAAGCGGTTCCTTAAAGGGCTGAACAACTTAACTCTGCCACTCTTTCATGGTGACGAAGTGCGCCGATGCGAGGTGTGGCTGCCGTGCTGCGAGGTTTGCAAAGCTGGTGTGCGAGGCCGATCGGCGTGATACTGCGAGGCAACAAAACGTGTGGCGGGTGCAGGTGCGGTGCGGTCGGGTGGGTATGGGGTTAGCGGCGAGGCGCGAGGCTAAGGCTCGAAAGCGAAAATGCGCTTCCAGTCGTGTTTTATACTGACGATGATCCAGCCCTTTGCCTTTGCCTCGTCATAGAGTGCCCGGGTGAAAGCGCCGAACTTTGTGTCGGTTTGCACGCTATCGGGGCCATATGCGTATTCGCGTTTATCATCGTCGTGCAGCACCAGGGCCATCAGCCGAGCTCCGCCACCTGACTGCGTATACTCTAGCATCTGTTGGTCGCCCGTACTGTTTCCGAAGGCCGCCCGCGGTGGTCGCCCGAGGAAGAGGTAAATGTCCTGCGGCTTACCCGAGGAGTCGTCGTATAATAGCAGCTTTGGCGGGCGCAGGAGAACCGCCTTACCGCTGGCATCGTATTCAAACTGCGTGGCGAGTGATGACCCAATGACCTCCTCGGGTTGAGAGCTGTATACCTGGGCGGCATAAGCTCGCACGAAAGCTTGGCCGCCACCAGTTACAATGTATACTTTATAGCGACTTGAACGCAGGTACCGCATGACTTCCAGCATCGGCTGATAGACCAGGTCCGTGTATAGGCGATCCCAGCGCGGATGCTTCGCCTTAGCGATCCAGTCAGAGACAATCGAGTGAAAGCCACTTGTCGTCATGCCGGCATGCGTAGCCGCGACCAGCTGTTCCAAGTCGCTCATAGTGAACTTCGCAAACGCAGCCAGGTCGCCGGCGAGAGCGGACTTGTAAGGCTCGGTCATCTGCCAGTCGGGATGCTGTGGGGCCAAATCGGCGAGGCGCTGCAGCGCGAACGCGAGCTGGGTATAGAAGGGGTGCTCCACCCAAAGCGTGCCGTCTTGGTCGAATGTGGCGATGCGATCCTCTTCTCGAACGAAGTCCGGACTCGTCGTATCGGTCGTCTTGCGAACGAAGTCCAGAATCGCCGTCTTGGCTGAGCCTTCGTTCCACGACGGAAGGGGATCAGCGGCCGCGTTCATGGCTTCAAGTCCAGTACCTTAAGCGCTTTACGTGCCGTCCCATAGTTGCCGAGCTGATAGACTGACGCCCCCGCCGGGGAGAACGTAAAATCGTTAAAGGGTTCGGCGAGCAGCTTATCTAGGTAGTCCACGGTCCCCACTCCAATCGTAACGTGCGGATTGAAGTGCGCGCCGGTCGCTTCGGGAACGAACGCAGCGATATAGTCGATTGTGGGCTGGTTGATTTCCAGCTCGTCGGGCGTGGTAAAGAATGCGGCGGCGCTCCCGGTCCTAACCGTGAACGGCGCAACAGCATCGATCAGCTTTTGCTGCAGAGCCAGCAATTCTGGAGTCGAACGAACCACGATGCCAGCCAAGCCGATCGGGGGATCAGGAATATAGTAATACTTGAATGCTTCGAGCTTCCAGCGCAACGGGTTCTCATCGCGCATCACGTTACTTGCGGCGTCGTAGATGCTCTCCAGCTCGGCCGTCCTAACATAGCGCTGCAGCACGGAGACGTGAGCGTGGTGGGTCGCGTCCAGAGCGAAACCTTTGGGGAACGCCCTTAGCAGGCGGTCGTTGTCGGCTTGCGCGCGCTGAACCATTGTCGTGTCAGGTTCTAGTGCGATGTCGATTGCGATCGTCGAATCCATCTCATTTCTCCGTGACGGTTGTTAGCTTCGCAGACCAGGAAACAAGTTAAACGCCGTATTTCGCATGATGTCCACGGCCTGTGCACCCGTAATCGTGACGTCATCCGGAATGGTGGGGACTTTTGCGCCAAGCATCTTCTCGAACTCCAGGGCTGCGTGAAGCATCGCCTTACCAAGAACGGAAAGGGGCTTGTCTGGTGGCAATAGTGCAGCATTGAACGGGGGAACCGGCCGCGGGGCTACGTCGGGCCAGTTCTCGGGTGCGCGGGGCTGAGACAGGGATAGAACCGGGCTGATGTCGCGGGCTATGGCGTCGCGAGCCGTCAATGGATCGCCAAGAGACCAGCGCTCTCGCATCATGCGTATGAGCGAGGTATGACGGTATTCTTCGTTAACGACCACGCGCTCGGGAATCCAGGCTGAAATTGCGACAGCAGGCACGCGCTGACCGGAGCGATCAAAGGTGAAACCCATCTGGCCGGCGGGAGCGGCCGGATCGGGCGGCGGCGCCGTCGGCGGGGCGACATGATCGTACGTGCCGCCCGCTTCATCAAAAGCAACCAACAGAAACGTATTGCGATAGTTTGATCCATTTGAAGACGAGGAAGACCTGACGGCGTTATAGACCTTGGCAAGCAACGCTTCGCCTCCAAGCAGGGATGACGGTTCATCGAATGGCAGGCCGTGCAATAGCGCTGATTCCGGCGGGTGCATGTCGTTGTGGCCATGCCACATGTTGGGTTCGATAAATGCGTAGGTTGGCAGGGTTCCTCTAGCGGCGTCTTCGAGAAAATCCTCAACCGTGAAGAAGTTTGTTGCGAAACGGGTGCGCAGTCTTGACGCGTGGATGATTCCTGTAAACGACGCGGGGCTCGGCCTGTCGCAGTAGACGCGCCACGTAAGGCCCTTTGCCTCAAGCCGCTCGAAAAGCGTTTCCGCCGTATTATGGATTGGGAAGGCAGCTGCCGGTGGATAGTTGATGACAAAGCCGGATGCGGTTGCCGCATGGAAGAACGAACGGTTTGTAAACGTCTGCGAAGGCACCTCGCAGAACCAATGATCGAAAGTCGCAAAGCCGCGCGCGAGCGTTGAGGTGACCGGCATCTGCTCAGGCGTGTAGCCCGTCATGATTTGGGCGTACTCTTCGTAGGTTGGCTGGCGACCCTTCTCGGCGGCAAACGCGCTGATATAATCGGCGACGAAACCATCCATTGTGGGTTGTTGACCCGGAGCAGGCGCATTATACGGCGTCACCATCTTTGCAAGTGGCATAAATCGATTTCTCGGATCCTGGACGCCGAACAGATCAGTGTTAATGTGTGGATATTCTTCGCCCGGATCAGGGTGGGGCGTGTTCATGTTCGCCGCTATCCCATAGGGAACGAACTTTCGGTCCGCGCCGTTTTCAGCCCAATCGGGGATCGGGTTCCTTAAGTCTTTGCCGATCACGCCTTCGAATGAAGCAACCTCGCCTGGGGCGTAGAGTCGGCCCAGCACATTATCGAAGGAACGGTTTTCGAACATAATCACGACAACGTGATCCAGCGCGCTCTCCCGATCGGCCGCGGGTTTAGTAATGCGAGCCGTTGCCGGGCCCGCAATGGCGGCGCCAAGGGCCGCTGCGCCGGCCGTCTTCGCGAACTTGTGTCGCGTGATTCGCTTACTGAGCGCGTTTTTAATCACCAGAAGTTGACCTCCGAAATCGAGGGGCCGACGCCAAGACGATTATTGGCCCGCAGATTAGCCTGAGCCGGCACTCACTCCTTTGACTAGTGCGCAGAATGCCTGCCAGTGCCGCGGGTGCGGGACGCGCATCATGCTAGTAGGATGCAATCAATGCATGATTACTTGGTGCTAACCGAACCCTGAATCTTACGGGACGATGACCCGACGCGTCAGCGTGGACAGGAGATCGCGTCGGATCTTAAGGAGATGGTACGAAGGATAGTGTACGGGGTTTCCCTTTCGCAACACGAACGCATTCAGCAGTTGATTCCGTCAAGTCTCAGAGAGGCGCAGTGAAATGAAGAGCGTGGAGTTGGGTGGCTGCGGGCTAAGCACGTTCGCGGCTATTGCAATGATTTCAGGCTGCAGTGGCGGAGGCGGCAGCCTGCTGCTCGAGGCAATCGGCAACGATTCGTTCGAAAGACTGAAGCGCGACGGTGCGGCAGTGAGCGAGGACGAGATCGTTCGCGAAGCAACGGCACTCTACGGCGCCGCCGCTTGCGGCGTGAGACCCAGAACTACGGGCTGGCCAGAACGACTGCCCGGCGGCCTTTCGGCCCGGCTTCAGATTCTTGCGATGCCTCGTCGGCGTACGTTCTCGGTGACCTCCGAGAGATTTTCGCCGCGCAGCTCGGCCAGGGGCGATATTTCCAGGCCGTAGGCTCGTTACCTCGACATCGCCGCAGTTCTAGAGGGCCAACGTTCTCCGGCGGAGGATGCATCCAGCGTGTCCGAGTCAGGCTCGCTGATCATCCGCGCCGCAACGATCGTCACGTGCGACACGCAAGCTCGTCAATGCGCCATTGATTTCGATAGCCTCGGCCGAATCGAAGACGCGGCGCTGGTCGTTAAAGACGGCAGGATTATCGCCGTCGGTCCCGCGCGCGACGTCATCTCGTCATCGCGTCATCCAACGCAAAGTGAGTATCTAGACTTCCGTGATTGCGTGATCGTGCCGGGCTTGGTTGACGCGCACGCGCATCCGCTCTTCGCCGGCGATCGCGAACCGGATTTCGCCGCTCGCATTCGTGGCGAAGACCCGCCGCTCGGCATGCGTTACACGGTCGAGCGCACGCGCGAGGCGCTGCTCGACCCGGCCGGCTTCTACGAAACGACGATCCGCCCGCGGCTGCGCACGATTCTCGCTCACGGGACGACCACGCTCGAAACCAAAACCGGTTATGCGCTGCACAAGCCCGGTGAGACGGCGTTGCTCGACTTGATCGCGCAGCATCGCGACGACGCCGGTGTTCCGAGGCTGGTCGCAACCTTCCTTGGGGCGCACACGCTGCCGCCCGAGTTCACGCGTGAGGAAGCGTTCGTGGATTACCTTATTGACCAGGTCGTTCCGGCGGCGGCCTCGCACGGCGCCGTTTATGCCGACGCCTTTTGCGAGCCCGGATTCTTCTCGCCCGAGCAGACGCGCCGCTACCTCGATGCCGCCCGGCTGCACGGCATGCGGTTGCGAGTGCATTGTGACGAGATGGCCTACGGCGGCGCGGCCGAGATGGCGGCCCATCTCGGCGTGGACGCGGTTGACCACTGTAACTACATTCGCAAGTACGACGTGCACGCGATCGCAGAGCGCGGCATCGTCACGGTCGCCTGCCCGGCAACGATTGCGTATCTCGATCTGCCCGGGCGAGCGCCGGTGCGCGAACTGCTCGAAGCCGGCGGCGTGGTCGCGCTCGCGAGCGACTATAATCCTGGAACCTCGCCGTGCTTGAATTTGCAAACGGTTGCGTACTTTGGACGCAAGCTCTTCGGGCTCTCCGCTCCCGAGGCACTCTACGCCGTCACCCGCGCCGCAGCGCACTCGCTGCGGGTCGATGCCGGCCGCATTCGCGTGGGCGCCGGCGCCGACTTCGTCGCATTGCGCATCGAATCGCCCGACGAGTTCGGTTGGCAGTTCGGCGGCAACCTTGCCGCAGTGGTTTTCAAAAACGGCGTGCCGGTCTCGAGTTCTCATCCCGAGCTTGTCGATTGTCATCCCGAGCCTGTCGAAGGATGACGAGATCGCTATGACCAGCGAGCTAGTGCGTTGCGCGCGCGCCATCGTCTCCGGTGAGCTCCGCCAGGATTATGCTTTCGTCGTAAGGGAGGGAAAGATCGTCGCGGCCGGCGACTTCCACGACGTGCGCGCCGCCGCGCGAAATCTCAGCGTACGTTCTTTTCCCGCCGACCGGCTTGTGGTGCCGGGCTTCATTAACGGACACAGCCATGCGTATCAGATTCTGCTGCGCGGCTGGGCCGACGATTGGCCCTTTAAAAAATGGCGAAGCGAGGCGCTCTATCGCGTCGTGCCGCAGCTCACGCCCGAGGACGTCTATTGGACGTTCGTTGCCGCTTTCTCCGAGATGCTCGCTGCGGGCATCACGACGGTCGCCGAGTTCTTCTATCTCAACGGCGCCGGGAACGAGCATGCGGAGGCAGCGATCCGCGCGGCGCGCGACGCGGGCATCGGGCTCGTGCTCGCCCGCACCTGGATGGACGCGCAATACGCGCCGCCGCAGTTTCGGGAGAGCACCCCGGTCGCCGCCGAACGCACCCTCGAGCTAATTCGCCGCTTTCCCGAGGCAAACGTCTGCGTCGCTCCGCATTCGCTGCACGCTGCGTCTCACGAGATGATTCGCGCGGCGGCCGAGTTTTCACGCGAACGGAACTGCATGCTGCACGTTCACGTCGCCGAAGCCGCTTACGAAGGAGCGGAGACGCAGCAAAAGTCCGGCTGCACGCCCGTTGCGCTGCTCGACGATCTTGGCGCACTCAACGAACGGACGGTTGCGATCCATGCCATCTATCTCAGCGACGATGATGCCAATCTGTTGGCACGTCGCGGCGCACGCGTCGTTCACAACCCCATGACCAACCAGTATCTTGGCGACGGTATCTGCGACTTAGTGCGGCTGCAATCGCTCGGCGTTCCGATCGGATTGGGAACCGATGCGGACGTGCGGCCGTCGCTGATTGCTGAGATGCGCGCGGCCGCGCTGCTGCAGAAGATCCTGCACCTCGACAGTGCAGCCCTCGGTGCCCGCGACGCGTTCGCGCTCGGCACCGCGCAAGGCGCGCGGGCGCTGCGGATCGCAGGCGGCGACCTGGTGGCGGAACTGCCGGCCGATTACGTCGTGCTCGATGCTTCCGAAATCGACCCGTGGTCGCCGCCGCTCAACGCGTTAGTCTACCGTGGCGACGACACTTGGGTGCAGGCAACGTTCGTCGCTGGCCGGCGCGTCTACGTCGGCGAGCCATCGCTGCTGGCGCGCCAAGCGCGCAAGCGCCTCGTCGCAATCAGCGAGCGTCTTCTCCCCCGGTCGTCACCGGCGATTTGAACCGAACCTCGACGATGCTTCCCGCGGGGACGGCGATGTCGGTCTTCATGGCTTGCGAGAGGGTGTAGGCGCCGGCCGCACCCAGCAGCGCGCCATGCCTTTTCCCAGTGTGGACCGCCAGCTCGTGGCCCGCGATCGCGCCCGCAATCATCATGCCGATCGTGCGCAGATGATGTGTTTTGGGGGAAAACGTCTCGGACGTGATCAGTTGTACGTCAACCGGCGCTTTCGTACCGTCGGGTAGGCGTATGTCGTCAAAGACAACCGTCATCTTGGGATTGCGCATCGGTCCAGCCGGCGCGACGTCCTCGAGGTGCCCGTCAATGACGGCTCCCTTCAGCGTTTTATCGCTCGAGCGGGTCTCATCAATGGCAAAGCTATCGCCGTTCTTGCTCGTCTTCGTGCCGATCTGCTGCTCGAGCTTTCCGTAATATTCCGTGCCGGCCGCAACGATCGTCGCGCCGCCCGCCGGCGCTTGACCCGCACCTGCGCTGCGCGACGTTACGTTCGCGGCGTGATGACTACAACCCGCAAGAAAGCAGACGCATAAGACTATTGAAGCAAAGCTTTTCATAGACCTAGCTTAGACGCGATCCCCTGGACGAAGTCGGGTGGAAAATGTTGCAGCAGCTGCGGATTGCCCGCAATGAACGCAACCACGGCATCTTTGGCTCCGGCGGGATTCGTGCGAATCTGCTCGACGAGCACGGTGGCTTGCTGCGCTAAGTCGGTCTGACCCTTATTTTGCAGATTCGAGGCAGCGGTTTGCAGATGATCGGCGAGCTGATCGTTTCCGACCGAGTCGAGATGATCGCCGACGGCCTGTCCGACCGCGGCTGAGTCCATCTTCCCCGACATCATCTGCTGCGCGACGTCTTTGATGGCATCGAACATTGTGGTCTCCTTCGGCCGCGGCGAGCGCGGCGCGAATGCGAATCCTTCGCCGTAATCGGGCGGTCGCCTCGATGAGCGGGGCGGCGACGCGCCGGCCGCAAGCGGGTTTTGGCGCGCAATTGCGTGAAAACGCAGGCCATGAGCAAGCGCAGAGCCGCACTGATCGGATTGATACTCGCAGCGTTGAGCGCGTGCGCGAGCGGAAAATCGGGCGGCGCGACTTCGCCGCAGCCCAGCGGCGCGGCACCGGCGGCCGGCATGCCCAACTGCAACGGCGAAGCGCCCGTCTGGGCGCTCGAGGGGCCGAAACGCTATTTGCTGCCGGGCGATCCGCACTACGGAAAGACGCAGCACGCTCGTTTCCTGTGCCGCTCGCAAGCTAACGCGCAGGGGTATCGCCCGGCACGGCCTCGTTAAGGCGCCGCCGCCAAGAACGGGACGACTCGGTGACGACCCGTCCGGGAGAGTACCGCAGCCGTCGCGAAGCGCGTTAATCCCTATGCTGCTTTCGTCGGTACGTAAACGAGAGTACGCCAACGGAGATCGGAGGCTCAAGCGACATGCGCGCGATCGTACTCCTCACGTTTTTTGGAATCACGCTTTCGGGGTTGGTCGGCTGCAGCGGCAAAACGAATAACGCTGCGAACAATGCGGCCCAGACCGCTGCCTCGGCCGCCGGTGCAATGGGTAGTGCCGCGCAAAACGCCGGGCGGGCCGCCGGCTCGGCTGCCGGTGCAATGGGTAGCGCTGCCAAGGGTGCGGCAAACGGCGCGATGGGCGCGATGACTGGGAAGCCCAACTGTGGTGCGGTTGAACCCGTCTGGGTGAATCTCAATTCGAAGGTCTACCACGAACCGGGTGACCCGGCGTACGGGACGACCAAGCACGGCGAATACCTTTGCCCGTCCCAGGCCAAAGCTCAGGGATTCCGACGCGCCCGCGGGGCGCACCACAAGGCCTCGTCCTCGTCAATGTAGCCCGCGGGCGGCGCCGCTAGTCGCTAGCAGGCGGGTGCGTGCAAGCACTTGCATTCAGCCGGCGTGGCGTGGTAGGCTGTGCGTGCAAGTACCCACTTGCACCGCACTGAATGAGATTTACACCAAGGTTTGGGGCTGCGGCCCGTCTCGTGAGCGCTACTACGCTGGCTTTGACGACGCTTGGCGCCGGTCCGGCTGACGACGGGGCGCCGCTTCCATTTAACGCGCACGCGATCGTGCAGCACATGGCCGACCGCAACCCAGCGTTGCGTTCGTACCGCGCGCGCGTCCACGTAGATATCCGGATGCTCAACTTTCCGTGGCTCGCGCCCAAGCTAGACGGCACCGAATACTTCAAGCGTCCGAGTTTTTACGAGGTCGTTTTCGACCGCGTCCCCAGCTACGCGCGGGGATTTCAGCGGATCTTTAACGATATCGGAAACCCGCTCGCGTGGGAGAAGGACGAGTACGTCAGCGTCGACGGCACTGCCCTGCTGGACGGCCGCCCCACGATCGTGCTGCGGATGACCAAGAAGATCCATAGCGACATTCTCGATCGCACGCTGGTGTACGTGGACCCGTCGGATTATTCGCTTCTTCAGATGGAGTGGTACTACACAAGCGGCGGCAAGATCACCATGACGCAGCGGTACCGCCAACAGGGCAACTATTCCGTGCTCTCGACGCAGCACGCGGCGATCGCGATTCCACACGTTCGTGCCGTCGCCGACGCTACCTACGGAACCTACGAGACCAACGTTCCGATCCAACCCGGGAGCGGTACGCCATGATCGAGACGCGTAAGCCGATGGAAGGCGGCAGATCGGCATCGCCCGAGGAGACGCGCGAGCGAATTCTCACCGCGACGCGCGAGGTGATCGGACGCAAGGGCAAACGCGGCGCGACGACGCGTGAAATTGCAGACGTTGCGGGCGTGAATGAAGCGACGCTCTTTCGCCACTTCGGCACCAAGGAAGCGATCCTCGTAGCCTGCGCGCAGCATTATTGCGGATATCTCGAACTCGCGGGCGTCGCGTCCCAGCTCACGGGCGAGCTGCCGGAGGACTTGCTGACGATAGCGCGCCTGATGTTCGCCCGCTTTGAAGCACTTGGCGATATGATCCGCTGGTCGCTCGTCGAGCACGAGTACGACCAAGACATCTTTGCGCAGACCTCGTGGCGTCCGCAGCTCGCAATTCTCGCGGTGCTCACGGAGTTCATGCGGCGCCGGGTCGAGGCCGGCGAGTTACGGGGCGACCCGCAAAAACTGGCAATGGTCTTTTTGGGCTTAGTTTTCATGCACGCGCTTGGCCGCAAGAAGTTTCCGGATTCGCTGCTCCATCGGGGCGACCCCGATGCGGCGCTGGAGTACTTTATTGACGTCTTTCTCAATGGGGTTAGGAACTCGTAATGGATACACGAGAGTTAGATCAGCAAGAGATCGCCGCTACGCGGCGGGGAAACGGCCCGGGAAAATCCGCGCCTAGCGACGATCGTCCGCCCGATTCCGACGACTCGCGCTCGCGGCCGCGCAAGCGCATCTTCTTCATAGTCGGCGCGGTTGTCGTTGTGGTTGCGGCGCTCGTCTGGGGCGTGCCGTGGGTTTCCTTCATGCTCTCCCACGAAGGCACCGACGACGCCCACGTTGCCGCCGACGAAGTTGCGGTGACCAGCAAGATCCCCGAGCGCATCAACCAGATTTTGGTAGACACCAATCAGCCCGTGCATCGAGGCCAGCTCTTGATTGTGCTCGACAACAAGGACGAGCTGGCGAAGCTGCGGGCCGCTCAGGCGCAATACGATCTCGCGGTCGCCAATCAGCGCGCGACCACGCAGCAGGGTCAGGGTGGCGTCTCGCAGGCCGGCGGCGCGGTCGCCAATGTCCAGGCGCAGGTGCCCGTCGCACAAGACGCGGTCGCGCAAGCGACGGCGCAGCTGCACGCCGCACAGGCTCAAGTGCCGGCCGCCGCCCAAGCGTACGATAAAGCGCAAGCCGATTTCTCCAGAGTCAACTCGTTGGTTGCTACCGGCGACGTCGCCTCGCAGCAGCTCGA
>JBAVSO010000053.1:0-5526 GCA_049695635.1 Candidatus Cybelea sp. | reverse complement strand
GGTGCGGATTCGGACAGACGGAGGTTGTGAAACGGGCTGATTCTCAGATACGAAGGCTAAAAACTCTCAGTGGTTTCTCACAAGAGGTAGGAGTAGGTTAGGTCGTGTAAGCATCAATAAGCGCCGTAACCGCGCCTTGATCGGGCTTGTAAGGACTTGGAGAGGTGGCTGAGTGGCTGAAAGCGGCGGTCTTGAAATCACCTGCGGTTGCCTCGATGCGTCACCGCAAGCACGGCTAAGCTCGCGGAGTCATGACTATCGGGCCTTAGCAGTGCTCTCGAATACCTAATCCGTTACCAAATCGTTACCAAATTGCCGCGGAGGGCTTACCCTCGGACTGAAGCACCGCCGCCAGGCGTGATGCGCTAGATGCGAAATGATTCGCTCGTAGTCCGGAGCTACAGGTCAGGGCGGGGTGTCGCTGATCGGGAGACGGTCGCAAAGCCCTTGAAGCGAGGTGGCCTTCCTATTGATAGCGAGGCCGCTGTCCTCGAACGCGATCCCTTTGCTTCTGCTAAACTCATCTCGTTTCGCTTGGGGCGCCGAACCGCGCAAAGGCCGGATCCATGACAACTTTCTCAATATGCACAGTTTCATGAATGCCTTCGAAGCGTAAGAGATCGCCAAGGCATGGCGATGCGATTTCAACGAGAACCGCTAAACGAGAGCGAGCCCGCTTCGATGCGGACTCGCTCCGGGTTAAGTTAGATTTGTAGCGCGCCTACGGTTGCGTTACGAGTATACCCTGCGGATTTTCGACTCCGCTCGTCACCTTCGCGTATGGCGTGTACGTGCCGCGTTTGTACGCGAAGAATGCGTTCAACGTAATATCCGAAATTACGACCTCCCCCAAAGGCTTGCCGACATTCTCCACGCTAATCGCGTAGGGCTCGTCTGTGCCGGGGACCGTTTTGAACGGCGTCGTCTGCCCGATCTTGTAGACTTGGGTCTTATTACCTATAAAGTCGGTCACCCACAGGAAGTTACGTTTCTGATCGACCGCGACACCAACCGGGTCAGTGAGCCCAGCTAGATTCAGGTTGCTAACGGTCGTCGTGCCGGCCTCGACCTCGAAAACGGTAGATGCACCCCGGTCGGCGATGTAGAGGTTCCCGCTGCTATCGACTGCCAACCCGTTCGGATTGGTCAAACCGCCTCCGGTAATGGTCTCAAAAGGCGTCGTCGCTCCGAGCTTATAGACCGTGATCGAAGAAGGGGAGCCGCCGGCGACGTAAAGGTTTTGGCTCTGGTCTATCGCAAGGCCCTGTGGATTGCTGATGCCGGTCGTAATCGACCTCAACAATCTCGTCGAGCCTTTTGCGTACTCCTCAACGTCGTTTCCGTCGCAGTTATCGGCTACATAGATCGTTCCCTCGGTGTCCGCAACAACCGCTAGCGGGCATCCCTTTGCGACCGAGATCTGCTTGAAGGGCGCAGGGTTATACGCCAGCAACCTTGTTTTGTAGATGTTGACTTTTGATTCGCTCAGGTCGGCTTCGTACACCAGCGAACCGCGCGTCGAGTACGAGGGATGAGTTGTCTGCGGCGCGACCGCATGATGGACTGCCGGCGCTAACGGCACCCCGGAGTGGACGTATGCTGCGAGGTTTTGCGATTCCGACAACAGCCCCGGCGAAGAAGATGTACCGCCGTTGCAGCCGTCAACCGTTAAAAGCGTTAGCACAAGGAACGCGTAGCGCGAACGTGTCGTATGCATGTGAGTTCCTCCTCGAAGTGACCTGCTTAAGCGGTCCAGGACCTAATATGACTAGCTCGCCGCCCGGATATCTGAAGGTAGCGGCGGAGGGATGACGCCAACTCCGAATGTCAGACGCCTGCGTCGACCGTAGCTTCCCGGCACTCGCCGAGGTAAACATATCGTAACAGGTGACGCAAAAACCGAACAGCAGAATTGCAGGAAGAGAGTCTCCTTTTCCCTGGTAATTCTTGGCAGTTACATCGATTTTTCCAGGATTCCGGCTGTACCCAGCAGAGCGCGTATAGTACGCTCAGCACATCCGGCAACAGCCGCCGTTCGTGATTGGCGACAGCCCCGACTGATCGGAACTCGGACCGCTGGCCAAGCGTCAGGAGAGTACGCGATGAAGTCATTCAGTCTGCTTCGGGTTGGGCTTGTTACAGCTGCTATCCTGACCGCAAGCAGCGGCTGCGGCAGCGGAGGCATGCATGCGGCGCCGCTCGCGGAGCAATCGACGACAACGTTAATCGTTCCGCAACACGAGGATTTCACGGGTCGGCTGAGCGTGTATCAGACGAAAGGCCGCCTATTATTCCAGGCCGACGAAAGTAACGGCAGGCCCTACATTCAAATAATTCGTCTGCGGGACTTGGGTCGGAACCGATACCCGGTCGCGACGATCGTCGACGGCCTCTGCGCTGTGGAGGGCCTTACCATTGATCCTGGCGGTACGCTGTACGTCGCAAACCAGTGTACCGGTGATGGCAGTATCAGCGAATACCCGCTGGGTCAAACCACGCCCAGCATCGTCATCACGAATGGTCTAATCTCGCCGGGACCATATGGCCTGGCGATTGGCCCGAGCGGTACGCTTTACGTAACGGATGCGGCTTCGGTCATCGAATATGCGTACGGCAGCTCATCTCCGTCGAAGACGATCACGAGCCCTGGTTTCTCGAACATTCGCGGTCTCACGGTTGATAACGCGGGTAACATCTTCATCGCCGATGCCGGAGTGGGCGCGGTGTGGAAACTTCCGCATGGAACGAGAAATGTTGAAAACATGGGCTTGCGTGGGTTGGACACTCCAGACGACGTCAAGTTCGATCCCAAAGGCAACCTGTGGGTGTCTGACAACGGAAAGACTTACGTTCCTGGTTTTGTCAATGTTTATCCGCCCGGTTCTGTCTATCCCAGCCAAACAATCACGCCTCTCGGTTATCCATCTTGGATGGCGATCGATAGCGTCGGAACTGCCATGATCTCAAATACGGCTGGAAGCGCATCTACCGTTAAGGCATATAAACCCGGCCAATATACGCCGTATGCGATCCTCACGAATGGCGTTATTGATCCCGCGGGACTTGTAATAAAGCCGTGAACATCACCCGTCCCAAGAGAGGAGTTTTCGCCGATGCGTCAACTAGTCGTTATCGCGTTGGTTGCAGCGCTTTGTACTTCGTGCGCAGGAAGCGCGCCGCAACTACCTTTCCAAACAGAAGGCGCAACTCGCTCAAGGAACGACTTCGTGAGAGCCAAGTCGTTTCAATTGGCCGTCGCCGAATACAAAGACAACTCTGTTCAGATTTTTGACAGGAAATACCAGATCACCCGCACCATAACATCGGGCATCAGCGGTCCAGTCCACCTTTGGCTCGATCCGAAAACCGCCGCGTTATATGTCGCCAATTCAAATGCGGGCACGGTCACCGAGTACGCCAAGGGGTCGAGTTCACCTGAGTTCACATACTCGAATGGCTTGAGCTGTCCGGGTGGCGTCACCACCGACAAAAGCGGGAACGTCTACGTAGGCGACTTCTGTAGGGATGTAATAGGCGAGTACGCGCAAGGCACAAATAAGATGTTCGAGGAGTGTGGTACGGGTGGTGTGTCTCCAGCGGGCCTTATCGTCGATTCGTCCGGCGATTTGATCTTCGCCGAGCAGTTTCAAATCGCGATATTCGCCAACCACACCGGGGCACATAGCCCACTTGCGGGCTGCGATGGCCCGGGCTCGGTGTTCGGCGGCATGTGCAGCGTCAACTCCGTCGTGTTGGACAGCAGCGCCAACATAATCGCCGCCGATCAAGGCGGTTGTTCCTACCCGTATGTCCCCCCGCAAATCGACATCATACCGCCCCCGTATAAATACATCTCGCAAGTCTGGCGCGGTTTTTCGGGACCGACTGGTATCGCACTAAATTTTGGGCAAAACCGACTTGTTGTCGCGGATTATGGTGGCAGCACCGTTGATGTCCTTACCTATCCCGGCGATAAGGTCGTGACGACGCTGGGGCCGAGCAGCGGAGTGACCAGCCCGTTTGGTGTCGCTGTGTATCCAAGCGTCCCCGACAACTAGTGTCGGGCCTGGAGGAAATCGTGGAAAGAGCATTGGTGATGCTTACTTCAGCGCTCGTTTTGAGCGCCGTGGTCGCCGTCGGCGGCTGTTCGAGCGGCGCGCCTGACGCAAGCCTCATGAGGTACGCTGCGTTGGACGGTGCGCGATCCGGAGTCGCCCCGCAATTCCTTAGTTCTCTTCGCCTCGGCGAGCCGCTTCGCGTGATGCACCGATCCGTACAAGTCGACGCCCGAGATTTATTCGTCTCGGACTTCGGCACCGGCGAAGTTGAGATCCTCAAGGACAAAAGCTGGTACTTAGTTGCGATAATATCGGCTGGGATGGCGGGTCCCGACGGCAGCTTCGTCGACGGCAATGGGAATTTTTACGTTGCCGACTACCTGAGCTCCAGCATCTCCGAGTATGCGCCCGGGAGTCTGTCGCCTTCTTTCAGCTATAGCGCCGCGATGAACGATCCCGTGAACGTCAACGTCGACACGAACGGAAACGTTTACGAAGCCGACTTCAACGGAGGTTATGTGAACGAGTATGCTCAAGGCAGCAATTCGGTGATCGACTCGTGTTCTCCGGGGGGCAGCGTCGAGGGCGTTGCGATCGACACAAGCGGCGACGTTTTTGTCGCCTATAATACGAGTTCTAACGCGAGGATCGTCGAATATGCTGGAGGCCTCAGCGGGTGCTCTGGAAAGGTGCTCGGCGTAAAACTCCAGTACGCCGGCGGAGTTGTACTCGACCGGCAAATGAACCTCATCGCATGCGATCAAGGTAGGGCGACGGTTGACGTCATCAAACCGCCGTACGCTCGCGTTTCCATGAAGCTCGGTTCTGGCTACCAGGACCCATTTCACGTCACGATTAACGCGCAAAACACGCGTGTTTTAGTAGCCGACCAAGCAATGGCGGATGTCCAGGTACTTAGCTATCCGCGCGGGACCAACATCACAACGCTTGGTTCGTCCGACAACCTCGTGGATCCGTCGAGCGCCGTCGATGGTAGCAACGCCGTTTACTGAGCCAAGGTGGTCTCGGTCCCGGATCGAGAGCCACGGATCACTGGATTTCCGACAAAAAACCGTCATGAGGGAGAACAGCCAAGCCAAGCGCAACTTCGCAATCGGCGGTGCCGACCTGCGCGGCTGGGCCGACTACTTTCGCCGTATTGAATTGGACGTGATCGCGGCGGCGAGGCTACCGGTCTGGTGTGGCGATGTCAGACGAAGACCGCGCTCCCGCCTACCGCCGAGCGGATCGCTGAATTCTAGTTGTCGCCGCTGAGCGGTATTGCGCACCGCGACGCTCCGAGCCATGACTTTGGTTGCGGATTTGGTAACGGTTTTGGTAGGATAGTTTTCATCGCTACAGCCCTAATAAGTCACGATAAGCATGACTATCAGGACGTAGCGATGCTTACGAGGACTTGGAGAGGTGGCAGAGCGGTTGAATGCGGCGGTCTTGAAAATCACTAAGG
>JBAVSO010000052.1:0-8837 GCA_049695635.1 Candidatus Cybelea sp. | reverse complement strand
TTCGCTGGCGCGTTCCGGCGCCAACGCGCGGCTTGAGCTCGAGACCGCGTTGCTGCGTTTCATCATGTCGGCCGAGGAGCCGTCGTTCGAAAGCATCGCCTCGCGAGTCGCGGCTTTGGAAACGCGGATCGGTGGGGCGCCGAGCGCTCCGCCCGCGCGGCCGAGCGGCGACCCAGCAGGCGTTCGTGCCGCGCCCAAGACCGCACCCGCAAAGACGGCGCCCGCGAAGGCCGCACCCGTGAAGAGCGCGCCGCTCTCGGTGCAACAGGTCAGGGCCGCCTGGCAGAGCATTCGCGGGAAGGTCGAGAGCGAGCGCCAGTCGCTCAGCGCGCCGCTTTCGCGGGCGGTGATCGAGGCCGTTGAGAGCAACGCGATCGTGCTCAAACTGCCAAACTCTTGGAGCGCCGAGACCCTACGCGAGCACGCCGCGCTGATAGAATCGGCGATTGCCGACGTACTGGGAGTGCCTCTCAAGCTGACGCTGCGCGTGGACGGAAGCGCGAATCGCGCGCCGGTTCGTGAGGAAGATGGCCCTGACGCGCTCTTCGATTACGCCAACGAAAAGATACGAGGTTAAGCTCTAGATGAATCAAGCTCATTTGCTCGCGCAGTTCAAGAAGATGCAAGCGGAGATGCAGAAGGCGCAGGAGGAGCTCGCGAACACGGTCGTCAGCGGAAGCGCGGCCGGCGGAATGGTCACCGTCGAGGCGAGCTGCGATCAGCGCGTCCGGCGAGTGAAGATCGGCAAGGAGGCCGTCGATCCCGAGGACATCGAGACGCTGGAAGACCTCGTCGCGGCGGCGGTCAACGATGCGCTGAACAAAGCGGCCGAAGCGTCGCAGAAACGGATGGCCTCGGTGACGGGGGGCATGCGAATCCCCGGATTGATGTGAACACGGTCGCGAGCCCGATCGCCGCATTGATCAACGAGCTCAGCAAGTTGCCGACGATCGGTCCCAAGACGGCGGCGCGTTTGGTCTTTTATCTCTTGAACCGGCCACGCCACGAAGCGCAGAGTCTAGCCGAGGCGATCTTGGCCGTCAAAGACAACGTGCGATTCTGTTCGATCTGCTTTTGCTTGGCTGAAAACGATCCGTGCGAGTTCTGCACCGACGACCGCCGCGACGCAACAATCATTTGCGTCGTTGCCGAAGCAAAGGACGTCTATGCGATCGAACGCACGGGCGCGTTCAAGGGGCGCTACCACGTGCTTGGCGGTTTGATTTCGCCGATGGACGGCATCGGGCCCGCGCAACTGCACGTCAAGGAGCTGATCGAGCGCATTGGGCGCGAGGAGCCGCACGAGATCATTCTCGCGACCAATCCCAACGCCGAGGGCGAAGCGACGGCGCTCTACCTGTCGCGATTGCTCCAACCGCTCGGCGTTACGGTGAGTCGTCTGGCCTACGGCCTGCCGATTGGCGGAGACCTCGACTACGCCGACGAGATGACGATAGCCAAAGCGCTGGAAGGCCGCCGGACGCTGTAGCGCCGCTTCCCAGTCGGAGCTGCCGATTGGGAGTGCCGAATGGTATAACGCGTTTGCATTAGGGCGGCGAGCGTCGGGGTGCGCTACGCTCGGGCTGGGTGTGGGCAGAGAGGTGCCGCTCCAAGCGCGGCGCCTCTCGTTGCGTCTTTAGAGCAGCGTCAGTGCGTCGCCGACGCGCGCCGCGCCCGGCACTAGGACGTCGCAGTAGATCCCCATCCATGCGTTGCGTTCCTGCGCGATGAATTCAAGGATGCGCGGATCGATCAAATCTGCGTGCGGGTGATACGTCACGGCGACGCAGCGCCCAATCGGACAGCGCACGCGGAGCTTGACGCTTCCGAGCGCAAGGCTCGCATCCACGAGCTCGCTCTCGGTCTTCGCGAACGCATCGCAAGCGCGAACGAAGAAGTTGGGGCGAAAGCGTTCCCATTCGACGTGGTATCCGACGTGCTTGCTCAGCTCGTCGAGCCAGCGATCGGCGACAATCGAGATGGGAGCGTCATCGAAGAAATGTCCATCGCTACGCACTTCCAGCTCGACTCCGCGTTGCGCCGCCGCCGCGCGCGCTGCGTCGACTCCGCTCACCCGATGCAGGCGCTCGTCTTCCTTTCCGCGATAGATTTTTTCGAGACGAGCGCTTCCCGACAGGACGAACAGCGCCCGCGCGCGATCGCCCGGAATTCCGTCTGCTGCGACCTCGGCGACCTCGAGTCGCTCGCCGGGCAGACTCTTGACCGGATAGCGCCGCACCGCATCGAGCGTGCCTAGCAGCATCGTCCGGCTTTCATCGGGGGTGTTCGTATTGCCTGGCCCGAAGTCGCGCGGCGATGGAGCTTCGCCCGCTGGGATTCGGCGAGATCTTCGACCGGGCCGTTACGCTGTATATCCGTAACTTCTTGCCGTTTGCAGCGATCGTCGTGGTCTTAATCGTGCCATTGGCGATCTTGCAATACGTGCTCGACCTCAGCTCGCAGCCGGAGTTCGATGCGATGCTCCGTATTTTGATACACCCGAAGCTCGCGCCGACCACGCCGATCCCCTCGATCTTCAACTCGCCGCTGACGATCGTGGCTTTCGCCGTGTTGCTCTTTGCTACGTACTTGGTCTGGCCGTTTGCGCTCAACGCGGTCGCTGTCGGCGTGGCGCGTCTCTATCGCAATCGGCCGGTCGAGTTTCGAGCTTGCTACGAGATCGTGCTGCGGCGCTGGCTTCAGGTTTTGGCGATGATCGGAATCGATCTGCTGATCTTGCTCTGCTGGTACGTCATCGTTTTTATCGTGGTCATGATCTTTGCGGGCATCCTGTCGGTCTTTGCGTTCAGAGCCGGGGCCGTATTCGTCGGCGTTTTGATCGGCCTGATCGGTTTCTTGGTATTACTGCCGTCGCTCGCGCCGATTCTGGTTTCATTGACCTTCGCCATGTACTCAACGGTAATCGAACGGCGACCGGTGATCGAGTCGGTGGGGCTCGGCTTCGAACGGGTCTTTAATCGAGCCGAGTTCTGGCGCGCCTTGCTCTTCTCGCTCGCGGCCTTCGCAGTGATATTCACCGGCTCCACGATCTTCGGTTTCATCGGACTCATCGCGGCCGTCGCGCACCTGCCGCTGCTGCAGGCACTGATCGACTCGCTGGCGCGCGCCGTCATCACCCCGTTCGCCGTCGTGCTGCTCGCAGTCTACTACTTCGACGTGCGCATTCGCCGCGAGGGTTTCGACTTGGAGACGAGCCTCGAGCGATTGACCACCGCCGCGCCGGCGTGATCGTCGCGGCCACGGCTGCCTTCGCGCTCGCGGCACCCCCGCGCGATGCCCTGATCGAGCGCTGGCTGCGCGCAAATCGCACGCACTCGATGGCGCGTTTGCAATCCGCCCCGCCGGTGAGAACGGCCGAGCCTCCGGATTTGCGCGGATTGGCCGAGCGCGAGCTGGCAACGCCGGGGCGGTATCGGCTTTCGTCGTCCGCCGTCGATGTCTGGGAACCGTGGTGGATGCGCGTTTGGGAATGGCTCTCCGAACGCTGGCAGCATCTGTGGAACGCGATCTTCGCGCGAGTGCACGTCGGGCGTGCAGCGGCGGCGAGCATCGGCGACGTGCTCTTGGCGCTCATCGGTCTGCTGTTGATCTTCGTCGTCGTGCGCCTGCTGACGAACTTTCACCTTGCGCGTTCTACGGCGCTGCTAGACTCGACGCCGCTCGAAGGACAGCCGTCGCCGCGCACGCTCTACAAAGAGGCTTGCAACGCCGCGGGCCGGGGCGACTATGGCGCAGCGGCGGTGTTGCTCTTCGCTGCGACGGTCGCGCTGCTCGATCGGCAGGGCACCGTCGAAGCGGCTCGCAGCGCGACGGTCGGAGACTTTCGCCGCGCGTTGCGCAGAGGCAACGCCGCGTTGATCCCCTCCTTCGATGCCGTCGCCGCGCCGTTCGTGCAAAGGGCCTACGCCGAGCGCGCGGTTGACGAACTGCAGTGGCGGCACGCGCGCGAAGCCTTCGAATCGCTTTTACCGCATGCGTCGTCTTGACCTCGCCATCGTTGCGGGCTGCGCGCTGCTGCTCGTGCTGCTCGGCTACGAGCGCAGCACGATCGAGCAGAGAGGGCTTCGTTCGATCTACTCGACCTACGACACCGGACCGAACGGTTATCGCGCGCTCTACGAAGTGCTGCAATCGGCCGGCGTTGCGGTGCGGAGGTTCGAGGCCCCGCTGCCGGCGCTCGAGGCCGGTGCTCGAACGCTGGTAATCAGCGGCTACGAGAACGATCCCTCCGCCAAACCGCTCGACGAGCACGATACGGAGTTTCTGCGCCGCTTCGTTTCAGGCGGCGGGCGTCTCGTCGCGATCGATGCCGAGTTCGCCGGTCCGCAGGACGTCACGCCGGGCGTCGGCACGACGCTGCAGACGCACGGCGTCGGCGACGCAATTACGCTCGCGCGCAACGCTTACACGGCCGGCGTCGCGCGCGCCGATGGACCGATCGACTGGACCTTCCCGTTCAAAGATCCGCACGGCATTCCATTGCTCGTGAATAAGCAGGGCATGGTCGCCGTTTGGTATCGCTTCGGACGCGGCGAGGTCATTGCGATTACCGCGCCGGCGCTCTTCGGCAACGCGCGCCTCCGTCACGCCGACAACCTGCGTTTTGCGTATAACGCAATCGCCGGACACGGCTCAGTAGCCTTTGACGAATACGTCCATGGCTACGACGCGAGCCTGACCATGTGGGGCGTCTTGCCGGCGCCGGTTCACGCCGCGGTTTGGATCGTCGTCGCGCTCGCCGCGATCGCGCTGGTCGGCGCGAACGTGCCTTTCGCGCCGCCCTATCTACCGGGTTCGCGCGACGAGCGCAACTCGTCCGGCTACATCACCGCGATTGCCGAGCTGATGCGCCGTTCGCGCCGTCGGCCGCCCGACGACGAGATCGTTCGTCAGGCGAGGATCGATTTCCGACGCCGAAAGGAGCCTACGTGAAGAGTGCCGCCGTTCAAGAAGTCGCCGATCGCCTTGCGGCCGGAATGGAGCGCGTTCTGGTCGGCGCGGAGCGTATGACGCTCGGGCTTACGATCGCCCTGCTCGCGCGCGGTCACGCATTGATCGAAGGCGTGCCGGGCACTGGTAAGACGCTCGCCGTACGCGCGCTGGCGATGCTGCTCGGCCTCGAGTTCCGTCGCATCGCCTTTACGCCCGACTTGATGCCGTCCGACGTCGTCGGCACGACCGTCTTCAATCCGCAGACCGCGCAGTTTACGACGCGTACGGGACCGATCGTGGCGAACGTGGTGCTCGCCGACGAGGTGAACCGCACGCCGCCAAAGACGCAGTCGGCACTGCTCGAAGCGATGCAGGAGGGACGCGTCACGATCGACGGCGTTCCTTATCCGCTGCCGCAGCCGTTTCTGCTCTGCGCGACGCAGAACCCGATCGAGTACGAAGGCACCTATCCGCTTCCGGAAGCGCAGCTCGACCGCTTCACGATCAAAGTCGAGTCGTCGTATCCGCAAGAGGCGCAGGAGCTCGAGTTGCTCGCGCGCACCGCTGCCGGCTTCGATGCGCGTGACTTGGAAGCGTTGCACGTCGCGCCGGTTACAAACGGCGCCGAAGTGCTCGACGCGCAGCGGGCGGTGCGCGACGTGCATCTCTCCGGCGGCGTACGAGAGTACACGTATCGCGTCGTCGCTGCAACGCGCTCGCATCCGCGCCTTACGCTAGGCGCCTCGCCCCGCGCCGGCGTGCAGCTGCTGACCGCGTCGCAGGCTGCAGCCGCTATAGCCGGGCGTGACTTCGCAACGCCCGACGACGTCAAGGACGTAGCCGACCTCGTCGTTCCGCATCGCTTGATCGTCGCCCCCGACGCCGAGATCGAAGGCATCTCCGCTCGCGACATCCTGCGTGAGGTGCTCGCAACGCTCCCGGTGCCGCGCGGCGACGCCGCATCCTGACGCTGGAAAAAGCGGTGTCGCGCATTTGGCTTCCGGCCTGGCTCACGTCGCGCTTTCTCTGGACGCTCGCCGGGATCGCATTGCTGCTCGCACTATCGCCGGGCGTTGCGGCGTTCGTCCCGCTTGCGATCGCCTTGGCCGTCGCACTCGCGGGCGCGACGATTTCCGACGCGATCGTCGGGCCGCCGTCGGCAATGGTGCGGGTCGCGCGAAGGCCGCCGCAGCACTTTGCGCTCGGCGTTCGTACCGAGATCGAATACGCGATAGAAAATCGTTCGAGTCGTGCGCTACGTCTCGCGATCGTCGAAACACCCACGACCAGCCTGCGGTTTGAAACCGACGAGCTCGTTGCCGGCGTGCCGGCGCGAAGCCGCACCACGGTCGCGCGCGCAGTCACGCCAATCTATCGCGGTCCCGACGAGCTCGCGACGCTCTACGTCTGGTACGAGAATCCGCTCGGCCTCATTCGCCGTCGCCTTCGCATTCCGGCGCCGCGCGCGATCCGCGTCTTTCCCGACCTCTCCGCCGTCGAGCGCTACGGTAAGCTCCGCCTGCGCAACCGTACTATCGACGCGGGTCTACGGCGCATGAAGCTGCGCGGCGCGGGAACGGAGTTCGAATCGCTGCGCGAGTGGAGCGACGGCGACGCCTTTCGCACGATTGATTGGAAAGCCACTGCGCGCCGCGGCAAGCTGATGGTCGCGCAGCACGAGGTCGAGCGCAGTCAGAACGTGATGCTGTTACTCGATTGCGGACGGCTCATGACGCCGCGCATAGAGACTGCCAGAAAGCTCGACTATGCCGTTACGGCGGCCTTGTCGCTGCTCACGATCGCCGGACTTGCGAGCGACCGCGTCGGCCTCGTTGCATTCGCGCACGAGATCATCACCGCAAGCGCTCCCCGCTCGACTCGCGCCTCAATGGCGCGGATCAGCGACACGCTCTACGGCCTCGAGCCGCGCTTCGAGGAGTCGAACTACACGCGCGCCTTCACGTATCTGCGCCATCACTTGCGCAAGCGCTCGCTTATCGTCTTTTTCACCGACGTGATCGACCCGCTCGCGCAGGCGACCGTAATGGCTGAGGCTGGATCGCTGGCGAAGCATCACGTGTTGATCTGCGTCTTCATGAACGATGCCGCCGTGAGCGCGGCGCTATTGGAGGAGCCGCGAACGGTCGGCGACGCCTATCGAGCGAACGTCGCGCTGAGCTTGTCGAACGAGCGGCGCCTGGCGAAAGCGACGCTGGAACGCGCCGGCGTTATCGTGGCCGATGTGCCGGCGCCGAAGCTGACGACGGCATTGATCGACGAGTATCTGCGCGTCAAACGCCGCGGTCTGCTGTAGTTATCGAGTAAACGAAATCGTCGGGCGAAAGACTATCTTTGCGCTCTCCGCGAACCTCGGCCTGCGGGTACATTAGGAATCCAACGTCTTCGCCGCTCGAGCCTGGGAGCGCAATGTCGTGCCCGTCATTATAGGCGACGTAGTTTCCTTCCCAAGCGCCGAAGAGCGCCTGGCGCGCCGCGGCAACCTTCGGAGCGTTCAGCGATAGATTTCCCGGGGGCTCTTCAAGCATGACTTTGCGCACGTCGGCGGGGTCGGCCGGTACCCAGCCGTACCGCTGCAGATAAACCTCTGCGCGGCAGTGCTGAGCCTTCGTAATGGTCTCCGACTTGGTCCCGAGACTCTTATAGCCAAAGCGCGACGGCGCGACGCGGATTCCATATAAATCGCGAGCGGGCAGGCCGGCGGCACGTGCGAGCGCGACGAAGAGTCCGTTGATATCGGCACACTTGCCGCTCAGGTCACCGGTCTCGAGCATAAAGCTGACGTCGCCGAGGCCGCATCCGCGCGTCTTTGGGTTGCGCGAAGCGTTTACGACGATCCATTCGTAGATCAACTTCGCTTTTTCGAGCTCGTCGGTGGTGGATCCGACGATTTTCCTAGCGGTTTCGCCCACGATGCCGCCTGTCGGCAAGAGTTTGGTCGGCGCCGTGTAGAGGCGATAGTCGCTGCTCCCCAGCGCGACGGGTGTTCCGGGTCGCGACAGGTCGACGGCAAGGTCGCGCGAGGAGACGATGCTCGTTGCCTGAACCGTCGCGCTGCCGTTAACGCTTCCCCACTCTGCATAAATCATCTTCGTGTTCCACCGTGGGTCGGTAACGATGTGCGCCGACGTCGCATTGGATTGAAATGTGGTTGCACCCGGCCGCATCCAGTCGGCTTCGTAGAACGACGGGACGGGAATCCAAATACGAACCGGGGTACCTGAGGCCGTCACGGTCGCCGTCGTGGTCATCGTGTACGATCGCCACGCGCCTTCCGAGGGTCGAAACGAGTCCGCTTCGGCCGCTGGGAGGGCCAAGCGAGGAAGCCCCGCGGCGGCCAGCACCGTCGCACTCTGATGCAAAAACCTGCGCCGCTTCATACCGTCGAGCTACTGCCGTCTAACTCTGATCCCCTGTCGTGTCATCCCGAGCCCTTCGACTCCGCTCAGGGCAGGCTCCGGCGCGTAGCGCCGGTGTCGAAGGGCCCGCGCTAGCGAAATACAAAACCAGCGCGATCGCCGTAACCAAGACGATTGCCAGCCGCACCGATTCCGGCCAGCGGCGCGGCGAGACGAAGGCTTCGATCGTGCCGGCAACAATCAGCATTGACGCGACGCCGAGGATCAACGTTCCGGCGCGCCGCGCATTCTCGACGATCAGGTCGCGCCGCCGGCGGCGTCCGGGATAGATCGCGGCCGCCGCAATCAGCAGACCCGCCGCCCCGGCGATCTGGATCGCGGTCAGCTCGATGATGCCGTGCGGCGCGATCGTCGCCCAGAAATCGCCGCCGAACCCGGCATTGGTGAAGAGCGCGGCCATCCCGCCGAGCATCAGCCCGTTTGTCGCGATGATGTAAATAGTAAGCG
>JBAVSO010000051.1:0-28168 GCA_049695635.1 Candidatus Cybelea sp. | reverse complement strand
GCGCGATGCTGAAATTTTTTCGGCGTCCGCCCTCTTACGAGAGTCGCGCGCGGCTGCTTTGTCCCGCCAGGGGTTGGCAGGTTGCTCCGCCGCGCCGCGAGATCGCGGGGCCGTCGCCGGAGCCGAGTGCCGCCAGACCGAGCTTTCCAGGCCGCTAGGACGTTCAAGGAGCATGGAGCAAGGTAAGTGAGACGCTTAGATTTTGGCCGCTTCGCGTCAACGCAGTGCGCCTTAGCCAGCGCGCCGCAACGAAAGGTCGTCGTTTGTGAAACAGAGTGCCCAGGAGCGCCTAAACGAACTGGCGCGGAAAGCCTCGGAAGTCAGCAAAACAGGCTCCGACCTCGTTGACCGATTAGAGAAAAGACCCGGCCTAGAAGCCAAACGGGTTGTGGTGCTTGACTCTCTAAGCGAAATCGAGCACTTGGTGCGGCGCCTTCCAGAGATGCAGGATCGCCGTCTAACCGCCGAAGAGGAAGCAGCGCTCGAAGGACTTTTCTTGCAGTATGAGCAGTTGAACGCCGAGTTCGAGGCGCTTTCAAAGACGCTTGAAAAAGCACCGCCACCTGGAGAAGTTACACTGAACCAGCCATAACTGAGTCGAGGTGTCGCCACCCCCGGCAGCGTCGCCCGCGCTGCGTCGCGGCGCTGCGCGGCACCGCGCGTTGCAGGCGTTGCGGCTGCATAGCATAGCGGCTCCGCTGGCTTAGATCGCCGATATGCGTAGCCGAGAGGAGCCGAGCGCCAAACTTTCGTCGTTTAGCCGTGACGCTCTCGGTGCCACTCACCCCAGGCTCGCCGTTTTTCGTCCAACGCTTCCACGAATGTTGTCGGCAGATCGGCTTGAACCCGCTCTAAGAATGCGTCGTCACTAAGCATTTGATCAAGGATTTCAATTTTCACGCAGTCTTTGACCCCCCGAGAGCCTTCAGTTAGCATGGCGCCAATAGCGGTAATGGCTGCCATTAGGTCGGCGCGCGCATCGCTTCGCCGTGACAGATCTGCTACGTGCCGATATAGAGCATCCATCAGCAGATAGATACCGGCGTTGTCAGGGTAGATTTCGCCACGCGCCTCAAGCGTGTTAACCTCACTCCGAAACGAAGCAATGTGGTGCCGCAGAAAGCTCGGAACGTCGGATGCTTCTATTGACATGGCGGGTTGAATTTGGGCGATTTGACCGTCATCACCCTGCTGGACGAAGACGGCGGCGACGCCTCACACAGTTGGCGCCTCCCGTCGCCCATGCCCCGCATCTCACCCCCCGCGTCGCAACGTCGGCTTAGCGGGCATCGCACTCGCGCAGCGTAGCGGCGGCGCTCGCGAAGCGCCTTAGCCACCATAGCCCGCTTAGGACCTTGCGGCGTCGCGCGGCTGGCTAGCTATGGGGGTTTGTCTCGTCTTTGCGGCGCGTCTCCTGTCCCGGCGTCACCGTGCCCTGGAAAGCGGATGAAGCATCACCTCAAAAAGCAGCCTGGGTGTCCGCGATTTAAAGCAGCGTGATTTTTCTAAATTTTGAGGCGAACGCTCACCCGGAATGAGTCGCGCGAGAGATCGTCAGCCCGCGAGGGGTTGGCACATTGCGCCTCACGCGCCCGCGCGCGCGTTGGGGGTGGGCGTATGCCGCGCGAGAGTTCGCGCGAGGGATCGATGCGTGTGAGAGGGGTGGTGCACTGCCTTTGCGCGCGCGCCGCGCGTGAGGGGTCCCATAACGCGAGTCTATCTGCGGCTGGTTCGGCTGCTTGCCGGACCGAACGCGAGGCTAAGCACCTCCTCCTCGCCGAGAATGTCGGCGAGCGTGAGGTGCCTCTTGGTCTGCGGGGGCGATGGCGTCGGTTCCGTCGGCAGTGGCGCAGACGGTGGCACGGTGACGGGTTCGCAAACTCCGCCGTCAAGTTCGGCGTAGATGCGCCTCTTGCGCGCGGCGACCGACGCTTCGCCACCAAGCCGCCCGATTCGCTCGTAATAGCCCGGGTCGTCGGCGACGAGCTTCCTGGTCGCATCCCCGCCGCGATGCGCGAGTGCCCGCATTCGGGCTCGGAAGACGGCGTCAACCTCGCTCATTCGGTAAAGGTTCGACAACAGTAAACGCCCTAAGGCTTGGTTTAATCCGTCTCATCATCGGTAAAGCTGCGCGGGCCGTATAGCCACCGTAGAGCTACCCTACTGCTACTCAGGCGGACGCAACGGACGCTACCGGACGACTCTTGCGAGGAAAGCCGCCTGGCCGTGCGGCGGCTGAACGGACTCCTAAGCCCAAGGTTGCCAGTTCGATTCTGGCCGGGCGCACCAACCTACATTACTGAAAGTAAATCGGCGCTTGCGCCGATTGCGAATTCTTCCCGCAGGTATATTTCCCGGTTAGGGTAGCCGGGCCGGAGTACTTCGGTCGCGCGCGGTTGACGGCGTAGAGAACAAATCCGCCATCGCTCGTAAGCTTGAGTGACGCCGAAAAACTGTCAATCGTCTTTTTACCCGCCGTGATCGCCCAGGCGAGTGTGCACTTTCCTTTATAGCTAAGATCGGTGAACGATAGCGCGTACTGCCACGTCGCTCCAGTTCGCACGTAGCTCGACGGTCCGGTAAGGCCGATGGTGTCGCTGCTCGACGCGCCGCTTACGCATCCGATGCATGGCACTCCGCCCTGTGCCGGACCGTTGGAGACAAAGTTCATTAACGTGGCAGGGGACCCGGCGTCGGGCGAGATTGAGAGCTTTCGAAAGACTTCGTAGTGGGCCCCAGCTTGCGGAGCGTTGTCGAGGCCGCTCGAAGGCACCGTCGCACTACTCCCCGTGCCCGAGCACGCCGCGAGTGCAGCGACAAGTGAAAAAAAGAAACCACGCCGGATATAAGCGATCATAAAAATCTCCCGTAACAGCAAGGACGAAGTCGCTCCATTCCGCGACCTCGACGACGCGTCCTCGGTCCGGTCTCTTCTTGAGACTAATGGCGACTCCGAAGGGGCGAATCGACGGAGCCGAAGTGCGAACTATAGCTGAGCGCGGGTAGCGAGATCGGCAAAGTTTGGTGTCGTGTTTGAGAAGATAGTGGAACGTGCTGTACCAAAACGAGCTTCTACTTGTACTGGCGCGTCGCGAGCAGATCGCCGCGATTGTCGTAGGCGCAGACGTTTAGGCCCCCTGCGTCGCTCACCCAGGAACCTTGCTGATTGCTGTTCGTCCCGCCAAGCTGCGAAGGCCGCCGACACGACGCCGCCCGACGGAAGGTTGGCTGTCGGAATGGCGTCTCGGCTGCTCCTTTCAGGTCCGACGTTACCGGGTGCGTTTGCGCGGGTCGCGGCGCGCGAATAGCAGCCAAGCCGGCGGTTCATTCGTGCGCTCGCCTGCCAGCTTGCTTGCTTGGACCTTGCCGAAAGTTATTGCGGGGCCGAGCCTGGTGTGCTAGCATGAGTCTTCCGAACGGACCGGCGGTCCGTTTTATTCATGTTGTGGTAGACTACTGATGGCAAAGAAAGAAACACGCGTGATGGTGGTCCTTGCCTGTACGCAGTGCAAGCGCCGCAACTACAACACGCAAAAAAACAAGGCGAAGACGACGGACCGGCTGGAGCTCAGCAAATATTGCCGCTTCTGCCGCTGCCACAAACCGCATCGGGAGACGAGATAGGGCGGTAGCTCAATTGGTAGAGTCCTGGTCTCCAAAACCAGTTGTTGCAGGTTCGAGTCCTGTCCGCCCTGCCACACTTCGGAAGTGAATCTTTGGTGAACGAACAGCAAAAGAGAACGGCCCAATCGATCGCAGGCGGCGACTTCGTCCGCGGCGTCATCGCGGAACTACGGCGCGTCACATGGCCGACTCGCGAGGAGTGGATTTCGGCGACGATCCTTACGGTCGCGCTGGTGGTCGGCATCGGCCTCTTCACCTTTGTTCTCGACCAGCTCTTTGGCTGGCTCTTCAGCGTGATCCACCCGGCAACGCAGGGCCTACAGTAACGCATCACGTCATGTACGACATCGAACGTCAAGAGCTCGGCACCGACGAGCCGTCGGTAGAAGAAACAGTCATCGACGACAGCAAGATGGGCGACCTCTCGGGAGCGACCGAGGAGCCGCTCGCGGAATCACCGCGCGACGAAGCCGTCGCCGCGTTGCCTACCGATGAAGCCGTGGCCGAGATTCCCGTCGAGGAAGCCGCGGGCGAGCTGCCGGCTGACGAAGCCGTCGCCGAAGGCGCGGCCAAGCCCAAGGACAATCGCAATTGGTTCGTGGTGCACACCTACTCCGGCTACGAGAACAAGGTCAAGGCAAACCTCGAGCGGCGCATCCACTCGATGGGGATGCAGGACAAGATCTTCCGCGTGCTCGTCCCGATGGAGGACGAGGTCGAGTTCAAAGACGGCAAGCGGAAAATCACGCCCAAGAAGGTCTTCCCCGGGTATGTGCTCGTCTAGATGATCATGGACGACCAGTCGTGGTACGTCGTGCGCAATACGCAGGGCGTCACAGGATTCGTCGGAAGTCCGGGCCCGGGCGAGAAGCCGGTTCCGCTGCAGGATAAGGAAGTGAAGACGATCCTCAAGCAGATGGGCATCGAGGCTCCGAAGCTGAAGATTGACTTCAAGAAGGGCGACCGCGTAAAGGTCACGTCCGGTCCGTTCTTCGACTTTACCGGCGTCGTCGACGAGATCGCACCGGAGAAGGAGCGCTTGCGCGCGCTGATCTCGATTTTTGGCCGCGAAACCCCGGTCGAGCTCGAGTTCTTCCAAGTAGAAAAAGTATAAAGATTTAGCCGATCGTAAACCCCAGCGTTCGGTTCCGAAAACAACAAAAATGGGGAAGAAGCGACGAGTGTCGTTTCGAACGAGGACGGGAGCGCGACACGACGTCGCGCGACGAATGTGTCCGACTTCGAATGCGACCGAGTCGCTTCGAATGATAAGGACACAAGAGAATGGCTAAGAAGGTTGTAGGCAAGATCGGCCTACAGATTCCCGCCGGCAAAGCGACGCCGGCGCCCCCAATCGGTCCGGCACTTGGACCCTACTCGCTCAATATCATGGACTTCTGCAAGCAGTACAACGAGCGTACGGCATCGCAGGCGGGCATGATCATTCCGGTCGAGATTACCGTCTTTGAAGACCGGACGTTCTCGTTTATCACGAAGACGCCGCCCGCGTCGTTTTTGATCAAACAGGCCCTCAAGATCGAGTCGGGCAGCAAGGAGCCGAACCGCAACAAGGTCGGCAAGCTGACGCAGAAGCAGCTCGAGGAGATCGCAAACGTAAAGATGCCCGACATCAACGCCAACGACATGGACGCGGCGAAGAAGATCGTGGCGGGGACGGCGCGCTCAATGGGCGTCGAGGTGGAGGCGTAGCATGCCGCAGCATCACGGAAAGCGCTTTAAGACGCTCGCTGCCGCTTACGACCGGCGCCGGCTTTTCTCGACGCCCGAAGCGGTCGCGGTCGTCAAGAAGAACGCGAACGCGAAGTTCAACGAGACTGTCGAGGCCCACGTTCGGCTAGGCGTCGATCCGAAGAAGAGCGATCAGAGCGTGCGCGGCACGGTGTTGCTGCCGCATGGAACGGGACGCACGGTTCGGGTCATCGCCTTCGCCAAGGGCGATAACGCGAAAGCCGCTCAAGAGGCAGGCGCCGACATAGTCGGCGATCAGGATCTGATTGATAAAGTCAAAGGCGGATTCACCGAGTTCGACGTTGCCGTTGCGACGCCCGATATGATGGCGCAAGTCGGCAAAGAACTCGGGCGTATCCTCGCACAGAAGATGCCGAACCCCAAAGCCGGCACGGTGACGCCGAACATCGCCGGTGCGATTCGCGACATCAAGGCTGGCAAAGTAGAGTTCCGCCTCGACAAGAGCGGCATCATCCATACGATCGTCGGGAAGGCGAACTTCGAGGAAGCTGCGCTCATCGAAAACGTCACCACGCTGCTCGATGCGATCGTTCGCGCGAAGCCGGCCGCCGCGAAAGGCACCTACCTTCGCAGCGTTACGCTCGCAACCACGATGGGACCGGGCGTGAAGGTCGATCCAAACCGAGTCAAGGCAACGGCCTAAGGTGCTTACGCCCCGGAAGTCGCCGCAGCGGCGCTGCTGCTGCTCGTTGGTTCTGGCGGCGCGGGGTACATATCGCGAGAGCACTGATTAGACCGCGATTGACCGGATTGCTTGACAGAATGCGGCCAACCTAGTCGGAAGCATCTGATGAGCAAACTGGACCAGTGAGGCGAGAGCGCCGCGACCCCGGAGCTCGAGCATTGATCGGTATCAACCGGAACTAGCGCGTCGATCGCAGCGACGTTCGCTCAACGAGGACCGCGTGCCGATTGCCGCCCTGTAGCCGTAGTGCGTTGCCGCCGAGGTTCCTCACGACTTCTGCTGCTGCTTGCCAAGGAGATGGCGCGTCCGTCGGCTCAGGCGTCGGCGTCGGGGCCGCTTTGACACGAGGTGGCGTTCTACCCAGCCAATACCTGTGAGTGTTGGTTAGTTGACCATGGATGGTTTGTTAGAACAAGCGCGACCAGTGAATTGAGGCATGGTGGAGCGCCTCTGTCTTCATGGACCGGACGTTTGGAGCCCTCCTGGGTATTCCGCGACGAATTGCACCGAGCATGAGGTATCGGAATCAAGGTGTACCGAGCACCTGTTAAGTGCCAAAGCCGGTGTGCCGGCGTGCCTGGGACGGATGGAGCCCAGCGGCATCAGGGGCCGTATTCCTTAACAATCAGGAATTGCTCCCATGGACCGATCTGGGTCGCATCGGTATGGAAAGGCACCGTGTTCGCGCCGCCGCAACCGCCTCCGTTGACCGCCGTGAGGTAATGTATCCCGTCTGGCGTCTTCAGCGCAATATAGTTTCCGCCGAGATCGATCGCAGTGAACTTCTCCCACGGTCCGGGGGCTGTCGCATCGGTGTGGAGTTGCGAAGATGGAACGGCACCGTTTGTTCCGCCGATTCCCCCGCCGCTGACGGCCGTCAGATATTGTCCGCCCGAGGTTTGAAACGCCCAGTGTGCATATTGTTGCCCGACAGGCGCGTTTGGATTCCCGGGGACATAGACTACCAGGAACCTTTCCCAAGGCCCGATGCTCGTCGCATCCTCATGCAACGCGACCATTGAAGGGCCGCAATTCGGCTCCGTGGGACCCCCGCCTCCGTTGACCGCGGTGACATACGTTCCGTTTGCGGTTTGGAGAAGGATGACACCGGAGGGGGGGACGGCCGAGGCCACAGCCGTGGTAAACGCGACCGCTGTAATACATGCGCTCAACGCCGCTACTATCCGCACTCCCATTACACCGCGCACCAATAGGGCGAGCCGGGTGGCTTGAACTAAGCTGTTCATGAGTTCCCCTTTCGTGATGGCACAGCCTTGCACGCCGTGCGAACGATGAGATAGCTATGTGGTCGTTGATGAGAATCAACGTGCGAGGCGGGAAGAACCATCAGCTACCGACGTCTAGCCGTGCTCATTTCCATCTTAGCACTGAAGCGCAATCTCGTCAGGCTTCGCCACGGCTCAGTGGTCAGCATGCCTATTTGGCGGCCCTCGTCCCTGTAAGGCCCTCCGAGCAAACCCGCAGAGCTAGGCTCTGGTTGGCGCCCGGAAATCTGGAAAAGCTACTTGCTCGGCGCGTTCAACAACGGCGCGATCGCCGAGTCGGTCGCGCCGATCAACCTGTACTTCAGCGCGCAACTGAAGCTTTAAGAGGCGCTATGGCGGCGGCGTTAACTGCGCGTCGGGAGCGATGATGTTTTTCAGAAGCGGCTTGGCTGTCTCGGTGGTTGGTTGCGCACAGATATTTTTTTCGGCGCGGTCGGTAGATGCTTCGAGAACGTCACCTTTGGCAACTACCGCATCGTGTGCGTGAACGCCGAAGCTCAAAAATCCCGAGCGAACCCCGCCGACAAACGTCTTCTCGAAACCGACGTGGATCGTATCGCCGCAAAAGTTGACGACGTCGTCTAGATAGAAGTCGACCTCTTCGGAAGTTGTTGTCTCGAATTGTCGTTTCGTTTGGTTCGTCTGCGTGTCGTAGTGCCCCTCGGCCAGATCGCCTGGCTTGGCGATGATGTAGCCTTGATAGATGACGTCCTGGTCGACGGCAAACTTAACTTTATGCTCCTCTTGCGATGTGCCGAATGCTCCGACTCGGACTTCCTTCGTTACCAGAACCGGCACGATGACACCACGGCCAACGGTGATGGTGGTTCCGGTCTCGGCCGGCTGCGGTGACTCGATTTGCGCGGGTGATGCGACTTGCGCCGGCGACCTTGAGGCGATTAGGCCCAGTATACTTATCAGAAAAAGGACGCTGGAGAACGACCGTTTTAGCATGCTCGGGCTCGAAAGAGAGTGCCGTTCCGGTTGTTGAGGCTCGTTCGCCAAGCAAGCGCCCCGTGCGTCGCGCCACCGCGGTCGTTCATCGGCCTCTTACTTCGCCGCAGAGCCCGTTCACACAGTTTCTTCACACAGTTTCTCACACTTTACAAATCCATGATTGTCGCCCCACCCACCGACTGGTACTATGAACGTACCCAATTGAAAATCGGAGAGGAGATGAAATGCTTTTACCGGGACGCTTATCGCTGCGCTTCGTGTGTAGTGCCGTCGCCGCTACGGGAGCGCTTGTTTTGCTCGTCGGCTGCGGCGGTTCGCAGCCGCAAATGACGCCGCAAGGATTCACTGAAGGCAATGGCTCGGCGGCTTCGCACTCGATCGTAAACTTGTCAGTAACGTGCCCGCCCACGAAAGGTGGGGTCAGCGTGACGCCGTGCAGGGTGCTACTGAATGCTTCGAACCCGGGCCCGGTCGCGCTAACGGTACAGACGCCGAACGGTTCTAAGGGCACGATCAAAGAGCACGATCTCTGCGGAGCTTTGGGCATGCAACGATCAGTGGCTCGGCAGATTCCTGGAGCGTGACGGCCGGTTCGACAGCCGGCACGTGCCGAGTCAGTTTCGCGTTTTTCAACAACGGCATGAAGGTGGGTTGGGCTCGAGCCGTCATCACCAACTCGATCTAGTCGGGACGGTCGCTAGAATTATAGGAGAAGTAAATGTTGCCACGTCAACACCCAACGATGCGCCCCGTTTGGGGCGCCCTCGCGGCGATCACGGCCACCGCGATTATCACCGGCTGCGGTGGATCGCAGCCGCAAATGACGCCGCTAGGATTCACGCAAACAAACAGCGTCGCAGCCGGACACTCGTCAATAGATCCGGATAGCCGGCCGTGCCCGCCCCAAAAAGGCGCGGTGCGTGTTACGCCATGCAGGGTGCACCTAAAACCTTCCAACCCGGGACCGGTGACGTTAACGTTGAAAACGCCACATGGCTCGAAGGGAACGGTCAGAGAGCACGACGTCTGCGAGGCGCAAGGCATTGCGACGATCACCGGCTCTGGAGATAAATGGACCGTAACGGCCGGTCCGAATCACGGCAAGTGTCTAGCAAACTTCGCGTATTCTAACAACGGACACAAAGTGCAATACGGCCGGGCTTTTATCCGTAACAAAACCTAGTCGGGAACGGCAGCGCCGAGGGCGCGCAGCTGCGCCTCAAGCCTGCCGATGCGGGCGCGGGACCTGTCGGCATCAATATGATCGTATGCCGCACCCGCGCCCCGAGTGATAGCGTGCAGTAGGTCACGCTCATCGGCCGTTAGCGGTGTGCCGTTGCTGCGCGGTCCGTAGAAGACGAAGCCGAAGACGGCACCTCGCATCAGCAAGGGAACGACGAGCGAGGGGGCTTTCGAGCCGCCCGGCAAAATCGTTTCGGCACGCGGTCGCCCGTCGAGCGCGAGCGGCATAAGCTCGGCACGCAGTTCCACGATCAGTGGGTCCTCGGCGTTGATGCTTTCGGTTTCGTTGCGTGTCCATCCGCAGCCGGCGGTGCGCACGAAGGCGCCGTCATCGCCCTGTGCGAGGAAGAGTGCGGCCGAGGTGAGGCCGAGCACTCGAACCGGTTCGTTAACGAGGAACTCCACCAGCGTTTTCTCGGAGGAGGTATTTGCCAGAGACCGCGCGGCATGGCGTAGCGCCTCTTCGGCGCGCCGCTGATCGCGGAAGAAGAAGGTGTTCAAGAAGTTTTCGACGCGCCCGTGAAGCGCATTGAGGGTAAAGCCGATCAAGAGCGCGGCGGCGAGGCTCACGTAAATTGCCGGACGCGTGCTTTCGAAGATCTGTTCGGCCCACCATTCGATAATCGCAAAGATCAGAAGTAGAAGAGCGGTAATGCCGCCGTAGATCGCAGCGCGGCCGATCGCAAAACGAAAATCGAGGACGCGTTCGGAAAGGAATCCGTAGACGACGAAGATCGATCCGGCGAGCCCGAACCAAGGCAGCAACGCGACGGTCCAATCTTGCAGGTTCAGCAACGGAATCGAAACGTTGCCGATCAGTATGTTGATCACGTTGGTGATCGCCCAAGTGAGGTCGAGGATCGGCGCCAGCGCAATGCCGGCGACGACCCAGTAGACGCGACCGCGCGGAATGCCGGTCGCACCTGAGGCGATGTAGGCCAAGCCGGTGAGCACGACGATCAACAACAGTGCGTCTGAAAGACTCTGGAATAAAAGCGTCGGTCCTGGGACGCCGTATTGCTGATAGACCATCCAGACGATCGGATCGACCCAAATCAGGAAGACGATGAGCGAGAGGACTACTGCGGTGCCTAGCAGCCACGGCCAGGCACGGCTCGGGCGGCCGTAGAGTCGCTGGGCGAAGATCAAGATCATCAGTTGACTGGCCGGATAGACCACTTGTGCGGCGAGGTAGCTGGCGAAGCTGACCGGCCACACCGCAAGATCGAGCGGAACCTTGTTCACCTTGACCAGCATCAGCATCGTATAAATGTAAAATGCCAGAGTAATCGGGCGCGGGCGCGCGAGAAAGAGCGCGCTGGCCAGCGCTAGCGAGAGAAAGAAACACAACGGCGTACCGATGTACCGAGTAAGCGTCGCCCTTGGAGAAAAGTCGGGTGAGCTCGCCACGACCTTCGTCTGGAACGTTTGGCCGTTGCGCGTTATCTGAACCGGGATCGCCTTATTCGCATGTGCGCCCCCGATCAGGGCGAAGCGCTGCGGTTGCGTCAATGCCCGCAGATCGACTCGATCGCCCGTTTTGAGCGCGCCGGCGTTCGAACCGGCCGTAATTTGGATGCTATCGCCGTTCTGCTCGAAAAGCATCGGAAAAGTGCCGAGTTGCGTCGACTGCCCTACCACCAAGACAAAGACGACGATCATCAAAACGGTGCCGACCGCGACGACGGCCAGCGACAGCCGATCGCAGAGGAAGTTTATCGCCGCCGTTAGGAGGCCGCTACGAGAATGCGACCCAGCCGGTGCTGACGTTATAGATTCCACCTATCACCTGTACTTCGCCGGCCTCGACTCGCTGCGAAATCATGTTCGAGGACGACGTTATCGCGTTCACGTTGATCGCAACGTTCTGCGCGATCGCGTTTTCGAGCCAATTGCCGGGAAACCCACGGGCGGCCTGCACCGCCGGCGTGACGGCGTTGACGATTCCTTGAATATGGCCACGCTGTCCGATGCCGTCGCGCACGTAGGCGAGGGCGGCGGTAACGGCTCCACAACCGGCGTGACCGAGAACGACGATCAGCCTAACGTCTAAGACGTCGACCGCGTATTCGATCGAACCGAGGTTGTCGTCGTTGAGGAAATTGCCGGCCACCCGGACCACGAAAACCTTGCCCGCGACTTGATCGAAAACAGTTTCGATCGGCACTCGCGAATCGGAGCAACCCAGAACGACGGCGAACGGCTGGGCTTTGGCGAAGTCGCCGACTCGTGGACCGTACGGCTCGGATTGTGGGGTGCCGGCAAGAAACCTCGCGTTGCCGGCCTTGAGCAGTTCGAGCGCCTCGGCGGAAGTAACGCGGGTGGCCACGCCGGGTCAGATTCGCGTTCCGACCGGCGTTGCTTGCTCGCCACGGCCCCACAGGAAGCGGCAACCCCCTTGCGGTCGCCGGCAGTCTCATGGTAGTGTAGCCGTTGGCTCCAAAGACCGTAGCCGGCCGCAAGGCCTTAATTTTTTGACTACCGAGGACGCATTAGGATAGGTTTTGGCATCGCCCCGGCGATGCGAGCTTTGAATGAGGCGCCTCGAATGGGGCGCTTTTCGTTTCATCGCAGATCGCTATAAACCGGAAGAACAAAACGCTATGCCTACCGCTCGAAAAGAAGCAACAGTAGGAGAACTCGCCGAGAAGCTCGCCGGGGCGAAGAGTCTTTTCTTGACCGATTATGCGGGGTTGACCGTCTCGGAGATCACCAGGTTGCGCGGGGAGCTGCGCAAGGACGGAAACACGTACTCGGTCGTCAAGAACACGCTTTTCAAGATCGCTGCGGGCGATCTCGCTAGCCGTCTGGAGAGTTTCCTTGCCGGCCCGACCGGAATCGTCTTCGCCGGAGCCGATCCCGTCGCGCCCGCTAAGGCGCTCAAGACGTTTAGCGACACGGTCAAGCGCATTGGAATCAAGGCCGCGTACATCGACGGCCAGATCGTGGACGCGAAGCAAGTTGAGATACTTGCGAAGCTTCCGCCAAAAATCGAACTCATTGCAAATCTCGTCGGCACGCTCGCCAATCCGCTCCGAGGGCTCGTTACCGTGCTCTCGGGGAATCAGAGCGGCCTCGTGCGGGTGCTCGATCGCATTCGCGAGCAAAAAGCCGGCGCAACTTCAAACGCTTAGATAAGGAAACGACCTACCATGGCAGTTGCCGAACTCATCGAACAGATCGATAAGCTCACCGTTCTCGAACTAGCGGATCTCGTCAAGCAGCTCGAGGAGAAGTATGGCGTCTCTGCGGCCGCGCCGGTCGCAATGATGGCGGCCGCGCCGGGCGGGGCAGCCGCACCGGAGGCCGAGAAGACCGAGTTCGACGTGATTCTCTCCGAGATCGGTGCCGAGAAGATCAAGGTCATCAAGGCTGTCCGCGAGCTCACGAGCCTCGGGCTCACCGAAGCTAAGGCGTTCGTCGAAAGCGCGCCCAAGGCCGTCAAAGAGGGCGTCACTAAAGACGAAGCCGAGCAGGTCAAGAAGAAGCTCGAGGAAGCCGGCGCCAAGGTGGAGATCAAATAACGCCGCAGGCGAACCAGGGTCTCCCAGCGTGGGCGCAGCTGCTGCCTCTGGTCATCGTGGTAGCGATCCTCGCCTATCGCCTATTACGTCCGCAGAAAATCAGCGTGACCCGCATGTGGGTCACGCCGATTATTCTCTGCGCCTTAACGGCCTGGGTGATCTACGCCAACCAGATGTTGAATCCGGCTCCGCCGCTCGAGATCGCGCTCGGACTGATCGCCGGAGCGCTGGCCGGCCTGCCCTTCGGCATTCTACGCGGGATGCACACCGAAGTGCGCCCGACCGAGCGCCGAGGCGTCATGTATCTCGGCTCGTCGTGGGTTACGCTCATCATCTTTGCTGGCGCGTTCGGACTGCGCTACGCGATCCGAGCGTTCATGCCGCAACACGGCAGTCTCTCGGCAACGATTGGGGACGCGCTGCTGGCCTTCGCAATCGCGTTCATCGGCGCGAGCTACGTGGTGATTTTTAGAAAGTACGAGTCGCTCGCACCTACGCCACCGAAGCCGGTTGTGTGAAGCGAATCGCGGTACTCGCGGTGGCCGTGGGTGGAGTCTCCGACATTCTGCTGACGACGATGCTGTCGCTGCCGATCTTGATCTACGCATATGCGAGCGGCGGCATTTTGGATTTACCGACCGCCCAGCAGCAGCCCGCTCTCCTCGCTACGCTCCATTCGAATGTCGCTCTATATGGGACATCGTTTCTTGTAGGGGCTTTCTGCTCGGTTCTTGCTGGTTACTTGACGGGCTTGCTTGCGAAGCACGACGAGGTGCTCAATGGCGCGCTTTCGTCATTCCTGTGCATCGGTTTCGACCTGTACGCATTTAGCCACGGACAGTTTGGCGGCCCTTCGTGGCTTGCTATCGCGCTACTGCCCGTGAGCCCTTTGCTGGGCGCCGTGGGGGGCTATTTGAGACAAATGCAGCGCCGGTCCCAGCCGCCGCTTACAGCACAGTAATCGAGCGAATGGCGGCCGGCGTGAATCCGGTCAAGCGCTTCATGCAGCGCGCCATGTGGCTTTGATTTGCGAACCCGGCCTGGAGGGCGACGTCGCTGAGCGGGAGCTCGCCGCGCACGATCAGGTCGCTCGCATGCTCAACCCGTCTTTGAATGACGTATTGGTGGACGGGCAGTCCGACCGATTCTTTGAAGATCACTTTGAAATGCGATGGGCTCATGCCGATAACTTGCGCGAGCTGCGCGAGCGACAAATCTTGAGCGAGGTTGTCGTGAATGTATTCGAAGACGCGTCGAAGACGACGCTGCGAGAGCTTTGAATCAATCCGTGGCATCGCCGTCGGGACGTAGGCGCGCAATAGGTGCGAGGCGAGAGCGAGACCGAGACTTTCGCCGTAGAGGCGCCCAAGCGGCTCGGACGATTCCAGCTCAGCCTTCACGGCCCAGCCGATATGTTCGATGCGCGGATCGCGAACGTGAAGCCGCGGCGCAATCGCGACGCGATCGGGATCGACACCCATCGCATCTGCGGCGCCATGGAGTAAAGCCGGGCTTAAGTACATCGAAAGCTTGATGGTCGCCGATTCCGTTTCCCAGACGCGCGGCACGCCAGGCGGAACGATCTTTACGTCGCCGGGGACCTGCAAACGCCGCAACGTTTCGCCATTGCAACGGCTGGTCACGAGCAGCGGCCGTCCGACCTGCATGCTGACGTTATGGCGAACGAACTGCTGCTCCGAGAAGCCGGCCGTCGCGTCGTAGAGAATCGCCTCGAAGCCATTCCAGTGGCGGTCTTTGCTGCTCGCGCGCGCAGTAAAGACCATCTCGCGGTCCTCGTGCCGGCTCCACGCGCGCTCCTGCCACATGTAGAATTAGGGTTAACGCGAACGGGCGCCCGAACCTGTCGCCGGCGGCTCGGCCTCCGGGTTGGAACCGCGATTTGCGATGATTTGCAGTCCGTTTCTGTTCTAGATCGTCCGAATGTGCGCGACACCGCTGCGAACGGGGGCTACGCTTACCTCACATGCTTCATTGGAGGTTTACATGCCAAGCCGAGCCATAGTTTTTTTCTTTGCCCTGTCAGCCGTCGGCGGGTGCGGATCGGGGAGCGGTGGCAACGCCGCTCTTCCAAGTCACGCCTTCTTTACCTCGGGTTCCGACAGTGGTTACACCGTGACTATTTTGCCCTCGCTGGGGGGCACCAATAGTGCCGCGAACTCCATCAACGGACGCGGATGGCCGATGGGAACTTCGTTCCTGTCGGGCAACACGATCATGCACGCGGCGCTTTGGCAAAACGGCAGCGCGATCGACCTCGGGACCTTGGGTGGCCCCAATAGCGCGGTCGAGTGGCCGGTCGAGAACAATCGCGGGTATATATCGGGCATCTCCGAGACGTCGAGGAAAGATCCGCTAGGCGAAAGCACTAGCTGGAGCTGCCATGCTTTCCTGCCCGATAACGGTAGCTCGGGCGATACCTGCCTCGCGTTCGTGTGGCATAAGGGACACATGCGCAAGCTCCCGACGCTCGGCGGAAATAATGGATACGGCGCCGGAATGAATGAAAACGGCATGATTGCCGGTTGGGCTGAAACGAATAAGCACGACTCGACCTGCGTCGCGCCGCAGGTGCTGCAGTTTCTGCCGTCGGTATGGGACGCAAACTCGCGAAAGGTCAGAGCGCTCCCTACGGTCACGGTACGAGGAAAGACCGATCCGGACGGCGCGGCTACCGCGGTGAATCGTCAAGGCGAGGTTGTCGGCATCTCGGGGATCTGCTACGAGGCCGTTGGCAGTTTTTCTGCCGAACACGCCGTGCTGTGGAAGAACTGGAAGCCGATCAATCTGAAGACGATCGGCGGGCGTTCGTGGAACACGCCGACCGCAATCAACGACAACGGGCAGATCGTCGGCTTTCTCAACCAACGCGGCAAAACCGATCGGCATGGCGATCCCGATTTTATCTCGGCGATCTGGACCGATCCGAGGTCTGCCCCGACCATCATCGGCGCGCTGCCGGGCGACTCGCTCAGCGAGCCGACCTCGGTCAACAATAACGGCGTGGTGCTGGGCGTCTCAATCCCGAGCTCTGACGTTTACATTTGGCAAAGCGGCACGATGACGGATCTCACAAAGTTGGTCCTTCAGAGCTACCCACAACTGAAGCTCGTGAGCGTCGGTGGCATCAACGACCGCGGCGAAATCGCGGGGCAAGCCTGCGAACTGGTAAGCGGCGTCTGCCCAGAGTCGGGCGCGACGCTGGTAAGTTTCTTGGCGACGCCGAATAGCTGAGATCGTGACGGAGTGCTCTATCGTCGAACTTCGACAATATACGCTGCGTTCCGGACAGCGCGACGTTTTGATCGAGCTCTTCGAACGGGAGTTTCTGGAGTCGCAAGAACTGGCCGGCATCACGTTGATCGGCCAGTTCCGCGTGGCCGATGAGGCGGATCGTTTTGTATGGTTACGTGGCTTTGCCGATATGGAAACCCGCGCCGCGGCGTTGGCGTCGTTTTACGGGGGCCCGGTCTGGGCGGCCCATCGCGCCGCGGCCAACGCGACGATGCTCGATTCGGACAACGTGCTGCTGCTCCGGCCGGCGTATCCGGGCTCGGGCTTTGCGATATCGCGTTTTGAGCCGTTTCCAACGAGCGCCGTGGCGCCAGCCCGCTCGACGTACGTCGGTAGGATTCGCCATCTCGGGAACCCGGCGGATCGCGACGCCCTTACCGGTGCCGAACGAACTGTCAGCGCCGTCGCTGCGGCGAACGCCGGCGGCACCGCGCTGGCTTGGTTCGAGAGCGAACGACGCCCAAACAACTACCCCGCCCTTCCTGTCCGAGAAGATGCGAACGTATTCGTTTCTTTCGCGTCTTTTCCAGGTGCCGGGCGAGCCGACGCGTACGTGGACAACTTAAGGCACCTCGACGGTACTTCGGAGGTGATGAAGCTCGCGCCGACGCCGCGCTCGCGCTTGGGGTAGGTTAAGATGCGACGAGAAGCGACATAAGCGGCGGCTGAATGTCGCGATGACCATGTAGGATTCGCACTACGTAGACTTGCTTACCCTCGATGCGATAGAAGATGACGTAGGGCAATACGGGGAAGGAGCGGATCTCTGGGCCGAACTCGGGGCGAAGCCTCCCCACGCGCGGATTCCGCGCGATTAGCCGCTCTAACGTCTCGGCCAGACGGTTCAGGAGTTGCTCGGCGCTCTTCTCGCCGGCGTGGTCGGTGAGATGCCGCTCGATTTGGTCGAGATCATCGGTCGCCCTGGGACCATAGCGAATCGTCACGATTTAGAGTTGCGCCTTGCCGCGCGCCTCGCTTCTCTTCGCTTTGTAAGCTCCTTACGAACTTCCGCCGGGGTGAACGTTCTGCCCACCGCGATCGACGCCTCACCGTCGGCTATGGCATTTCGCAGCCACTCGAGTTTTCTCGCCTCTTCCTGCATCAAGAGCCGAAGGCCGTCGCGAACGACCTCGCTGGCGTGGGCGTATTCGCCTGAGGCCACCTTGGCGTCGACGTACGCTTCAAGCTCCGTTGGGAGCGAGATATTTTTCGTGCCCATGAAGGCACTCTAGCAGCCTTGGCGTTTTTTGCCAAGGAGGGCGCTTGGCGCGCCGCCTTCGCGGTTAGCGCAGGAAAGCGACCAGCAGCAGCGCGACGATGTTGAGCACCTTGATCATCGGATTGATCGCAGGCCCGGCGGTGTCTTTGTAGGGATCGCCGACGGTGTCGCCGGTGACGGCAGCTTGGTGCGCGATCGAACCTTTGCCGCCGTAATTGCCTTCCTCGATGAGTTTCTTCGCGTTATCCCAAGCGCCGCCGCCCGACGTCATCGAGATCGCGACGAAGAAGCCTGTAACGATCGAGCCGACGAGGATGCCGCCCATCATCTGCGCGCCGGTATCGCCGGGAAGCAAATTGAAGTACGACAGCAGCACCACGATTACCGGCACGCCGACTGGAATTAGCGCCGGGACGATCATCTCGCGCAGCGCGGCACGCGTGACGATGTCAACGGTCGTGCCGTAGTCGGGCCGCGCGGTGCCTTCCATAATGCCGGGGATCTCGCGGAACTGCCGGCGTACCTCTTCGACAACCGCGCCGCCGGCGCGGCCTACGGCTTCCATCGAAAGCGACGCAAAGAGATAGGGCAAGAGTCCACCGAGGAAGAGGCCCGCGAGTACGAACGGATTGCCGACCGCAAACAGGTTGCGCACGCCTTCGATGCACTGCTGCGTTTCGCTGACGCCGCACTTGTGGTTTGTCAGCGACTGAAGGAATGAGGCGAAGAGCACGAGCGCGGCGAGCGCCGCCGAGCCAATCGCGTAACCTTTGGTGACGGCTTTGGTCGTGTTGCCGACGGCGTCGAGCGGATCGGTTACGTTGCGCACATCCTCCGGCATCTCGGCCATCTCGGCTATGCCGCCGGCATTGTCGGTAATAGGCCCAAACGAGTCGATCGCAACGACGATGCCTGCCATCGAGAGCATCGCCATCACCGCGATGCCCACACCGTACACGCCTGCGAGTGAGTAGCTGACTAGGATGCCGACGACGATCACGATTGCAGGCAGGGCAGTCGCCTGCATCGAGACGGCGAGGCCGGCGATAATGTTGGTCGCGTGTCCGGTAATTGAAGCCTTGGCAATGCTCTGTACCGGCGGGAATTGCGAGCCGGTATAGTATTCGGTGATGATGGTGATCAAGCCGGTGATCAGCACGCCGATGACGGCGCAGATGAAAATGCCGGTCTCGTTGACGATCGTCTGGCCGCCGAAAACCTTGGCCGAGACAAAATAGAAGCCGATCAGCGAGAGCGCGCCGGCCACGATCATGCCGCGATAGAGTGCCCCCATGATCTTGGCGCGGCGTACGTGTCCGAGTCCGACGGCGATCACGCCGATAATGGACGCTACGATCGACACGGCGCCCAGCAGCAGCGGGAACGTCACGGCTTCCGGAAGCTTGTCGCCGAAGAGAAGGTTCCCCAGCAGCATCGCGGCGACGGTCGTGACGCAGTAGGTTTCGAAGAGATCGGCCGCCATGCCCGCGCAGTCACCGACGTTGTCGCCGACGTTGTCGGCGATGACCGCAGGATTGCGCGGGTCGTCCTCCGGAATGCCGGCCTCGACCTTGCCGACAAGGTCCGCCCCCACGTCGGCGGCTTTTGTGTAAATGCCGCCTCCGAGACGCGCGAAGACCGAAATCAACGAGCACCCGAAGGCGAGCCCGACCATCGCGTTGAGCGACATCGCGGCATCGCCGTTATTGACTCTTAAGAGAATCGCGTAATAGCCGGAGACGGCGAGAAGCCCCAAGCCGACCACGAGCATGCCGGTCACTGCACCGCCGCGGAAGGCGATGTTTAGCGCGGGCGTGAGCCCTCCGCGCGCAGCTTCGGCCGTGCGAACGTTCGCCCGCACCGAGACGATCATGCCGATGAATCCCGCGGCGCCCGAAAGAATGGCGCCGATCAAGAATCCAACGGCAGCCTCTTTGCCCAGTGTCGGCGCAAAGAAGATGATGATGGCCATGACGATCGCCACGATGGCTACGGTGCGGTACTGGCGTTGGAGAAACGCCATCGCGCCTTCCTGGATCGCCGCGGCGATCTCGCGCATGCGCTGGTTCCCTGCCGGCTGCGCGAGCACCCAGAATGTCAGGGCGATGCCGTAGAGCACCGCGAGGACGCCACCAAGGAGCCCGGCCTCAATCGCTGTTTGTGCGGTCATTAGAATCCTTATAGGTGAAGCAAAAAACCGGCCCGGCAGGCCGACCGGCCTGCTTACTCCGACCAGTCCCGCAAGTCCTATCCGGCCCGGGAGTGCCCGGCGGAAGGAAGAAGGCCCTCAGCGATGGCTGCGGTGGATTTTTTGGTGGTGGGATGCGGGCCGGCCGGAGCGACGGCGGCCCGAGAGGCGGCGCGAGCCGGAGTCGAGACGCTGGTTCTCGAGCGGGACGCCGAGGTTGGCCGCAAGCGAGTCTGCGCCGCTGGCCTGCGCCCGGGTTTTTGCGAGACGTTCGACCTGCCGCGCGAGATCGTGCATTGCGACACCCCGCGGCTCGCGCTCTTCGGCGCGGAGGGGGACGAATACGCGATCGCTTTTGGTCCGGGCCATACGACGACGCGCGAGGAACTCGACGGCACGATGGCCGATCTCGCGCTGCGCGATGGCGCGCGGCTCGTCGCGCGAGCGCTCTTTCGCACGATCCGCCGCGAGCGCAAGGGCTTCGTGGTCGAGTACGCGGATCTAGCGACCGGCGAACGACGTACGATCGAGGCGCGGTGTGTCTTCTTCGCAGTCGGCGCGACTGCGCAACTCGAGATGGAACACTTCGGCAAGCTCGCGATGGCGCGCTGGCGCCGGGGATTGCTGACGACGCTGCAATATCGGGTCTACTTGGACCGTCCGGCTGCGGAAATCGCGTATCGCACGCTCGAGCTTCACTATTATGCTGCACGCGACGGAAGGCAGATCGTAGCCTGGATGTTTCCGAAACGTGATCATCTAGCGATCGGGCTCGGCGTGATGGGAAAGATCGCCGGCGAGGCGCTGCGTGCGGAGCTCGATGCATTCACCGAGCGGATCCGAGCGCGGCTCTATCCGGACGTGGGCGTGCGCGCGCTCAAGACCGAGGGGCATCTGCTTTACGGCGGATTTCCGAGGCCGAGCGTTGCTGACGGCGGCGCAATGGTCGGCGGCACCGCCGCCGGCTTTGTTGATGCGACGAACGGCGAGGGCATTTTTGAAGCAGCGCTGAGCGGCCGCTTTGCGGCCGACGCCGTCGCACGTCATCGAACCGACGCCGGCCGCGCAAGCGAGCACTACGCGTCGCTCGTTGCGGGACGTTTCCGCCGGCGGCTTTGGCACCGCGTGAAGATCATGCACTACCTCGAAGCGCGTCCGCGCCGGTTCGGGATACTCTTCAAACAGTTCGCGGCGACGCCGCGTATGGCGGAGATATTGCTCAAAGACGATTACGAGCGAACGATTCGCGACCGGCTGTATCTGTACGCGCAGGCCTTGCGTTTTGGAGCGCGCTCTTTCGCTTAGCCGGCCGCTCCGGTCGGAAACGCAGCGCCGCGGCAGCCCGTTAGGATCGCTGCAGCGGCGCACGCGGTGAGAGCATAGCGGATCTCGCCGCTAGGGGTTCGACCTACTGTTCGAGCTTGTGAAGGCTGTTATCGTTGATGTCGGTGTAGTAGATCGCGGTGTTGCTGTCGTTGCTGCCGATCGCGTAGACGCCAAAGATGGCGGCCGTCTTGCTCTTGTCGAGTACCTTGGTGGCGAGTACTTTTCCGGAGGTTGTCAGCTCGACCAAGCTGTTGCCATGCGCGTTTGCGACGACGAGGTTTCCGTTCGGGAGGAGCGTCATTGCGACCGGCGCGTCGAGCGGTGCACCGGCCTTGATCAGCTTAGCGCAGCTCGTCTTCGGGTACTTGCATTTGAACGTTTTTCCGCCCTTGTTTACGACGATCTCGCTCGTAACGAGCAGCGAAGTGACATCGTTGATCGATACGATCGTGCTGTCCGGCCCGTCGGCAACAAACAGCGTGCCTTGCTTCGGCGACATGAATGAGAGGCCTGACGGCCCAAGCGCGCTCCAGCCGGACTTCTTGTTAACGGCGAACCCGGAGACGACTTCAGTCGGGGTCGGATTGCCGTAGTAGTTGACGCTAAAACTCACGATGCCGCCGGTCTGCGCATCGCTGGCAAAAATGTATTCGGCCGAGTAACCGCATTGCGACGCTCCGCCGACGCACGCCCCATCAACGAGGGAGAAGGGCGCTCCCAGCGGCTTACCCCACGTTTCCGTGAGTTTCCCGCTCGGCGAGTACTGCGCTACGACCTTGCTCGAAAAGCCGCTGGTATAAACGTCGTCGTTGGCCGGGCTGATCGAATCGTCGCTGCAACCTTCGGACTTCGTATTTGTCGCGAAGGTCGCCGGTTTTGACCCCGGCGTCGGATTGAATAGCTCGACGGTCGTTCCTTTGCCGGCGTCGCCCGCCTTGTTCTCAAAGTTACAAACGAGGACCTGGCCTTTTTTGAGCTTCTGATAACTGCTCGTAACGACCGAAATTCCACGCGGACCTTTGTCGCCGTTCTTCGGATCGACACTCGAACCGATGACGACGTCTTTCTTGAGTTTTTTTAGGATGGATGTGGTATCTTCGGGCGACGCCGCTTCACGCGTCGTAGCCAAAAGGCGCAACGCGGAGCCGGGTGCGTTGTAGGCGCCCCCTGGAACCGCTCCGTTCCCGCCGCAAGCCGGCATCGTAAGAAGCGCGCCCATGAGGAGAAGCGCCGCTTGTCTATTTGAGAATACCATCGTCAACCTCGCAAGTAGCTTTGGTGCTTTAACGAAGGTTCTTCTTCAAAAGTGCCATTGCGCTCGCCCTGCACGAATAGGGAACCGGCGTCACTTTCCGGTGAAAGATGTCTACCCAACCGGCCGGACGCTCAAAAAACTCAGCGGCCGGTCATCCGCTCAAGCCGTTCGGGATACCGGGCCCCTCGCACGGCGATCTTCGAAGCGGCGCTCTCGATTTCACGCAGGTCGTCGGGCGTAAGATTCACCGCAGCCGCTCCGAGGTTTTCTTCCAAGCGCTCCAGCTTCTTCGTACCAGGTATCGGAACGATCCACGGTTTCTGCGCCAGCAGCCACGCGAGCGCGATCTGAGCGGGTGTTGCGCCGTGACGTGCAGCGACCTCGGCAAGCAGGTCGATGACGCCGCGATTCGCTTTGCGATTCTCGAGTGCAAAGCGCGGGACGATGTTTCGGAAATCGGAACTCTCGAACGTCGTCGTTTCGTCAATTTTGCCGGTGAGGAAACCCTTTCCAAGCGGGCTGAAGGGAACGAAACCAATCCCGAGCTCTTCGAGTGCAGGCAGCACGTTCGCTTCGGGGGCTCGCCACCACAGCGAGTATTCGCTTTGCACCGCGGCGACCGGTTGCACTGCATGCGCGCGGCGGATCGTCTGTGCAGCCGCTTCTGAGAGGCCAAAGTGCTTCACTTTCCCTTGTGCGATTAGCTCTTTGACCGCACCCGCAACGTCTTCAATCGGCACGTCTGGGTCGACGCGGTGTTGATAGAGCAGATCAATAGAATCAACTTTCAGTCGCTTGAGCGATCCTTCCGCGGCCTGCCGGATATGCTCGGGCCGGCTGTTGACGCCGAGCTGCGCGCCTGTGTCGGGATCGTACTCGAATCCGAACTTGGTGGCGATCACCACTCGATCTCGGTATGGCGCCAGCGCCTCGCCGACGAGCTCTTCGTTCGTAAACGGGCCGTACGCCTCAGCGGTATCAAAGAACGTGACGCCGAGTTCGACCGCCGAGCGAATGAGCGCGATCATCTCCTGTTTGTCCGGGAACGGGGGGTAGCTGAAGCTCATTCCCATGCAACCCAGTCCGATGACTGAGACTTCCAGGTTACTGTTTGCTAGTTTTCGTTGCTTCATTTCTCTCCAAGCTTTTACGACACGGTGAACAGCACTTTGACGGCCCGGCGCTCGTCCATCGCCGCATACCCGTCCGCGACCTCGTCGAGCGCAAGCGCAAGATCGAGGACGGGTAACGGACCGATGCGTCCGGCTTCCAGGCTCGCGATAAGCTGCGGAAGATAGGCGCGCGCCGGTGCGACGTCACCTACCAACGCAAGATTGTTGTGAAAGATATTGACGCTTTCATAAGCACGGTCTTTCCCAAAAGTACCACTGCCGGCGTCCTCGCCGCATCCGCCGGGGCGTCCGCGGCCCGCGCCGAGAGGGGGTCACGCCGCGCTCGCGTCAAAATTGTGCGGGTCCGGAGGGTCGCAGTATGTTACATTTGCGCATCATCGGCGGCCTATTTGGCGGCATCGTGTTGCTCGCCGGTTGCGGGGAAAGCACGGTACTTTCGCCTTCATCCATAACTGCCGCCGCGGCTGACGTTCCAGGGGGCCTAAAAAGGTTCCACTTTACCGGCACGCGCCAGAGTTTCATCGTGCCTGCCGGTGTGAAGAAGCTAACGATCACCGCGACCGGAGCGGGCGGCGGCGGCGGCACCTCCGGTGCGGCAGCAGGCGGGAAGGGCGGGCTGGTCAGGGCCACGATCTCGGTGACGCCCGGAGAGAAGCTCGGAATCTTCGTCGGGGGCGCCGACGGTGGATTTAACGGCGGCGGCCGAAGCGGCTCGGGCATTGAAGGCGGCGGCGGTGCCTCCGACGTGCGACAAGGCGGCGACGAGCTGACCGAACGCGTGCTCGTCGCGGGCGGCGGCGGAGGCGGCGGCACTCCCTGCTACGGTAACTCCTATTGCACCGGCGGCGGCTTTGGCGGTAACGGCGGCGGCAAGATCGGTGCCAACGGCGGGTCCGGATACGGCGCCGAAGGCGGCGGCCAAGGCGGAAGCGGCGGAACGCAAAGCAGCGGTGGTGCCGGCGGTGTTGGCGGTGGAGCGGGACTGCACTGCTTTGGCCGTCTAGGCAAGGCCGGCAAACTCGGCGTCGGCGGTCGCGCGGGAATCAGCCTATGCGCCGGAAACGGCGGCGCCGGTGCCGGCGGCTATTATGGCGGTGGCGGTGGTGGTGGTGGCGGTTACGCGCCGAGTTCATTGGGTTTCGGCGGCGGCGGCGGTGGCGCAGGCGGTTCGTCCTACATCGAAGTCAGCGCAACGCACAAGATGAACGAGCAGGGCGGCGGATCTGCGGGGAACGGCAAGATCGTCATCGCTTGGTAGCGCGACCGCGGAAAACGCGTCCTTACGTTTGCATCATGGACCGTCGGCGCAGGCGTGGTAGTGGTTCGAATACATCGGCTGCAGGCTGTAGACGCGAGCGTTGACGGCGATCTTCCACTGAAAGGTCTGGCATAAATCGGCCAGCTCCGAATCGAAGGTAAAGTTAAACCACGCAAAAGCGGGGCCGGGATCGGTGATCGACTCGAAGGTTTCGTGGGCGAGCGTGGACGCGGTGGAGTTCGTCAGCCCACTTGCACCGGAGGAGCGGCGCGACGCGCAAAAGCCAACCTTTTGATAGGGCTCGATTGAAACGATGACGGGTTCGGGCACATCCTCGAACGCGACGCTCTCGTGGTAGGCACAGAAGTTGTTCGTCTTAGGATGACCTGGCGAGTAACAAAACCGCGTTCGATCGAAGCACGTCTCGGTGCCCTTTGGTAAAAAGATGTGATAGAGCGTTGAGTACCCCGCGCTCATGCCGTTCTTATCGAGCGCGGCGTGTAAGACCGTCAAGAGGTCGTCGGCGTAGAAGAGATTCGTATACGTGTGGTACGTTATTGAGAACGATCCGCCGAAGGTGTAGCTGGCCGGCGGCGTATGCGTGTATTGCGTCAGAAGCGCCGCGAAGGCGCTGCCGGTGAGGTTCTTTTGGAAGCCCTCCGGATCGCCCCAACAGCTTTCGCCACCGCTCTTGCAGTTGACGTAGATGTTGAAGGCGGCCGCGCTCTTCATGACCGGGCCTTTCTTGCGAACCAAATCGGCTGGATATTTCAGCCGGGCATCACCGCCGATGCGGTCGCCGGGTTGCTGCGAGCGCAGCGGCATGATGTGGTACGAGAGAACGCGCGCAGAACGCGCGCTCCGTTCATCGAGGGAAGTAACTGCTAGCGGTGCCGGCACTTGACCGGTTGACGGCGCTGCGGCGGGCGCAAAAACCTGATCGGATGTGCCGCACGCGGCCAGGGCGATGCTGTAAAAAGCTAAGCTGACAACTCGTATCAAAAATCGGTTCACGACGATGCCTCCGGAATGAAGCTGGCGGTGCGGTTTTCGTTGCGGACGAGATAGCCGATCGCGGCGAGTACGAAAGCCAAGCCGAGCACGCTCGCGGCGACGATCGCCATCGCGCCGGCATAGTTTGGCGCGCCGCTAGGGAGCGGGATTTTCGTTGCGAGCACGGCTTCCATCTGCGCGACGCTCGCGGCAATCAGATTGCCGAGTTGGTAAGTCAAGCCTGGGAACGTGCCGCGGACGTTGGCTGGCGAGAGCTCGTTGAGATGGGAGGGAATGATGCCCCAGCATCCTTGGACCGCGAATTGAATCACGAAGACGCCGAGTGCGAGCGCCGCGATGCCGGCGCTGAATATCCAGAGCGGAATGGCCAGCACGCCGATTGCGGAGCAGAGCATTACGACCGTGCGGCGGCCGATGCGCTGCGAAAAGGCGCCGAAAAGCGTCGAGCCGATAATCGCGCCGAGCGCTCCGACGATCGCAAGCAGCGACGTCGTTCCGGGCGAGAAACCGTGTTGCTTCTGTAAGAACGTCGCATAAAGGTCCTGGGTGCCGTGCGACATCCCGTTTAGGGCAGCCATGAATGCGATCGCATAAACGAAGAGCGGCCAATGTGTAGCGAACGATTTGAGCAAGAAGTTGGGAGCGATCGCGACCCGTTGCGCGCGGCCGGCGAGCCAGGCGGGCGATTCGGGAACGCCGGAGCGGATGTAAAAGATCAATAGTGCGGGCAGCGCACCGATTACGAAGAGGCTACGCCAGTCCCAGTGGGTGAAAGTGAAGACGAAGTAGTAGACGGCAGCCGCCAGCAGAAAACCCCACATGTAGCCGCTTTGAAGGAGACCCCCGATGAAGCCGCGGCGTTCGGGCGGAAGCGACTCCATTGTGAGCGCTGCACCCAAGCCCCATTCGCCCCCCATGGCGATACCGTAAAGAGCGCGCAGCACTAAAAAGACGGTGAAGTTCGGCGAGAACGCAGTCAGCAGCTGAATGACCGAATAACAGGCGATGTCGATCATAAGCGGCGTGCGGCGTCCGTAACGGTCGCCGAGCCATCCAAAGAGCAGCGCGCCGATTGGGCGGCACGCGAGCGTCAAGGTAATCGCGGCGGCGACCTCCGCCACAGTGCGGTCGAACGTCGTCGCGATGCGCGTAATGACGAACGTCAGGAGAAGAAAGTCAAACGCGTCGAGCATCCATCCGAGAAAGCTCGCGATGAACGTTCTACGAACGGCGCCGGTCACCGGGACCGCTGAGGGCTACGGCGAGCTGCTGGGTGAGGTCGTCGGGGACGGTGTCGGTGAGGGCGTCGGCGTCGAGCCCGGCGGAATCTGGGCGCCGTACATCGCGAGCAGCCAGATCTGGGTGTGCCGTACGGATACCTTGGGCACGTTGAACTGGAACTGGATCGTGTTACTGGTCGGCGTCGTAAACTTTTGATAGGTGCCGAGAATCTGATCCAAGCGCTTCCCGCGAAGGGACGACTCGTTGTAAAGCTGGAGCGCAAATACGCGGCCGCTGTACTGCATTGCCGGAAGCGTGTACTGCACGGTCGTACCGCCGTTGAGCACGAAATCCATGTTGCTCTGTAAGCGGATTGCAACGAGCGGCGTGACGTGCATGAACATCGGGTTGGGATTAGTCATGTTGGGCACGTCGCGCGGCAACGGCTCGACCTGCAGCGTGATCATTCCGGCGGGGGTTGGTGTCGGCGAGGCCGTGTCGGAACTGTCATCGCTATCGTCGCTGCTGTCCGAGGACGGCGGCGGAGAAGGGGTCGGGCTTGCCGTAGGAGGCGCGGTGCTCTTGGCGCCCGGCGAACCGCTGGGCCCCGGTGACGGCGGTGGAATATTGAAGGCCAGCGTGCAGTTGTATTCCTGATTGAACTGCTGCACCAGCGGACACTTCATGCCGCTAGGGCCCTGCCCGATCGGGTACTGCGCTTCGTTTGGCGCGAGCGTCGCGCCAGGATTCGTCAGTTGTTCTTGGCCGTTCATGCCGACGTTTGGACCGGCCATTTGATTCCCATTTGCGCCGTTGAGGCCGCCTTGGCCCGGCATTCCTCCACCCGACATCGAGCCCGGATTGGAAACCGGCGGCGCCATCTCTCCGCCCATGCCGCCCATGCCGCTATCTAAGCCGCTGCCCTGACAGGAGCCTAGCATCAGAGCAAGTGCTGCGAAAACTACGCGAGCATCAAACTTTATCGTTTTCACTGCTTCGCCTCAACGGTTGTCCGTAGTTCGTCGACGAATGACTCAATCGCAATCGTGCGCTTCTCGTCGCCGCCGCGCTGATTGACGTTCACCGTACCGTCCAAAACCTCTTGTTTACCCGTTACTAAAATGTACGGCACTTTCTGGGTCTTCCAGTGCCGG
>JBAVSO010000050.1:0-42195 GCA_049695635.1 Candidatus Cybelea sp. | reverse complement strand
GCGCCGGCGCGCGTCGCGTTCGTCGGGGGAGTCTTCGCCGCCGCCGGCTTTCGCGAGCGCGTTCGCGACGGGATTCTGGCGGTGCTTCCACATGCCGAGATCGTCACTGCGCGTTACGAACCGGTCTATGGAGCGTTGCTGTTGGCCTATCGCGAGCACGCCGTGAGCGTAACCGAGCTGCGCGAGTGACGCTGCTCGATTCTATCCGCGGCGGTTTGATCGTTTCCGTCCAAGCTTGGCGAGGTTCGGCGTTGGACGATCCCAGTGTCATTGCGGCGATGGCAAAAGCGGCGCAGGAGAGCGGAGCCGTCGCAGTTCGCGTCGCCGGCAGCGAGCACTTGCGCGCGGTACGCGCCCGCGTTGCGCTTCCCATCATCGGATTGATCAAACGCGAATATCCGGGCTTCGAGCCATATATTACGCCGACGCTCGAGGAAGTCGGCGCGGTCGTCGCCGGCGGAGCAGAGATCGTGGCCTTCGATGCAACGCCGCGCCGCCGCCCCGGCGACGCAGCGCTCGGCGAGCTGATTACGGCGATTCACGCCGCGGGCTGTCTGGCACTCGCCGATTGCGCTACCGCGCCCGACGGGATCGCCGCCGCCGAACTGGGCGCCGATCTGCTCGCAACTACGCTCTGCGGCTACACGCTCGAAACGGCCGGGCAACGGCTTCCGGCGCTGGAGCTCGTTGCGGAGCTCGCAGCGACCGGGAGCTTTAGCGTTTGCGAGGGGGGCGTCCGTTCGCCGGGCGACGTACGTGCCGCGCTCGACGCCGGAGCCGATGCGGTCTGCGTCGGAAGCGCGATCACCAACGTCGACTGGCTCGTGCGCGAGTTTGCAGGGGCTACGGATAGAGGCTCTTAACAGCCCGTTTAGTCGGTGCGCGCCGCGTGCGCGACGTCTAGAATGAGCTTGGGGAGAGAGCTTTCTTTTGGTAGAGAACAGGGCGGAGTCAGTCGGCCTGCCGCGCGGCTTCTGGAGCGTCACCGCGCTCCTTGCGGTGCTGTCGGTCGCGGCGATGGTGTTCTGGGCGACTTTTCCGCTGGAGACCTACTTGCCGGCTGCGATCGTCACGGCCCGGCAGGTGGATCACCTCTTCCGCTTCATGGCTGCGACGGGAAGCGCGCTCTGGATTTTCATCGCAGGATATCTGGTCTATTTTTCGATCGCCTTCCGCGCTAAGCCGACCGACCCTCCGGACGCGATCGGGGCACAGATCCACGACAACCGCAAGCTGGAGTTCTGGTGGACGGTCATCCCAGCGATATTCGTTATCGTTCTCTCGATCGTGAGCGTGCGGATTTGGTACGAGATCCTGCTCGAACCCGCGAACGGCATCGTCGTCGAAGCGATCGGCCATCAGTTCTACTTCTCATTCCGGTATCCGCAGATCAACGGCGAGGTCCCCAACGAGATGCACGTGCCGCTCGGCGAGCCGGTGACGCTGAACTTGACCTCAGCGGACGTGATCCACGGATTTTGGGTACCCGCGATGCGTCTGAAGAACGATACCGTGCCGGGGCTCCTGACGACGATCAAGTTCACGCCGCGCTTGCCCGGCCGCTACCCGATCATCTGCACCCAGTTCTGCGGCGTCCTCCATAGCGAAATGGACAAGCAGGTGCTCGTGATCGAGCCTAAAGCGGCATTCGACAAGTGGTATAAATACTGGCAGCAGAAGAACGCGCGCGTGAGCAATGCCCTGCCCGCGACCGGCGGTCAAGCGATCTCGCTTCAAGGGGGCAACGCGCCTGCCGGCAAGCAGCTCTTCAGCCAGAAGTGCACGGCCTGCCACAAGCTGGCGCCGTTCAGCCAAACGCTGGTCGGGCCCGGGCTCCAGGGCGTGCTGCACGACCCGTCGCATCCCAACTTAGTGAACGCTGCGCCCGCGACACCGCAGAACGTGGCGGCGATCCTGCAGAACGGCTACACCGGCAGCATGGGTACGATGCCGAATGCGAGCGCGAATGGGCTGTCGCCGCAAGACATCGCAAATCTCGTGACATTTCTGGATACGCTAAAGTGAGAGACTCGAAGTAACGATGGCAGTAGCAACGGTACACGCAGGCGGAATCGCCGACCACATCCACCCCGAGCCGCAGGGATTCGTCCGGCGATACGTCTTTTCGCTCGATCACAAGATCATCGGCATCCAGTACATTATCACCGCCTTCGTGTTTTTCGTGCTCTCCGGCTTGCTCGCGGAAGCGATTCGCACCCAGCTTCTCAATCCCAATGGCGGCTTCGTCGCCGCGGACACCTACAACGAGATCTACAGCATTCACGGCAGTGCGATGGTATGGCTGGTTATCATCCCGATGCTGACCGGCGGATTCGGCAACCTCGTCTTCCCCCTTCAGATCGGGGCGCGCGACGTTGCGTTTCCGTGGTTGAACATGCTGAGCTTCTGGATCTTCCCGGTCTCAGGTTTGATGCTCTTCTCGTCGTTTCTGATGGGCGCGCCGACCGCAGGCTGGATGGAGTATCCGCCGGTCTCACTGCAGGGTGCCGCTGGAACCTCGATGTGGTGCGCGGCGATCTTTCTGGTCGGCGTCAGCTCGACTATGACCGGAATAAACTTCGTGGTAACGATCCTGAAGATGCGCGCGCCCGGCATGACCTTTACTCGCATGCCGCTTTTCGTATGGGGTCAGTTCGCAACCGCGCCGCTGCTGATGATCGCGACGACCGCGCTCGCGGCGGCGCTTGCCGCGCTCTTCATCGAGCGTGTGTTCGGCGTGCCATTCTTCGACCCGACCAAAGGCGGTAGCCCGGTCATGTGGCAGCACATGTTCTGGTTCTACTCGCACCCGGCCGTCTACATCATGGTGCTTCCGGCGTTCGGGATCATCTCTGAGGTTCTTCCGACGTTCGCCCGCAAGCCGATCTTCGGCTACAAGCTGATCGCGTTCTCCTCGATGGCAATCGCGCTGTTGGGCTTTATGGTTTGGGCGCACCATATGTTCACCTCGGGGCTGGCGCCGTTCTTGCAGCTGCCCTTCATGATTCTTACCTACATAATCGGCGTGCCGACCGGAATCAAGATCTTCTCGTGGACCGCGACGCTCTTTGGAGGGAAGATCCATTACACGACCGCGATGCTCTTTGCGATCGGTTTCATCGGGCTCTTCACGATCGGCGGGATCACCGGCATCTTCCTCGCCGCGATTCCGTACGATCTACACGTTCACGGAACGTACTTTATCGTCGCGCATCTCCATTACGTGCTCATCGGCGGAAGCTTGATGGGAATCTTTGCCGGCATGTACTACTGGTTCCCGAAGATGTCGGGCCGGCTTTTGAACGAGACGCTCGGACACTGGCACTTCTGGCTCTTCTTTATCGGCTTCAACTGCACGTTTCTGCCGATGCACTGGCTGGGCGTCCTCGGCATGCCGCGCGAGGTAGCGACGTACGACCCGCAGTTCACGTTTTGGAACCGTTTTGAGTCCGTCGGTTCGTATTTGATGACGTTCGCGATCCTGCTCTTCTTCGTGAACGTCCTGTGGAGCATTCGCAACGGGAAGCGTTCCGGACCGAATCCTTGGGGTGCGCGCACGCTCGAATGGCAGATTCCTTCGCCGCCCAACTACTACAACTTCAAGCACGTTCCGACGGTCTACGGATTGCCGTACGATTTCTCGCAACCGCTTCCGTACAAGGGGCTCGAGGAGGAGCTCACCGATTCGCCGCCGCCGGTTCCGGCCGGAGCCCACTGATGTCGGTTGCATCGCTGACTCACGACGCGCACGGGGAGGCCGACCAGCTCTACATCGAGACTCGCGAGCTGCGGCTTCAGGGCTTCCTGCTCTTCCTGATCAGCGACTGCGTGCTCTTCTCGTCGTTTATCTTTGCCTACCTATACATGCGCAACAGCGGGCAGGGATGGCCGCCGGCGGGAATTCAGCGTCTCGACGTCGGGTTCGCCGCCTGGAACTCGGTCGTGCTCTTCGGATCCGGAGCGACGATGCACTACGCGCTCGAGAACTTCAAGCACGGGCACTGGATGCGCTATATGTGGTTCTTACTCGCGACGATCGTGCTCGGCGTCGGCTTTCTCGGCGGTCAAGCCTACGAGTACACGCACCTCATCTATCGCGAGCACGTGACGTGGTCGGGAAGCGGTATCTTCGGCGCTTCGTTTTTCACGCTGACCGGAATGCACGGTCTGCACGTCTTCTTCGGCGTCTGCTACCTGACGACGCTGGTCCTGCAGTCGGCGGCAGGCGTCTACACGCGCGGAAAGTTCTTCGGGATCACGGCCGGTACGCTTTACTGGCACTTCGTCGACGTTATTTGGGTCGTACTGTTCTCGATCTTCTACTTGATATAAGGAGCCCTTATTTTGTCCATATCGTTGTCGCCTCGGGCCTCCTTTACCGAAGTAAACTTCGGCCCTCGGCTCCTAGATCTGAACAAAATCAGGGCCCCTTACGAATGTGAGGTCCGTTAGTGAATCCTGCGATTGTGCAGCGGTTGGGGGCGGTGATTGGCGGCATCGTCGTAGCGGTGATTTCCTTCTACGCCCTCTACGTTGATTGGAAAAGCACCGGCGTCGAGAACAACGTCTTCAAGCTGATGCTCTTCCTGCTTGGGGTCGGAGCGATCTTGGCGATCTTGGCCGGGCTCAACCTAATCGGCTTCGCGCCAAAGGGAGCGTAACGCGATGATCATTCGCGACGACGAGTACCTCGATTACAGTAAGGTTCCCGAGAGCCGCGGGATTCCCACCGCGCTCTATCGAGTGGCAGCGGTAGGGCTGTTGATTATCTTCGCGATCGGTGCGTTCGTCGTTCTCGAATCCGGTTACGGCCGCCACTGGCCGTCGGTCACGACCATGCGCGTTCCGCTGAGCAACACCGCGCCTTAGAGGTTGGCGCGGCGGCCGTGGCGCGTCGCGATGCCGATCGCGAGCAGCGGCAACTCCTCGTCGGGAAGCAGACCCGTCGATTTTCCGTCGATTTTGTGGATGCCGGCATAGAGTGAGAACTCGACGAGCGCCGGAAGCGTGACGTTCGGTAGCGGCTTTTTGCCGAGCCACTCCCATTCGTATGCGGGCGTGCGGTCCGCAAAAAGCGCAGCCGCGTAGCCGCAGCCGTCCACGCGCGAGCCTTCGTCGGGCGGTCGGTAGCGGACGTATCCGTCAAGGATGAAAATCGGGCGAAACGTTTGGAGATATGCCGAAAACGGGGCGACGAGCACCGCCACGAAGTATCCGCCGAAGGCGATCGCTCCGAGCCCGAAGATCCACGCGATCTTGATCAGGGTCGCGTCCGAGGCGACGTGGTGCGCGCGGTAAACGATACCCCAGGTCAGCAGGCTCATGAAGACGACGCCGATCAGCGGCTCGATCGCAAGCGCAAAGCGGCCGGTGAGGCCGCGCCAGACAATCGTACGCTCACGTGCGGTCCAGCGCCGCCGTGCGAGCGTCTGCCAGCGTAGATCTGACGTGTCGAGCTTCATGTGGTCACCGCTTGCGGCAGCGGCGCCGCTCGCTCGAGGATCGCGCGTAAGCCGGCGTTGCGCGGCAGCGTTCCGAGCGTGCGGCCCCAAGTGCCTTCGATGCGGCTTGCGACGAACGCGTCGGCGACGCTCGGTGGGGCGTATCGCACCAGCAACGCGGCCTGCCAGAGCAATGCCATACGTTCGCTCACCTCGCGCCCCGCGGCTTCGCCGAGATCGGGGTCGCGAAGATCGCGCTCGATCCGCTGCGCCTCGCGCGCGATGCGCGGTTCGCTCTGCGCCGGTGCGATCTCATCGCGCCACGCGGCGAACGAGGCGGGTTGCTTTCGCAGAATTCGAAGAACGTCCAACGCATTGATGTTACCCGATCCTTCCCAGATCGAGTTCAAGGGGGCCTCTCGATAGAGCCGCGGCATGATGGATTCTTCGACGTAGCCGTTTCCGCCCAGGCATTCCAGCGCCTCGCCGGCCGCCACGGGGGCTCGCTTGCAGACGTAGTATTTGGCCAAGGCGGTCCCGATGCGTTTCAGCGCTGCCGCTTGCGGATCGTGGGGCGATTCGTCGATCGCGCGAGCGACCCGCATGCAGAGCACGGTCGCGGCCTCCGATTCGAGCGCGAGGTCCGCCAGAACGTTCTGCATGAGCGGATGCTCGATTAAGAGCGCGTCGAAGGTTCGCCGGTAGGCGGCATGATGGATCGCCTGCGCGAGCGCGGCCCGCATCAGCGCGGCGGAGCCGACCGCGCAGTCCATCCGCGTATAGTTGACCATCTCCACGATTCGCGCGATGCCCTCGCCTTCATCGCCAATCAGCCAGCCCTGCGTCGCGTCGAATTCGACCTCGGCGGAAGCGTTGCTGCGGTTGCCGAGCTTATTCTTGAGGCGCGCGATAGCGAAACGATTCCGCGTGCCATCGGCCAGCACGCGCGGCACCAGGAAGCAGGAAAGACCACGCGCGTCCCTCGACTCCGCTCGGGATGACAAGGTCTGGGCGAGCACGATGAATGCGTCGCTCATCGGCGCGCTGCAGAACCATTTATGCCCCGTCAGCAGATATTCGCGCCCGGCTCCTGGCGAAGCAACGGGTATCGCGCGCGTTTGATTGGCACGCACGTCGGACCCGCCTTGTTTTTCGGTCATGCCCATGCCGCAGAGCGCCGAGGACTTCTGCGCGATCGGAGCAAGGTGCGGATCGTAACGGCTTGCCGTAAGCGGCGCAAGCCATGCCGCAGCAAGCTCGGGCTGCGCCCGCACGACGGGAACGCAAGCATATGTCATCGAGAGCGGACAGCCGTGGCCCGATTCGACTTGCCCCCAAACGTAGAACTTTGCCGCACGGCGCACGTGCGGGTGCGGCGCGTGGTCTTCCCAAGGGGCACCGCCGAGCCCGGCATGCGTTGCGTGGGTCATCAGGCGATGCCAGGAAGAATGGAAGCGCACTTCGTCGATGCGATTGCCGAAGCGGTCGTGCGTGCGCAGCTCGGGCGGGTGCTCGTTGGCGTCGAATCCGAGCCCGATCGTTTCCGCGCTGCCGGCAAGCTCGCCGAGCGATGCAAGCTCTGCGAGCGAGGCAAACTCCTGCGTAGATGTAGCCGGTGCTTCGCGCGCTACCGCCTCGACGAGCGCTCGGTCGGAAGAGAAGACGTTGTAATTCTCGAGTGGCGGCGGCTGGTTCTCCACCGCATGCGCGGGCATGCGAAAGTCTTCGCGCTAACCCGCTCCCGCTGCTGCCTCTTGGATCTGTTGCCGTCGTTCACCGCGCTGCGACTTCAGCGTCGCGGCGAGCAGCAGCGCGACGAATGCAACCGCGCAAAAGGCGAGATACGCATGGCGATAACCCGCTATTTCGCTCGGTGCCAGGCTGAAGAGCCCGCCGGCAAGCGAGCTTCCGATGATTTGTCCGACGATCAGCGCTTGGCTCAAGAGCCCGACCGCCGTTGCGCGTGCGCGTGCCGGCGTCTCGTTGGTTACGATGTAACGCGTCGGCGCACCGAGCAACGCTCCGAATCCTGCGCCTGCTACGATCATCGAGAGCAGTGCCAGCGCGAGCGATTCGAATCCCAGCGCAAAGATCGCGAGCCCAAGCTCGGTGAGGATCGTCCCAATCAGCAAGACGTCGCGGCTGCCGACTCTGTCGAGCGCGCGTCCGGAAAACGGAATTACAGCGACGAACGAAAACGCGCCCAGCGCTGCTACAAAACCCGCGGCGACGTACGAGAGACCCTGTGCGCCGACCAGCACGGTCGGGATGAAGAAGAGCGAGCCTTCCAAAATTCCGATGAGGATCTCGAGTGCGTACGTTTTGACGAGCTGACGCGTCTTAAACAACTCGAGCGGCACGATCGGCGCCTTCGCCGCACTCTCCCAGACTGCAAAACACCCAAGGATGATCGCGCCGACGATGCCGATGATCGGCCGCATCGCGATCAGCCCGTCGGTAACGGCGAGCAGCCCGATGCAAAGCAACGCGAGCCCTCCGACGTCGAGCGCTTCGCGCTGACGCGGCGCCTCGGACGGTACGTCCTTGAGCGCAAGCGCGAAGACGACCGCGGCAAGCGGCAGATTTGCTGCAAAAATCCATCGCCAAGAGATGAAGTGCGTGATCAGTCCGCCAAGGCTTGGGCCGATGACCGCCGCAACGCCCCAGGTTGCCGCGACGATCCCAAGCGCAGCACCGCGCCGCTGCGCCGGAACGACGTCGCCGATCGTTGCGGTCGCAACGGGGAAGATCCCGCCCGCGCCGAGCGCTTGAACCGCACGTGCCACAAGGAAGATCGGATAGCTCGGCGCGGCGATCGCGACGACGCTGCCGGCCGCGAAGAGCGCGAGGCAGGCAAGATAGACCGGCCGGCGTCCGTAGCGGTCGGCGAGCGTGCTTGAGAGCGCGATCGAGAGCACTGTAACGAGCAGGTAAACCGTGAAGACCCACGCGAGGTCGCCGATCTGCACGTTGAAGTCGCGGCCTAGCGCGGGCAACGCGGGTGAAAGCACGCTCAGATCGAGCGCTCCCGCGAAGACGCCCAGCGAGAGCGTCCAGATCAGACGGTTCACGATACGATGCGGTCGATCACCATCACGGCGCACATGAGCGCGAGATAGAGCAACGAGTAGCGGAAGAGCCGGCGCGCCTGCAGCGTCGTCGACCGCTCGCGCCACGTGCGAAATGAGTCGAGCACGAAGATCCCGCCGAGAACCGCCGCGGCCGCGAAATAGAAGGCGCCCATAACGTGCAGCGGATAGAGCAGCAGCGATGCCGCTACCAGCAGCAGAGTGTAGTACACGATCTCGCGCTTGGTGCGCTCTTTTCCATAGACGTTGGGGAACATCGGAATCTTCGCCTTGTCGTAATCGGTCTCAGTCGTGAGCGCGAGCGACCAAAAGTGCGGGGGCGTCCATAAGAAGATCAGGGCGAAGAGCCCGAGCGCCGGCGCGCCGACGGTGTGCGTCACGGCGGCCCATCCAACCAGTGGAGGCACCGAACCGGCGGCGCCGCCGACCACGATGTTGAGCGGCGTGACCCGCTTGAGCCACACCGTGTAGATTCCGACGTAGTACAGGTTGCCGGCCAACGAGAGCCACGCCGCCAGCGGATTAACCAGCACGTAGAAGAGACCGAACGACAGCGCACCGGCAATCGCGGCATAGATGGCGGCGTGGCGCCGGGAAATGCGGCCTTGCGGAATCGGCCTTGACTGCGTGCGCTTCATGATGCCGTCGATGTCGGCGTCCCACACGCAGTTGAACGCGCCCGCCGAGGCCGCGGCCAGCGCGCCCGCCAGCAGCGTCCAGAAGAGTAGCCGCAAGGGAGGCATGCCGCGGGCGGCCATCACCATCGAGGCAGCCGTCGTGATCAGCAATAGGACGATGATTCGCGGCTTCGAGAGCGCGTAGTAATCGCGTAGCCGCGCAATCAAGGTCATCGACGGGCGCTGTTTTCGGCGAGCGGGTGGACGCGAGCGCGCGGCGTCGCATCGAGCGTTGCGTAGGCCGCCGCGACGAAGAAGGCAAGGAAGAGAAGGGCTGCATTGACGGCGTGCGCTTCGCGAAGATCGGTGGGAAGCCGCAACGCGACATTGAGCAGACCGAGCAACACTTGAACTGCGACGAGCATTATCCCGATAAGGACCGCAGCTCGAACGCGGTTCGAAGCGCCGTGTGCCCATGCAAGCGCGAGCGTTCCCGCGGCGAAGACGAGCGTCACGCCCGCAGCAACGCGATGCAGCATCTGCACGTACTGACCGGGCGTGTAGACTACCACGTGACCCGCGCATTGCGGTATCGACAGGCAGGCAAGTCCCGCGCCGCTCGAGCTGACGTATGCGCCGATGCACATCGTGGCGAAGGCTGCGGCCGCCGTCAATCCGATCGCAATCGGCAGCGCGTACGATCCCGACGACGCGCGCGACGGTTCCACCCGATCGGAAGCCATCGCAAAGACCGCCATCGCCGAGAGCGCAGCGATTAGCGCCATTGCGGTCGCCCAGTGCGCAACGACTGAGATCGGCGTGTTGGCAAGGCGCACGGTCTCTGCCCCGAGGAAGACTTGCACGAGGAAGAGGAGGGCGATTGCTGCCATCGTCGGGGTGACGAACGGCGAGCTTCGGCGCTGCTGCCACGCGACGACGATCAATGCGATTACGAGCGGCGCCACCGCGAACGCGAGCAGGCGGTGCAGCCATTCCCAAATCGTGCTGTCGGCGAGCGACGGAAGCAGGTGACCGCGGCAGAGCGGCCAGTCGGGACAGGTCAGCCCGGCTCCGTTGATCCGCGTCCAGCTTCCGAGCATCAGCGTCATGAGGGCGACCGCGTCGGCAGCGAGCGCCAAGCGCCGGAGATGCTTCATGCTCTCACTAGCGTAACGTCAAGGGCCGCAACCGGCAACGACATTTGGGAGGTAAAATTTTGCTTTAGCGGGGAGGCCGTCGGTGGGTGCGGGCGAAGCGGTGGGCCGTGAAGCGCTGGTCGGCCCTGGCAGGTCTAGCCCTGGGGCTCGTCTTGCTGGGCGGATGTCGCGAAATACGCGTAAAGACGCTCGCAGCGGGCACAACCACCGTCCTCGGAGGGAATCAAATCCTTATAGTACGCGATGCCGTAGCCCTGGGCAAGTTGGGGATTCACGCGCCCTTGCATTATAAAAGCGAGTTCGGCGTCGTTTTGTTGATGGGGCCGCACGACCGCACGGGCTACAAGCAGATCGTCGAATCAATCGGCGCCAACCTGCAGCGCGTCCGCGTGGTAGCATTCGAACAGGACCCGGCCGACGGCGGCGAGCCTTCACCCCAGTACCGCACCTACACGCTCTGGATCGTTCCGAACTCAGTCTATCAACGAGGGGTCCGCGTCGAAGTCGTGACGCCGAGCAACGAGCCGATCGCGTCGACGTATCTGCCGTAAACTGATCCGTGATATCTCCGCGCAAACGATCGTCAACGCTCGAAGGGATAGAACGGCTCGACGTAAGCGTCGAGCGCTTGGGCGACGTTCTCGAACCGGACGGCGATCCAACCGAAGAGGGCGGCGTGCTGAATCCGGGTGCAGCGCGCACGCCCAAGCGCGAGCTGCTGCTCTATCCGCGCTGCGTCGCTGCCGGTAACATTTCTCGAGTGGGGATGGTTCGATCGCGCCAAACCGGCGCCGGCTTCGACGTTGAGCGTATCGGTTTCGCGCTGCAGCCTGAGGCTCCATACGAGCTTCGCCCGCAGCCGGGCTACGGTTGCGAGGACCCGCGCGTGACGTACGTGCCGGTGCTGAAATCCTACGTGATGACCTACACCGCGTTCGGTCCGGACGGACCGCGCATCGCGCTGGCCATCTCGGAAGACGCCTATCAATGGGAACGGGTGGGATTAGCGCGTTTCGCAGGCAGCGCGAACGTCGTCGGCGACGACAAGGATGCGGCCTTCTTCCCAGAGCCGGTTCTTTCGCCGAAAGGACGGCGCAGCTTGGCCTTCTACCATCGTCCGATGTTGCATCTCTCGAGCCTCGACGGGCGGGCCGCTATTCCAATGATTGCGCGCATGCCATTTGAGGACCGCGAATCGATTCGAATTGCGTACGTTCCGCTCAATCCCGTCTTGAAGGATCGCAGCAATCTCTGTAACGTTGCCGAGAGCGTGCAGGTACTCTCACCGATCGCGCAATGGGGTTCGATCAAGATCGGTGCCGGAACGCCGCCGGTGCGGTTTGCGTTGGACGGTATCGAAGGCTGGCTCTCGATCTTCCACGGCGTCGACGCGGTTGGCCGCAAGCCGTCGCTGCGCTATAGCGCCGGCATCGTCATCCACGATCTCGAGCGACCGGATTGCATTCTCTATCGCTCGCCCAAGCCGATCATGACGCCCGAGTCGCGTCGTGAGCGGCGCGGCGTCGTCGACAACGTCGTCTTTCCGACCGGACTCGATCCGCGGCCGGATCTCGGCGAGCGAACCTATGACGTCTACTACGGAATGGGCGACTACTCCGTCGGTGCGGCGCGGATCCGGATCACTTGAAGTTGTCTTGAGGTATCTGCTGCTGTCGACGGCGATCGTGGTCGGCGCGGCAATGGTGGTTGCGGCGTGGGTGAACCGCGACCTGATCCGCATCAAGATCGCGTCGGTCTACGCGCGCGCGCCGGCGAAGGCGGGCGTTCCGGCGTCGGGTGGGCAAATGAAGATCCTCGCGCTGAGCGGCGATGCGCCGTGGGCGCTCTCGGCGCTGCCCGAGTGCCTGATACAGACGTCGGAATCGAACGGCTCGCTTGCGTACGTACGGGCGCATCTGCCCCCGGGCGCCGTCGCGATTGTGCCTCCGGCGACGTTAGTGTATGGTGATTGCAGCATTAGGATTGACGGAAGCGAAGCCTTCGTGCGGCGGGGAGCCGACCGCCTGCGAATCCCGCCCCGCGTGCAGTTTTACCGCGCGGACGGCCTCCTTGCTTTGATCCGCGAGACAGCGCAGCGCGCCGAACTGCGCGTTTACCAACCGGCACACTGAACGATGGAAGACGAAAAGATTCAAACGGAAGTACGAAAGCGGAGAACCTTCGCGATTATATCGCATCCGGACGCCGGCAAAACGACGCTGACCGAAAAGCTTCTGCTTTACGGCGGCGCGATCCACGTCGCCGGTCAGGTCTCAGCGCGCAAACGACAGCGCCAAGCGACGAGTGACTGGATGGCGCTCGAGCGCGAGCGCGGCATTTCGATCACCTCGACGGTGCTCCAGTTCCCATATGCCGGTCATACGCTCAACCTGCTCGACACGCCGGGACACCAAGACTTCGGCGAGGATACGTATCGCACGTTGCTTGCCGCCGACAGCGCGGTCATGCTGATTGACGCGGCCAAAGGCGTCGAGCCGCAAACGAAAAAGCTCTTCGCGATCTGTCGCGAGCGCGGCATTCCCCTCTTTACCTTCATGAACAAGCTCGATCGTCCGAGCCGCGATCCGCTCGAGCTCCTCGACGAGCTCGAGAGCGTCCTCGGCATCGGGGCCTTTCCGATGAACTGGCCGCTCGGCAGCGGAGACGACTTCAAAGGAGTGTACGACCGCCGAACGCACACGGTGCACTGCTTCGAACGCGCGGCGCACGGAGCGACGCGTGCCGCGGTAACCGTAACCGACGTACACGACGAGCGGCTCGTGAACATGGTGAGCGAGCCGGTTTACGCGCAGTTTCGCGAGGGTATCGAGCTGCTCGACGGCGCAGGCGAACGTTTCGATCGCGCGGCCTTGATGGCGGGGGTTACGACGCCGGTTTTTTTCGGAAGTGCGGTAACGAACTTCGGCGTACAGCTTTTCCTGGAAGAGTTCATCGAGATGGCGCCTTCGCCATCGTGCCGTTCGGGCGTGGACCCATCCGGCGAAACCTTCACGGGCTTCGTCTTTAAGATTCAAGCGAATATGGATCCACGGCACCGCGATCGCGTCGCGTTCGTGCGAGTCTGCTCGGGCGAGTTCGCCCGCGACATGACCGTGCGCAACGCTCGAACCGGCGCCGAGCTGCGCCTCTCGCGGGCAATGCGGCTCTTCGCCGACGATCGCGAATCGCTGGAGACGGCGTATGCCGGCGATGTCGTCGGACTTACCAATCCGGGCGCGTTCGCGATCGGCGACACGCTCTACGAAAAGGCTCCCGTACGCTTCCCGCCGATCCCGGCGTTTACCCCGGAACATTTTGCGTCGGTTCGCAGCACTGACGTTTCGGGTTATAAGTCGTTCGGAAAGGGCATATCGCAGCTGCGCGAGGAGGGAGCCGTGCAAGTCTTCTATCCCTGGGGCACGCCGCGAACCGAGCCGATTCTCGGCGCGGTCGGCGAGCTTCAATTCGAGGTCGCGAAGTACCGGCTGGAATCGGAGTATAAAGTCGAGAGCCGGTTCACGACTCTGCCGTACGCGCTCGCGCTGCGCGTGCAAGGCGAGCGCGAGCAGATTGCAAGCGCCCATCTTCCCTCCAACGCCAAGCTCGTTGAAGATTGGGAGGGCCGGCCGGTCGTTCTCTTCGAGAGCGAATGGAGCGTTCGGCTCGCGGAGGAATGGAACGCTGCACTGCGGTTGGTCCCGTTTTCCGCACAGCCCGGCGAGGAGGCCGTTGCATGAGCAATGCAAGACCGGTCTTGGCGGCGTTAACGGCTTTGGTATTGGCAAGCTGTTCGTTCCAGAATCGTAACGAACGCGAAGCCGACCGGATTACGCGCGCGGTTGTCGCCAACGATTTTAGACCGATCGAAGGCGACATCGCCAAAGGAGTCTCGATCACGCGAGTACAGATCGCGCAGTGGTCGGACGAGCTCAACGCGCAGGGCAAACTCATCGCGATCAAAGAGACGCCGGCGAACTGCGATCCGGGCTGGCACTGCTTCGACGTGAAGTTCCAGAAGCACGACTATCTCGAGCGAATGCGATTCGACGAGAATGGAAAGGTTGTCAACTGGGACTTTCATATGGCACCCAAATAGTAACGATCGCCGACGTCCGCGCGGCGGCAGCACGCCTGGCGGGCGTTGCAAACCGCACGCCCGTCGTTACGTCCCGGACCTTGAACGAGCGTACCGGCGCGCAGCTCTTCGTGAAGTGCGAAAACTATCAGCGCATGGGTGCGTTCAAATTTCGCGGCGCTTACAATTTCTTATCTTCGCTCTCGCCCGACGAGCGCCGGCGAGGAGTCGTCGCCTTCTCGAGCGGTAATCACGCGCAGGGCGTTGCGCTGGCCGCGCAGTTGCTCGGCATTCCTGCGACCATCGTCATGCCGCTCGACGCACCGGCGGTGAAACTGGCCGCGACCCGCGAGTACGGCGCGGAGGTCGTCCACTACGAGCGCGAGCGCGCGAACCGTGAGGAGATCGCGGCAAGCATCGCGGCGGAACGACGCGCGACGATCGTGCCACCGTTCGATGACGCGCGCATCATCGCCGGCGCCGGAACGGCGCCCCTGGAACTATTGGAAGACGCAGGCCCGCTCGACGCGATCGTGGTTCCGTTGGGCGGCGGCGGAATGATGGCCGGTACGGCGATCGCAGCACACGCCTTCGATCGCTCGATCGAGATCTACGGAGTAGAGCCGGAGGCCGGCGACGATTTCGCGCAGTCGCTGCGACGCGGGGAGCGGGTGACGATTCCGGTTCCGAAGACCATCGCCGACGGCTTGCAGACGACCGCGCCGGGCGAGCTCACCTTTGCGATTGCTCGCGAGCACGCATGCGCGGTCGTGACGGTGACCGACGACGAGTTGCGCGATGCGATGCGCTTCGCGTTCGAGCGGATGAAGCTCGTCGTAGAGCCGAGCGGAGCCGCCGCACTCGCCGCGGTCTTACACCGACGGATCCCAGGCCTTTCGGCCAAGCGCGCCGGCGTCGTCGTCAGCGGCGGGAACATCGACCCCGCTCGTTACGCGTCGCTAATTCAGAGTTAACCCAAACGCTACATCCCCGTGCTTTGCTACTCGATGTTTCCGCACGCGACGTACTTGTCCAGGTTCGCCTCGCTCTGGTGCACGTTGATTGCATGGGTTACGGTGAGCAGCTGATCGATGGTTGTGCCCTTGACGGTCGAGGTCGAGGCGCCGTCTACGACGTTGGAGAGGGGATAGACGACCCCGCCAAGTTTCGCGCAAGTTCCGGTGTGAATGTGGACGGGTTGCGGCGTGGTTGCCGGCTCGCCTTTGAGTGCGATGACGACCTCCACGTCATCGCCGACCTGCGTCAACGTTGCGGTTCCGCTTTCGCCGGAGCCGTTCTGTTCGTGCAGCGTGATGGTGTGGGTGGAGGTCGTGGCCGCGGTCGCTGAGATCTGCGTGAAAGTTATCATTGCAAGAGATGCGATCCACAAGCTAAGTCCCTTCATGTGCGTTCCTTTCGTCCGGAGAAGCTTTAGGGAACTGTCTTCTTCGAGCTCTCGAGCGCTTGGACCGCTTCGACGGCCTGGGTCGTGGGCGGCGCGTCGGCCCCGTCAACGGTGTCGAGCAGGAGCGCGGCCCGGTCGTTGGCTTGAGTCAATGCCGCGGCGGCTTGAGCGTTCCCCGCCGTCTTGGCGGCCTGCGCCTGGGCGTAAGTGCGGTCCATCAGCGTCACGAGCCGCGCTGAAAGCGAATACTGCTGCGCGAGCGCACTCTGTGAAATCGTCACGCGCGGATCCATCGCGACCTCGAGCGGGCGCTCGAGCGTAGTGCCGTCAACGGTCATGCGCACCGTATAACGTCCTGGAACGACAAGCGCACCCTGCGGCACGCGAGGCGTATCGTGCGGGACCGCCGATATCGGAAGCTCCTCTGAAAACGAGTGAGGAGATGGCCCTCGCAGGTCCCAGGCGAAGCGGTGCATCCCCTCAGCGGTTGACGGCCTCGTAAATGGCCGTTCCCAATAAGCCGGCTTGTCGAGGTGCGCGATCGGCGCCGGAGCGGCGTCGTCGCTCGAATAGCTGCGCACGAGACGGCCGGCGCTATCGTAGATCGAGATGACGACGCGGTGCGCCGGCGAGGCGAGCGCGTAGTCAATGATGGCGCCATCGGGCGGATTCTCGCCGGTCGGCTCTTCGGGCGGCAGCGGCGTATCGGTGCTCGTGGCGCGCCGCACGCGATATGCGAGCACCGGCGTAAAGAGATGCACCCCGCGTACCGTCGAGCGCGCCAGCTCGCGCAATGGTTCGAGATCGTCGAGAATCCAAAAGCCGCGTCCGTGCGTTGCGACGATCGCGTCGTTTTGATGCACGATCAGATCGCGAACCGAGGTATGCGGAAGATCGAGCTGGAGCGATTGCCAGTTCGCGCCCGAATCGAACGAGACGTAGATGCCGTTCTCGGTGGCCGCGTAGAGCAGTCGCGGTTCGACGGGATCTTGGCGCACAGCGTTCACCGGGTAGTCGGGCAGGCCGTTGACGGCGAGCCGCCACGTATCGCCGCCGTCATGCGTAACGTAGACGTACGGCCGCAGATCGTCGAGCCGGAACCGGTTAACCGCAACGAAAGCGGTCTGGTCGTCGAAGCGCGATGCGTCGATTTGCGCGATCTTGCTCCACGGCGTCAACTCGGGCGGCGTGATATTTTTCCAATGTCGCTGCCCTGAGCTTGTCAAAGGGCGATCCCGCGTGATCCAGATCGACCCGTCGTCGGTCCCCGCCCAAATCGTTCCTTGGTGTACGTGCGACGGGGCGATCGCGTAGACGACGCCGCGATGATTGCCCTGCTGCGGATCGTCGGTTTCAAATGCGCCGAGGACCGGCGGCACTTCGGGATGCTCGCGCGTTAGGTCGGGGCTTATCGCATACCAGCTCTGGCCGCCGTTATCGGTCGCGAAAACGACGTTCGATCCGAAATAGAGGCGCCGTTCGTCGAGCGGGTCGAACGCCAGCGGCTCGGTACGGACGGTACGATACTGCTTCGAGGGTAATGCGATCGGCGAGACCTCTTGCGTCTGTCCGGTGCGCTCGTCGAACTTTTCAACCTTTCCTCCGTAGAATACGCCGTGGTGAAGCGGGTCGGGGACGACGTACCCATACTCTTGCGCGCCGACCGGATGCCAATCGCGTTCGGTCGTCTCGCCCCAATCGCCGCGACTGAGCACGCAGGCCGAGCCACTCTCCTGCTGGCCGCCGCAAATCCAATACGGAAACCGATTGTCGGCGTTGACGTGATACATTTGCGCGGTCGGCTGGTTATACCACGAACTCCAGGTCGCGCCGCCGTCGACCGAGATCGTTGCGCCTTGATCGCTCGCCAAAGCGATAATCCGCGGATCGCGTGGATTGATCCAGACTGTGTGATAGTCGTCGCCGCCCGGAGCGCCTTTGATCGCCTCCATCGTTCGGCCGCCGTCGGTGGAGCGATAGGTAGACGTGTTCGTTAGATAAACGGTCTGCGGATCGCGCGGATCGACCGCGAGCGATACCAGGTCGTCCCCGCGTTGCGCGATTTCATCGGCATCGTTGACGCGCATGAAGTGCGCGCCCGCATCGTCGCTGCGATAGAGGGCCCCTGTATCGTCGCCCTTGGCTTCCACGTCGGCATACGCGTAGACGATCTGCGAGTTGCTCGGCGCGACGGCGACTTCGGCGCGCCCGATGTGCGCCGGCAAGCCACTGCTCAGCTGGCTCCAGGTCGTGCCGCCGTCGGCCGATTTGAAGATTCCGCTGCCCGGCATTTCGAACGAAGCACCGATCTCCCACGGCGCCTGTCGCGCCGCCCAGAGCGTCGCATAAACGACTTTTGGATCGTTGGGGTCGAGCACGACGTCGAAGCCGCCCACGTTCTCGTTTACGTACAGGACACGCTGGAACGTCGCGCCACCGTCGAGCGAACGGTAGATGCCGCGTTCGGAGTTCGGACCGTACGGATGGCCCAGGACAGCGACGAAAAGCCGGTTCGCATCGGTCGGATCGACCGCCATCGAGGCAATCTGCTGCCCGTCGCGCAGACCAAGGTGCGTCCACGTCGCGCCCCCGTCGGTCGATTTGTAGATGCCGTCGCCGACGGTTAGATCGGGCCGCTGTAAACCCTCGCCGCTGCCTGCATAGACAATTTGCGGATTGCTCGGTGCGACTGCGAGAGCGCCGATCGAACCGGTCGGCTCGCGGTCGAAGGCGGGCGTCCAAGTGCGGCCTGCGTCCTGCGTCTTCCAAATTCCGCCGTTGACGGCGGCGATGTAGAAGAGGTTGGGTTGATTCGCGACGCCGTCGATCGCGACCGTCCGTCCGCCGCGCATCGGTCCGACGAACCGCCAGCGCATCGCCGAATAGAGCGATGGAGAAACGCTTTGCGCGCGAACGCTAATCGGCGAGATCGCAAGCGCAAGCGTGACGCAGCTGAGCGTAAGCGTAATTGGATAGCGCATGACGGGTTGCTTACGACGTGATTTTTCGGACCTCCGCTTGCGGGGCTGCCGGTCGAGTGCTATAATAGAGGTCATAAAATATGACCAGAAAGAAACAAACGACTGTCCAGGCACCGGGCATTTCTTTTTTGATGGCTCAACCGCGAGAAGTCGGCGCGGCCGAGTTCAAAGCACGGTGTCTCGAGTTAATCAGCGACGTGGAGCGTTCAGGAGCGGAAATTGTCATCACAAAGCATCGCAGAGCGGTCGCGCGTCTCGTTCCGGCTCGGGCAAAGGCTGCACGCGTTTGCGGCGCGCTAAAGGGCATGGTCATCTGGGAAGGCGATATTGTGAGCCCGATAGACGTTGAGTGGGAAGCGGATGAATCCAATCTTACTTGACACGCATGCGGCAATCTGGACCGTCAATGGAAAGCTCAAACCGGAGACGGCCCGGCTGGTAGAGAGCGCGGCTTCCCGCGGTGAGCTAATGGTCTCGCCGATCAGCGCTTGGGAGATCGGCACGCTGGTTCGAAAGCGGCGTCTGTCGCTCGCTTTGACGGTTGATGATTTCGTCCGCGCGCTATTCGCACTTCCCGGTGTTATCTTGGCCGCGCTAACTCCCACGATCGCTGTGGCCGCAGCTGCGCTTCCCGACGAAATCACGGCCGATCCGGTCGATCGCATCCTTATCGCAACTGCGGCAGCCTACGGCGCACGCTTTGTGACGCGCGATCGAAAGATTCAGAGCTACGCCGGCTTGACGCCGCATCTTCGCTGCATCGCCTGCTAAGCGTCGTCAGCGCCGCTTGCCGTTTCGTTTCGCGCTGCGCCGCTTCGGTTGGAAGGGTGCGCCGATCTTCCACGCCGTCTTGCGCGGCAGCGTGCTGTCAACATCGTCGCAGCCGATCGGCGTAAAATCGCGGCAGTCGTTCGGGCGCGCGGGGTAGATGCCGCAATAGTAGCGCCCGCTGCGCGGGCCCATTAGAAAGACGCACTGATCGGCAATGTCGTCACCAACCTTGCGCAGCCAACCGACGTGGTAGCCGTCGGCAGAGGGGCGCTCTACGACGTACCGCCGTACCGTCTCGTCGTAACTTATGCCGAGATGATCGGCGATGCGCTGAACGTCGGCTTTACTGACGAAGGGCTCGTACCCGCTGCAACATTCTGCGCAGCCCGGCGGACAGGCGACGTTATCGGGGAGCTCTTTCAGATGATCGCGCGCGAGCTCGATAACGCGTCCGATCGCACGCACGAACGCGGGATCGTCGTTGTACTTGTAGACCCACTCCCGGCGCGTGATTTCGTTCGCGTTGTAATAGCGCGTCGTTTTCTCGTCGAACTCGATCGTGATGTGCTCTTCATCGATCTCGAGTCGGTTGACGTGTTCGAGCGGGCGGGCGTCGAGTAGCTCCGGATGCGTCGGCTGGCCAGTCCGGCGCGTGTAGCTCCGCAAATTGATGAGGTCGATTGTCTCCATAACCAAGCTTCGATTCCCGCGGCTTGCGGGTACCGCCTCCGCGGAGAGCAAAAGATAGCGATGATGCAAAGAGCCATCGGCGTTGACCTTGGCGGCTCGCATGTAAGTGCGGCCGTCGTTAGGGACGACGGAACAATCGAGCGACAGCACGAGGAGGATCTAGAGGACCTCCGCTTCGAGGCGGTCATCGCCGCGCTCGATGCGACGATCGGCATGGCTGTCAAGGACGCCGAGAACGTCGTCGGAATCGGCATCGGCTCGCCGGGGAACATCGATCCGACCTCCGGCGCGGTGCTTTACAGCCCAAACTTCGGTTGGGAAAACGTGCCGCTCGGCGACGCGCTGCGTAAAAAGTTCGGGATTCCGGTGCTCGTCGGCAACGACGCTCGCTGTGCTACGCTAGGCGAGTACACCTTCGGAACGGGGAAGGGTACCGAGGACTTCGTGCTGCTGACGCTTGGAACGGGGATCGGCGGCGGCATCGTCGCGCACGGCGAGTTGGTGCTCGGCAACAAGTGGGGAGCCGGCGAAGTCGGTCACCACCAGATTCGGCCCCGCGATGGGTTCATCTGCAGCTGTGGAAAGATCGGCTGCTTCGAGGCACAGGCATCGGGGACCGGGCTCATCCGGCACGCGTTTGCGGTTGCGCCCTCGTTCCCGCGCAGCGCCCTGCTCGACGTTCCGCGCGACAAGCTCAGCTCGAAGAAGATTCGCAGGTCGGCGCAAGCCGGCGACCTTCACGCGCTCGGCGCTTGGAAAAACTTCATCGGCGACCTCGCGATCGGCTTGGCGAACATCATCGCGTTCGTCAATCCGGAAACGATCGCGCTGGGCGGCGGCGTTTCAACCGCCGGCGACTTCATGCTCGACGCACTGCGACCGCAGGTTGACGAGCTTACCACGATGGTGCCGAAGGGAACGACGCAGATCGTGGTCGCTTCACTCGGGAACGACGCCGGCCAGGTCGGGGCTGCGACGATGGCGCTGCGCGGCGGTTTGACGACGGAGGTGGCCGTTGCGGTATAGAGTCCTGTTCTTTGCGATCCTGCTGGCGCTGACCGCGCCGCCGGTTCGTTCACAGAGCGGCGATCCGATTCACCGGATACGCCACATCGTCATCATCATGCAAGAGAACCGCTCGTTCGACTCCTACTTCGGAACCTTCCCCGGCGCGGGCGGCATTCCGATGCGCGACGGTCAGCCAACGGTCTGCGTGACCGATCCGCAGGATGGCAAATGCGTCGCGCCGTTTCACGATTCGGCCGATCTCAACGGCGGCGGCCCCCATAACTTCAACTCGGCGATCTCGGACATCGACGGCGGGAAAATGGACGGCTTCATCACGACGGCCGAGCGCCGATCCCGCCGTCGCTGCGGCGGTCAGAACCCAAACTGCGGCGGAGGTCCCAACGTCATGGGCTATCATGACGGCCACGAGCTTGCGAACTATTGGAAGTACGCGCGCGACTTCGTCCTCCAAGATCGCCTTTTCGAACCGATCACATCGTGGAGTCTGCCGCAACACCTCTTCATGGTCTCGGAATGGTCGGCATATTGTAAGCGCATCGGCAATCCGATGAGCTGCGTCAACGAGCCGGAGGCGCCCGATTATCCGCCCGACTTTCGGTCCCGGAATATCAAGTTTCATCCGCCGGCTCCGGGCCGGCCCGACTACGCCTGGACGGACCTGACCTATCTGCTGCACGCCCAACACGTTAGCTGGGCCTACTACGTGATGACCGGCAACGAGCCCGATTGCGCGAACGGCTTAGACGATTGCGGTCCGGTGCCGCAACGAGCCAAGACGCCGGGAATATGGAACCCGCTGCCCTATTTCGATACGGTGAAGCAAGACGGTGAGCTGGGCAACATCCGCGACCTCCGCCAGTTCTACGCCGCGGCGCGTAACGGTACGTTACCTGCAGTCGTATGGATTACGCCGGCGGCCCCCTATAGCGAGCATCCGCCGGCGCTGGTGAGCCGCGGCCAGGCGTACGTCACCGGCTTGATCAACACGATCATGCGCGGCCCCGATTGGAACAGCACCGCAATCTTCTTAAGCTGGGACGATTGGGGCGGATTCTACGACCACGTTCCGCCACCGCACGTGGATGACAACGGCTACGGACTACGCGTGCCGGCAATGGTCATCAGCGCGTATGCACGGCGAGGCTTCATCGACCATCAAACGCTCAGCCACGACGCATACGTCAAGTTCATCGAAGACGATTTTCTCGACGGCCGGCGCATCGACCCGAAGAACGACGGCCGGCCGGATCAGCGCCCCACCGTCCGCGAAGACGTCTCAATCCTCGGCGACCTGCGTAAGGATTTCGATTTCAATCAACCGCCGCGGTCTCCCGAGATACTTCCAGGCGGCCTGATCTGGAACGGTGAGGCACCCGCGCGCCGGTAGTTGAATTCAGTAAGAGGCGGCGGCGCCGACGGGATGCGAAATGCCTTTGCTGATCGTCAGGCTGGGCGTCTTGCCGCTAAGATCCATGACGTTGACATAGCCGGGGTCGCCGACGCCTTTGCCGTGAAGGCTCGGTATCGCCAAGATATCGTTGTCGATCGTTAAGAAGAACGGCGAGCTGAACGCTCCGGCGACATTACCGGAGTAAGTCCAAGTATAGCCGACGTAACTGTAGATAGCCACATCGCTCGAGCAAACGTCGGCTACATAGAGTTTACCAACCGAATCGAATGCCAAGCCCGAAGGCTCCGTGGTATTCGACAGTGGTATTGTCTGCCAAAGCGTGGGTTGGTAGTTTTCGCCCAGGGGATTCTCGTCGCCGCTAGAGCATAGACTCGCCGGTGGTATGTCTGCGCCCGCGCTGGCGGTAATAAAGAACGCTCCTTGCGAACTTGCGCTGTCGACCGCGATGCCCTCGTTCAGCTGTGGGGGACTCCCGTAGCCCCCTATCGCGATCGACGGCGGCTCGCTCCCGATCTTGTACTCAAAAACTTGCTGCATGTAGCCGTTCGAGGCATCGCCTTGGTCGGAGACGTACAGCGTCCCATCGTTAACCGTAACCGCGATTGGATGGACGAGACCTACGGAGTACGTGAAGAGCAACGTAGCGCCGCCGGGCGCGAACTCCAGAACGTTGCGACCTGCCCCGTTTGCCACGTAGACGTTTCCTGAGGGGTCAACGGCGATGCCGCCGACATCGACGAGGCCTTGGGTGATCGTTTTGATCGGCGCTGAATTTTGCAAGCCGGCGCGGTAAACGAGGAGTTGGGACTGCCCCTGCTGCGTCCGGTTGGAGACGTAAATGTAACTAACCGACTGTAACGAGCGCGTATGCTCGTGACTCCGACTGGACTGTGCCGGCGATTGCGCAGCGGGAAGGAACGACGGTTGCAGCGGCCCGCCACTGCAACCGTCGAGGAGCGCAGCGAACGAAAAAGTTGTGACCGCATAGCGAGCGGAATTCGAGATCTGTCTCATGCCAATATGGTCGCGCGAAGAGTCGGCCGATGGAACGAACACCCGGACAACCAACTCGGACAGTTAGGTTTTGTACGCCAACCTTCATGAGTTGGACCTTACGTTGGAGTAGAAAACGGCGGCGCCAACTGGATGTTGGAGATCTTTGCCGATCGTTACGCTCGGCGTTTTGGCGTTGAGATCGATGACCGTGACGTATCCGGACGATCCGGCGTTGCCGTAGCTCGGAATCGCCAAGATATTGTTGTCGATCGACAGGAAAAGCGGCATGTTGAACGTTCCGGAGACACTACCGGTGTACGTCCACGCGTAGTTGACATAGCTGTAAATGGCCACGCTGCTCGAGCAAGTGTCGGCTACGTAAAGATTACCAGCGGAATCGAACGCCAAGCCCGAAGGCTCCATGGTGTGCGATAGTGCGATGTCCAGCCAAAGCGTCGGGAAGAGGTTTTCACCCAGGGGGTACGCGTTGCCGCTGGAGCACGCACCGGTCGGCGGAATAACCGTGCCTGCGCTCGCTGTAACAAAAAACGCTCCTTGCGATCCCCCACGATCTACGGCGATACCCTCGTTCAGCAGTGGGGGAGGCTCGTATCCGGCGATCGCGATCGAGGGCGTGCCGCTTCCGATCGTGTACTCGAAAACCTGCTGCGCGGAGCTGTATTCGGGGTTGCCTTGATCGGCGACGAACAGCGTTGCGCCGCTGACGGTGACGGCGATGGGATGGGCGAGGCCTTTGGTGTAGGTGAAGAGCAGTGAAGCACCGCCGGGCGAGAACTCTAGAACGTTGCCGCCGTCCCCGTTAGCTACGTAGACGTTTCCCGACGAGTCGGCGGCGACGCCGGCGACGTCGACGAGGCCCTGCGTGATCGTTTGGATTGGCGATGGATCTTGCGATCCAGCACGGTACACGAGGAGTTCGGATTGCCCTTGCTTCGTAACGTTGGAGACGTAGATATAACCGGCAGACTTTACGGACTGCGTATGCTTTTGATTACGATCGACGCGCGCCGGCGATTGCGTGGGAGGGAGGAACGACGGTTGCAGCGCGCCCCGAGCACCGGCGCATCCACTGAGTGCGGCAGCTCCAACGGCAAACCCAGCCCAAACGTAAACACGCTGGAAGAACATTTGCTTTACTCCTTCGCAAGCACCCAAAGGCGATTTGCCTTCGTCGTGATTCAATGGTGGCTCGCGGCCGCCAAAGGCGTAACGCACACCCGGACACGCAACTCGGACAGTTTGAACTTGTACGGAAAATGAGGGCGCAACCGGTGGGGGACTCGAAGGTCACGAGCGTCATGGAGGTCGAGGAGCGGGCAGCCGGCTCGGACTTCGGGACCCTCCTGCGGCGCTATCGGCTCGCCGCCGGTCTCTCGCAAGAGGCGCTGGCCGAGCGCGCCCGCATGAGCTCGGACGGCATAAGCGCGCTCGAACGCGGCCATCGGCGCACGCCGCAGCGCGAAACGCTCGCGCTTTTGGCCGGCGCCCTAGCGCTGAGCGAAGAGCAACGTCGGGAGTTCGAAACGGCCGCCGTTCGCGCGCCGATCGTGCGTCGCGGTGGACCCGTGACAGTCGGTCCGTGGCCCGATGTTGTGGCGGCCGACCTTCCGCTCTCGCTGACCAGTTTTGTCGGGCGTGAGAACGAGCTCGCCGAGATCGCGACGCTCGCGCATGATCACCGTTTGGTTACTCTGACCGGGTCCGGCGGGGTTGGTAAGACGCAAACCGCGCTCCGCGCCGCGAGTGCGCTGGGCGATGAGGTTACAGTTCGCTTCGTTGGGTTTGCGCCGGTAAGCGATCCATCGCTGGTTGTTGCGACGATCGCCTCGGCGCTGGGCGTGCAGGAAGTTTCCGACCGTCCCCTGCTCGAAACGGTTACCGCTTTTCTTCGGAACCGGACGATTCTGCTAGTCCTCGACAACTGCGAGCATCTCGTTTCCGAAGTCGCGAACGTCGCAGCCAAGTTGCTGTTAGGTTGCCCGGGCCTTCGCCTGCTGGCGACTAGCCGCGAGCCGATGAAGGCCGCTGGAGAATACGCGTACCGCTTGCCGTCACTCGACATCCCGTCGGCAGTGGTGCTCTTTGCCGATCGCGCCCAGGCCGTTGACCATCGCTTTGCGCTGACCAACGAGAACGCGCCGCTCGTCACCGAGATCTGCCGGCGCCTAGACCGTATACCATTGGCGATCGAATTGGCGGCTGCACGCATAAACCTGTTGCCGGTCCAGGGGATCGCGAACCAGCTCGACCATCGCTTCTACCTTCTCAGCCGCGGCGAACGGACGGTACTGCCTCGCCAGCAGACGATGCGCGCGACAATCGAATGGAGCTACGACCTGCTCGCTGCAAAGGAGCAGCGAGTCTTCGAGCGGCTCTCGGTCTTTGCCGGTGGCTGCACGCTCGATTCGGCCGTTGCCGTTTGCGCCGATGAAGAGATTGTCGCCAAGGAGATTCTCGACGTGCTCTCGTCGCTGGTCGACAAGTCGTTGGTGGTTACGGATTTCGCGCAAACCGATGTCCGCTATCGCCTGCTCGAGTCATTTCAAGAGTTCGGGGCAGAACAGCTTGCGCGCCGCGGCGATTTAAACACCGTAGAGGATCGCCACGCCCGTTCGTGCCTTGGTCTCGCCGAACGTGCGATGCGCGCCTGGGAAAGTGAGCCGGACGCTGTCTGGCATGCGATATTACGCGCCGAAACAGACAACTGGCGCGGAGCGCTACGATGGACGCTGGCCGATGGGCATGATATCCTCCTGGGACAACGGATCGCGGGAGAGCTGGGTCCGTTATTTCCCACACTATTGCGTGACGGCCGGCGTTGGTTGCCTGTGGCGCTCGAAAGCGTGGATGCGCGGACGCCGATCGACGTTCTTGCGAAACTCAGAATCGCGCAAGCGATGCTGGCTAAAATTGACGGAGCATTCGAGCTCGCTCTCGCCTGCAGCGAGGACGCCATCGCACTCTTTGAGAGACACGGCAACGTATTTTTGAAGCAGGTGGCGCAAATTGAAAAAGCCGGAAGAATCGCGGATCTAGGCAGAATGGCAGAGGGCCGGCAACTGATGCTGGAGATTCTGGCGGCGCGCCCTTCCAACAGCAGATTAGCAGCGTTTCTTTTGGAATCCGTGGGGTTCACGAGCGCGTCCGAGGGCGATTTACCGGCAGCCAGAAGCTATGTTGACGAAGCGCTGCAACGCTATCGTGCACTGGGTTTAGAGTGGTACGCTGCGCGCTGCATGGGAGTGCGAGGTCTTATTGAGATGTCTGCGGGTGATCCCGCCGCAGCTCTCGGGTACGCCACAGACGCGGTGACCGCGATTCGGAACCTTGATGTGTTCCGTTCCGATGCTATCGCTTTTGCGCTCACCAACGTATCCGCCTTTCTCGTCTGCTTGCGTCGCTACGACGAAGCGGCGCAAACTGCCGATGAAGCGCTCGCGATAGCGCACGATTTCAAGTTGTCTTTCTTATTAGGGCGCGCTCTGCGCCATCTTGCTGTGGCAGATACTCTAAGATCGGACCAGCCGGAACGTCTGGCATGGGCACGTGAAAAAGCTGCGCGCATCATTGGCTTCGTGGAAGGACGGCTTACACCGGAGGGAACGACCTTTAGCTGGTTTGACAGTCCGGAGGGCGGGGAGTACGCGCGAGCTCAGGCTGTCTTGCGCGACGAGCTCGGCAGCGATGTGGTCGCGAGGCTCATGGCCGAGGGTGCGGCCCTGACCGAAGACGAGGTAGTCGAGGAAGCCTTGTCGCCCTGAACGCGGCTTCCTCGGAATTATCGCGGTGAATCGAGGGCCGCCAATCTAGAACGCACCGATGCCGTTGGGCGTGCCCCAACCGGTCGGGCCGCCGTAATCTCCGTACTCGTTGGTTCCGTCGGTGCAAAGATACTTCGGGCTGCACGTGCCGTTGTAACCGTGAGTAACGGGAAAGAGGTATTTCTTCCGGTTTTTCTTATTCCAAAAGGTCTTTCCGCCGTCTTGAGATGTCGGGTTGCCGGCGAGCGCAAAAATACCCGCGAGCAGCGGGGATGCAGTGCTGGTTCCTCCGCTGACGAACCATCCACCGTAGCCAAACGAATCGTACTCTGCCGGTCCCGTGGCCGGATCACCAACGGCGGCTACGTCGTTGGCCGTCCTGTACGAACAGCCGGGGTCGTGCTGCCACGACGGCTTCGGCTGAGTGGAACAACCGCTGTCCGTTCCGAGCCAGGCCGTCTCTCTATAGCCGCGGCTACTTTTTGTGTCCGTATAGAGCGAGGTGCCGCCCACGGAGACGACGCTATCGAACCCGCTTGGGGTGGCGACGCCGGTGCCATACCCATCGTCTCCGGCCGCAGCGAGATACGTTACGCCTTGCGCGTCGTAGTACGATTGGTCGAAAGCGCACTGACCCGGATAGCAAGCGTAGCTATTGCTCACGATCTTTGCCCCGAGCGCCACAGCCTCGGCTTCGGCGGTTTCAACGTCGCTGATGTCCCAACTGTTCGCCTCGACCAGAATGATCGAACAGTTGGGACAACTCGCTGAGACCATCTCGACGTCGAGATCTATCTCGAGCCCCCAGCCTTCGTTGGTAGGCGGGTAGTTGCCGGTCTGGCCTTCTTGGTTGTATTTCGTGAAGTTCGCAGGCGGAAGACCAAAGTAGTTTCGATAGAACGATAAATCTGACGCAACGTTGGGGTTGTCGTAGGCGTCAACGATCGCGACAGTCTGCCCCGAGCCTTTCGACGCGGAGGGCAAGTTGTATGCGGCTTGCAGTTGCGAAGGCGTGAAGCCGCCTTCGGGTCCCGAGCCCCCGTCGTGCACGACTCGCGGGCCAGTTCGAATTAGGGCGAGGCACTGCGCCTTGCCCGGAGATGGAAGGCAGGCGGCCACAACGTTTGGGCCCCAAATTTGCAAGTGTCGGCTACCGGAGGCTGGCGCGTTGGAAGCGCCGGCTGCGCCCGGAACACCGATCGAACCATTTGCATTGCACGCGACGAGCATAAGCACAACTGCGAACGCGCCGAGAGTCTTAAGAATCCGTCTCATCGTTCTCTCCTTTCTATTGCTTCAAGGCGGGGCTATATGCAAAACCTTCGGGATCCGTGACCGTCTCGTAGCTACTGTTAAAGCTGTAGTCGTACGTGACCGCGGTCGGGCTATACTTATAAATGTCAACCGTGCCCCCGTTTGGCCATGCCGTTTCCATCGTCCCAAAGCTGTCGCCGCGCGCGTTCAAGGCGCCGAAAAGAGGATAGCCATTGAGAGCGAACGGGCCGCCAACGAGAGTGCACGCGGGATTGCAGCCGGAGTAAACCCATAACTGGCCGGCCTTCCCGCCATCGTAATCGAGGGCGACCAAGTTGCCCTGCTTATCGATGCTCAAGCTGCCGAAGGACGTGTTCCGGAAGCCGGTGACGGCCTCGCCCGAACCGGTGCAACCTGGCCAGTACGTCATTCGCGCGCCGGTCGACCCAGGCCCAGCCGAGACCAGCCAGCAGTCCCCATTTCTTGCGAGCGCGACGCCACCCCCGTAGCCTGCGATGTTAGGACCGGTGAGCATTTCGGTGCAGCCGTTCTTAAGCGTGCAGATCGCGAGATTACCGACCTTTTTGCTTGGGGTTTGGAAATCAGCGACGACGATCGTCCCGGTGGCGGCATTGAGACTGGCAGCGTCGTCCGGCTGACCGTAGGGATCGCTGATTGCTCCCAACGTTGGTCCGCAAAGATCCGGGCCGCTATAGACGACGACAGAGTCCGATGCGCCCTCAGGGACGATCAAGTCGCCTTTGGGATCGGCGGCGATGTCCCTTATGTCTTCCTGGCCCATGAAAAGGGTGCAGGCTGGGCCGTTGCCACCTTGTTTGTAGTCGCTCTTGAACGCGTAGACGGAAGTCACGTAATACGAACTGACGTAGATTCCGTCTTTTATGGCGCGTGCCGGCGCAGCGCGCGCGGCGTCGACGCCATTCCCGGTCGAAGGCAGCCCGCTCCGCGAGGGTCCGGCGCCGCCGCAAGCGCAAAGGAATGCCGAAACGCAGAGCACCGACAAAGTCCGAGCCAGTAAAGAGGTTCGTTGCATGAGAGACCACGCTCCTTAAGCCCGCACTGCGAAATCGATCCGACGCACGACACTGCCGCCGTGCTAGGCGGATATCGGTGATCGAATGAGGGCAGGCTTTCAATGCCCACTCGATTCCGAGCATCCACGAAAACCAAAGTTCCTGCACAAAATGGTAGCTCTGAGGAGGGCGACGTGTAACGGACACTCGGACACGCAACCCGTACAAGTCTAAATAGCGCGCCCTGAGTGAGGGCCTGCCGCTTCGGGGCGCGAAGGGAACGAGCGCCATGGAGGTCGAGGAGCGGTCAATCCGCTTGGCCTTTCGCGTCGTACTCGTATTGGCGGTGCTGGTTGCTGCTTGCGGTCGGCTGGCGGGCGGAGGCGCCTGGGGCACACTGCACGAGATGACGATTGCGCGGAGCAACGATCCGTCGTCACTGAATCCGTTCTTCGAGTCCAGCCAGCCTGACCAAGATCTGACCCAACTCTACGTCGAACCTCTCGTCGGGCTGAGTTCGACGAACCAACTGATTCCCGTAGTGGCAAGCCGCATCCCAAGCGCGCAAAACGGCGATATCTCGCGAGACGGACGAACGATCACCTATCATCTGCGTCGCGACGAGCGCTTTGCGGACGGCGTTCCGCTAACGTCGAGAGACGTCGCATTTACCTATCGAGCGATCCTGGACCGGCGTAACCCCGTCTCGGAAGCTCAGCCTTACCGCATCATCCAACGTCTGGACACGCCCAATCTCTATACTGTCATTTTGCACTTACGGCGGCCTTGGGCGGCCGCGGTTGCGACGCTTTTTGCCGAAACGGACGTCATCTACGGCATCCTGCCCGCACACGCGTTCAATAGCACCGATGTTTCACGCGCGGATTGGAACCAGCACCCGTTCGGGAGCGGTCCGTTTCGCGTGCTGCGTTGGGATCGGGCCGACCAGATCATTCTGACGCCCAACTCCTACGCGCGGCGCAAACCGCACCTCACGCGGCTCGTGATCAAGATCGTTCCCGACGCCAACACTGAGTTCACGCTCCTTCAAGCCCACGCGATCGACGTCATGGATTCCATGACTCGTCAGCAAGCGGCTGAGGCCGGAACGCTTCCCGGCGTGCGCGTCGTGCGCACTGATAAGAATTTCATAGGCTTTCTCATTCTCAATACGCAGCGGGCGCCGACGAACGACGTAAAAATTCGTCGTGCGCTGGTCGAAGCGATCGACCTCAACGCGATTGCCCACAAGGTTGCGCACGATTCTTGGCCCCTGGCAACGACGGAAATCTCTCCCGTACTGTGGGCGCACGATGGGTCGATTCGATCGCCGATATACAATCCGAAGGATGCCGCGCGCGTGCTGAATGGGAAGGACCTCGAAGTCGTCTTCAGTTACGTGGCAGGAATAGAATCCGCCCGTTCACTTGCGACGATCGTTCAGGCAGACCTGGCCGCCGTTGGCGTACGCACGATCCTGCGTACCTATCCGTCTACAACGTATTTCAGTGTGCCGAACGGCATCTACTATGGTGGGCGATTCAACTTGTCGTGGGCGGGCTGGTACGGCGGCAGCGATCCGGAGCAGAGTGAGTTCTTCACGTGCGACCGGCGTGCGCCAAACGGTCCCAACACAACGCGTTGGTGCAATCGGCAATATGACCGCATCTTCCTCGAGCAGTCCGTTGCGCTCGATCGGCGGACGAGGATCATCGCTTTTTACAAGATGCAGCAGATGGTTCGGGATGCAGTACTTTTTGTTCCACTATTCTACAACGGAAACTTCTCCGGCACGAACTCGGCCGTACGTAACTGGGTCCCGAACATGCTCTACGAGTTCTCGAACAGCGAAGATTGGGACGTGGTTCCCTCACGCTACCATGTGTCAAATTGAGGCCCGAAGAGCGGACGGTCGGCTCGGGCTTCGGAGGGCCTAGCACTGACCGTGAACGCGATCGTCAGGAAGCCTCGTCGCCGTGAATCGAACGCTAGCGAGGGCGCGCGAAGATTAAACCGCTGCAGCGGTTTGCAATGAGAGGCCGACGAAATCGTCCGATGCTGGTATCGTCCCCGTCTCGGTGATAGATTTGATGAGCGCCGCGATGCGGCGCGAACTGCGCCGCGGCGCGACGATCTCTTGATTGTGGCGGATCGCCGCCAAACGATCGGGATTTGAGATCAGGCCGCGGACTGCGGCGACTACTTTTGTTGCGCCTTGCAACGCGATGACGCCGAGGTCGTTGTGACGGACGAAATCTACGTTGCCGCGTTCTTGGCCGGGGACGAAATCGTAGACGACCACGGGAAGCTGCGCCGCATTCGCCTCGGCCAGCGTTCCGGGGCCGGCTTTGGTGACGAGCAGATCGACGGCGCGAAAATACTCGGGGATCTTATCGGTGAAGCCGAGCACGTGCATCGGCGTCGGCAGCCCCGCCGACAGCTCGCCGAGCTTTTGCTCGAGCGACTCGTTGCGTCCACAGACGACGACCAGCTCGATCGGAAGACGCGCTCGCCCCAGCGCAAGCGCGGTCGAGAGCAGCTTGCCGCCGCCCTCGCCGCCGGCCATCAGCATTACGACCGGGGTATCGCCGGCCGGAAGCCCGAGTTGCGCGCGTAGGTCGGCCTTGCTCCCGGTCACGTCGTCGAACTTCGGATGAATTGGATGGCCCAGCAGCCGCAGTCTCGCCGGTGAAACGCCGCGGGAGAGCGCGCGCTGGTAGACCTCGCGGGCGGGCACGACGACCGCGTCGGCTTCGGGAACGAGCCACGACTCGTGGACCTTCCCCAAGTCGGTGATCACCGTGACGACTGGAACGTGCTGCATTCGGGCGTCGTCGCGCGCCCGAAGCGCGGCGTGATTGAGGAGCGGATGCACCGAGACGATCACGTCGGGCTGATAGTCCATGAAGAGATCCCGCAGGCGCTCCCGGTAGAGCGGTTCGCAGAAACGCACCAGCGCGCGATAGCGGCGCCGTCCGTTGGTGGCGTGGTAGAGGGCGCCGTAGATCGGCGGGGCGTACCGCAACGCCATGCTGTAGCCCAGGCCGAGTTGGGTCAGCGGGAAGGCGCAGTGGGCAGCCACGTCCTCGATCCGAGGTTCGTAGGCGTTAGGCGACTTCGACTCTTGCAGGGCGGCGGCGATCGCGTTCGCGGCGCTCCGGTGCCCGCCGCCGGTATCCGAGATCAGCAGGAGCGCCCGTTTGGTCATACGCCTCCCGATTAGGCTCCGGCGGGCACCCTCCTCGTAGCACGCCTGCCGGCGTTGCGCGCCCGGCGGCTCGTACGAGCGAGCGTCGCCATGAGCGCTCGAGCCGGCGCGTCGTAGAAACGGAAGATATCGCCGAACTCGATATCGGGGTTTCGGTGATGGCCGTCGTGGTCCTCGGGAAGCACCACGGCGAGCGGACGGAGGAGGTTACGCAGCCAAATCGGCGTTCGCCATCCGAGCTCGCTGGTGTGGCGCCACCACACGTGAAGCTGACCTATCGCCAGACCTGCGAGAGCGCCCGGCCACGAAAGGTGCCAGACGCATGCGGCAACGGCGAGGTACGGGACGGCCCCGAGAAAACCGTCGAGCAGCACCGCGGGGTTGGTCGAGAGTACTGCGTGATCGAAGTACGAACGCTTTCGGTCGTGATGGGTGCGCAGATGTAACGTGAACCAAAGATGCTGCGGTACGTGATACAAGAACGTCGAGGCGAAGTCTCCCGCGACGAGTGTGATGATGAGAGCGGTAACAAAAAGCATACTTGCGGCGATCTCGTTCTGTAGCTGCACTCCCCATACCATATACCACACGAAGGCGCCGATTGTCGCACCGGTGCATCTTGGCCGGGCTCTTAACATCGTGTTAAGTTGGCCGTCACCCTCCGACGTCGACGCGGTCAAAGGAGCCGTTCTCGTAAGCGACGGAGCTGCCGTCACGGCACCCGAGCTGGCGATTGCCCGGGCGATCCTTCGCACCAATCCGCGCATCGTCGCGGCCGACGCCCTGCTCTTTGCCGGCGCAACCGCGGACGCCGCGCGCGCTCATGAGCTTCCGCCCGAGTTTCTGGGCGCCGCGCTCTTGCAAGAATCGGCCTACGATCCGCGAGCGCTGTCATCGGCCGGCGCTATCGGCATCGCGCAGTTCATGCCGGAGACGGCGGCCGGCGTCGGTCTCGATCCGCGAGATCCGTTCGCATCCATCGAGGCGGCCGCCGCGCTGCTGGGCGGCTACGCCATCGCCTATCGCGATCGCTATGCCGACGCGTATGCGGCGTCGCTGGCCGCATACAACGCCGGTCCGCTCGCGGTGGCGCAGTATCGCGGCGTCCCGCCGTACGCGGAAACCCGCGAATACATCGCGCTGATTTTTGACCGGTGGGCCCGCATCGTCTCGTACGAGCGCCCTTCGCCGCCGGTCAGGATGACAAAGTGAGCGAGCAAAAGAACGGAATAAGATGAAGTTATTCAGAGGCCGCGTCATCGCGTTGGCCGCACTGAGCGTGGCCGGCTGCGCGTTCAACTCAAGTCCGGCCGACGGATTGCAGTTTAAGGCGCCGCCGGATTGGCGGCCGTCGCCCGGAATCATGGGATTCATGCAGTTCTGGAGGCCACCCGCCGACGAACGGCAGGTGCTGTTGCTCGTCAAATCGCCGAAGACGCTACAGCCGAGCGACGTCTTTTCGGACGCGCGGCTGAATGATACGCTCAAAAACGCGACCATCGAGCAGCGGCAAACGATCCAGATATGCGGCAACCAGCCCGCGACGTACGTCGCGGCACGGGGCACCTCGTCGCGGGGCGGCGACGACCGCGTGGACCTGATGATGACGAACATTTCTGGGACGACGTACTTCGCGATGTACGTCAGACCGCTCGAGGCTGCCGCAAACCCGATGGCCGAAGCGGCGCTCAAAGAGCTCTGCTCGAAACCGTGATTGCTTGGCGCGACCGAGTTTCCTAAAGCAGCTCTCCGCTTGTCAGCCGCTCGGGTGGACGACGCCCGAGAGCTCGGAACCGAAGCTACGGCGGGTATTGGGCTGGCCTTCGCTGACTGCGATTGGCTTGGGCACGATGCTCGGCGGCATCTTTCCGACGCTCGGGGCAGGGGCCCACGCGGCAGGCCCGGGCGTCATCCTTGCGTACGTGCTCTCCGGCCTCGTCAGCTTATGCGTCGCATTGTGCTATGCCGAGTTTGCCTCGATGGTCCCGGTAGCCGGACGCGCCTATACCTATGCGTACGCGACGCTCGGCGAGTTCGTCGCCTGGGTCATCGGCTGGGATCTCATTCTTGAGTACGGTCTTTCGCTCGCTCCGACCGCATCGTCGCTCTCGGACTATTTCCAGCACATGCTTGCCAACATCGGAATCACGTTTCCAAACTGGGCACAGACCGCGAACCTTCACGGCCCTCATCTGCAAGTCGACCTTTTTGCTTCCATCGCAACGTTCGCGATAACGATCTTGGTTGCGATCGGCATCCGTGAATCTGCGGGCGTCAACGGCGCGCTCGTCGTGCTGCAGATCGTCTCGATGCTGGTCTTCGTCGCTGCCGTCGCGCACGCGATCCACCCGGCGAACTTGCGGCCCTTTACGCCGTTTGGCTATCACGGCGTCGTGGCGAGCACGGCGCTCGTTTTCTTCGCGTATATCGGTTTCGACACGGTTACCGTTGCGTCGGAAGAAGCAAAACGTCCCGCGCGCGACGTGCCGATCGGGATCATCCTGGCGCTGGCGCTGGGCGGAATACTCTACGTGGCGCTGACCCTCTGCACGGTCGGCGTTTTGCGCTTCGATCGGCTCTCCGAGGGCGCGGCGATTCTGGACGCGCTTGGCTCGGTTACCAAGAATCACGCGCTCTATTGGATCGTCGCCTTCGGCGGTCTTGCCGGGAATGCGACCGTGATGCTGACCTCGCTGCTCGGACAAGTCCGAATCTTCTACGTGATGGCGCGAGATAGAATGCTGCCGCCCGGCGTCGCGCGCATCCATAACGTCTTTCGCACGCCGGCGCGCATGACGATGGTTACCGGAGCAATCGTGGCGGTCTTCGCCGCGGTGCTGCCGCTGACCGCATTGCTGCAGCTGGTGAACATCGGTACGCTCGTCGCCTTTGCGATCGTTTGTGCGGGAGTGCTCGTGCTTCGCGTCGCCAATCCGAGTGCGCCGCGCCCGTTCCGCGCGCCGCTGCTGCCGCTCTTTGCGATCGCCGGTACCCTCTCGTGCGCGTATCTGATCACCGGCCTGCAAGGGGCCACGTGGACCCGCTACGTGGTCTGGTTCTTCGTGGGGATTCTCTTCTACGCGATCTATGGCTTTCGCAACTCACGGCTGCGGCCCGGGGCGGCCGGACCTTAGGAAGGAGGTTTGCTCCTCCCCCTGACGGGAAGTCGGCCGACCTTGGCTATTCGTACTGCGGTCTCCGATCGCTTCGAGCTCATAACGGTGCCGCGGTCCCGCGGCGTGCCCTCCTTCGCGCAGGACGTCGCCAGCGGGCTTAGCTCCGCACGCAAGCAACTGTCGTCGAAGTATTTCTACGACGAGATCGGCTCGGCGCTCTTCGACGCGATCACGCGACTGCCAGAATACTACCTCACGGCGGCGGAACGGGAGATTCTCTCGGAGTGGGGATGGCAGATCGTCAGGCTGCTCGATGCTCCCGTCGATTTTCTCGAGCTCGGCAGCGGAAGCGCGATCAAGACGCGACTGCTGATCGGCGAAGCCCTACGCGTGCAGAACGAGCTCTGCTATAGCCCGATCGACATCTCGACCGAGGCGTTGCGCTCGTCGTCGCTCGCGCTCGTCGAGGCGTACCCCACGCTGCGCGTGCGCGCGTACGCCGGTGATTACTTCGACGTTCTAGAATCGCGCGCCATTCGTTTAGAGCGCAAGACGCTCGCGATGCTGATGGGATCGAACATCGGCAACTATCAGCCCGAGGACGCCGCAACATTGCTGAGCTTACTAGGTTCGGTGCTGCGCCCCGGCGACGGGCTGCTGCTCGGCGCCGATCTCAAGAAGGATCGCTCGGTCCTCGAGCTAGCCTACGACGATCCGACGGGGGTTACGGCCGCGTTCGATCGCAACGTGCTCGCGCGCGTCAATCGCGAGCTCGACGCCGACTTCGACCTTCGCAACTTTGCGCACGTCGCGCGCTACGACGAGGCGCGCGGGTCGGTCGATTCATTTTTGCAAGCGCGCGAAGCCGCGGTCGTTACGGTGGGAGCTTTAGGCCTCCGAATCAACATCGCTGCCGGTGAATGGATTCACACCGAATCATCGTATAAGTTCACCGACGACGAGATCGTGCGAATCGGTCAAGCGGCCGGTTTTCGAGCCGGATCGGCTTGGCATGATCGTGGCGATCGTTTCAGCGTTCATTTATTGATCCGAGAGTAGGAGCAAGTTCTGTGACCCGGCGCCTGATTGCTTTGATGGTTGCTTACTTTTGGCTTGCCGGCTGCGGCGGCCGCGCCAGTGGGCCGGCCAATCCGATTCCGCAGCTGCCGGCGGCCGCGCAGCCGCCTTCACGGGACGGGAACGTCAACGAGCTTCCGGAGCCTCCCGTCGTTCACGCGGTCAACGGCGTTGCCAAGTTCTCGCTTATCGCAAACGTGGATCCGGCGACGGGCTTGCCCTCGTTTCAGTACAACTATCAGCACGGAGTCGCTCCAACGATTGACATCAATCCGGGCGAGTCGTTCGAAATCGAGCTGACCGATAATCTGCCGGCGAGCACTGGAATGGCCTCATATGCGAATCTGCACTTTCACGGCTTGACGGTTTCGCCGGAGGGCCACAGCGACAACGTGCTTGGGCTGCTCGCAAAACCCGGTCAGAAGCTCCATTACGTCGTGCACGTTCCGAAGAATCAAGAGCCGGGACTCTACTGGTATCACATGCACGTCCACGGCGAGACGAGCTATCAAGTCGGTGAGGGCGGAATGTCCGGCGCTATCGTGATCGAGGGACTGACCCGACACCTTCCCGAGCTCGCGAAGATGAAACAGCGGCTTATCATCGTGCGAGCCACCGGGATCGGTCAGAACCTTCCAGCGCAGGACGACGACATGTCCGATATGTCTGGGATGTCCGGCACGCCGGACGCGCCCGTGCGTCCGCAGTTCACCAACACGCAGCCGTGCACGTTCAAAGACGGTCTGACGGTGACGCTCAACGGCGCCTACCGGCCCGTCATCACGATCGCACCGGGGGAGAGGCAGTTCTTCCGCGTCGTTAATGCGACCGGTCACAAGACGTTGCGTCTCAAGGTCGATGGAGAAAAGGTCGAAGTCGTCGCGATTGACGGCTTCGCGCTCGACTCATATCCCGGTACGCCGCCGACGCGCACGCAATCGGATGTGATCATACCTCCGGCCGGGCGCGCCGAGTTCGTCGTCACCGGGCCGGCGAGCGGACGAGCCAAGTTCCATACGCTCTGCTACAACACCGGGCCGAACGGCGACGGCGATCCGCACATCTGGCTCGCCGAGCTCGTCGGCCCAAAAAAGCGCAACGACGGGGGAGATTTCTCGTCGCGTCCGCTGAGCGTCGGCGCACCGCTGCCCCCAAACGTCTACAACACCGCGCTTCCGGCGCCGGTCGCTAAACGCTTGGTCGTCCTGAGCGAAGATGCCAAGCCGAAATTCTTCATCAACGGAAAGTCGTTCAACATTCATTCGCCGCCGATGTTCGTCGTCCACACGGGAACCGTCGAGGAGTGGCGCGTCGTAAACGTTACGTACGAGATTCACGACTTTCACATCCATCAAATCCACTTCTTGGTGGAGAGCATCAACGGGGTGAAGCAAAAGCACCCGCACTGGGCCGACAGCATCATCGTGCCGCACCGCTCGGTCGGTAAGAAGAGCGTACCGGGCTCGGTCGTGCTGTTGATGGACTTCCGCGACCCGATCATCCGCGGCGAGTTTCTCTTCCACTGCCACATTCTCGATCATGAGGATCAAGGAATGATGGCGAAGATCGAAGCAATCTAAGGAGGTTCCTTAAACCGCAAAAGGAGTAATTTCGATGCGTCAGTTTTCACACGTCGCGTTCGTGCTTGGTCCGCTCGTCGCAATCTTTGTAGCCGGCTGTGCCGGTGCCGGGGTTTCGCCGCTTGGTCCATCAACGACGCAAGCGGACGCTTCGAAATTCGTGCCGGCCGGTCCGGACTGGATCTACGCCGATGGAGCGCTCTTTCATCGACCGCACTACGCCGCCACCCGCTCGATGGCATTGTCACCGGCGTCGCGGGTCTCGCCGCTGTTGCCTTACGTTCCCTATTTGGGCGGCCCGGTGATCGTCGCGCCCAAATTCTACTTCACGTTTTGGGACTTTAATAAGAAGAGCGATCCCGACAAAATCGAACCGCTGTTGTTAGAGTACGCGAAAGTCATGGGCGGCAGCGGCCACAATAACATCGAAGTCCAATACTATGAAGGCACAAAGAAAAAGAAAACCTACATTACGAACCCGAGCAACCAGTTTGGGGGGAGTTGGAACGACAATTCGGCCGTTCCGAAGAAGCCCAGCGACGCGCAGATCGCTGCCGAGTCGCTCAAAGCCGTCGGCCATTTCGGCTACGATCCCGACGGCGTCTACTTCGTAGTTACGCCTCACAAACATAGCGAGGTGGACTTCGGTTCGAAATGGTGCGCGTATCATAGCTTTGCGTATTCGCAGAAAAACCCAGTTCCGTACGCCTATCTGGCCTACATCCCCGATGCAGGCTCGAACTGCGGTTCAGGTATCATCACGCCGCCCTCCGACGAGAGCGGAACGGACGAAGGCGTGACCATTATGGCGGGTCACGAATTCGGCGAGTCAATCACCGACCCGCAGCCGTTCACGGCGTGGACGGGACCCGCCGGTGAGATCGCCGATATCTGCGCGTTCCAGCATATCGCAAACGATCCGTTCGGCAAGAAGTCGTACACGATGCAGCCGATGGTCAGCGATGCGACGCGGACTTGCGTCCAATCGTACTCCGCGTCGCGATGAAGCATTTGCGGCGCCTCCTCGCGCTTTCGATCGCGTGCGCTTGGCTTGCCGGATGCGGCGGCCGTGCTAGCGGTCCGGTAACTCCGATCGCGCCGCCGCTGGGGCAGGTGCGCGCTCCGCAAGCGGGCGGAGCCGTCGAGTTGCCGGAACCGCCGGTCGTGAAAGCGGTTAACGGCGTCGCGAACGTTTCGCTGGTTGTCAACGAAAACAAGGCGACCGGTCAGCCCGAGTTTGAGTACGACCACCTGGCGAACGTCGCTCCGACGATCGACATCAAACCCGGCGACACGTTCGTCGTCGACGTAAAGAATAAGCTGCCCAGAGAGCCGCCGCCCGACAAGGCGCCAATGCAGCAAGACATGAATCTGCACTTCCACGGCCTGGGCGTCTCACCGCTGCGGCCCGGCGACGACGTGCTCACGGTCCTGGCTATGCCCGGCCAGCACCTGCACTACGTCGTTCACGTGCCGAAAAATCAAGAGCCGGGCCTCTACTGGTATCACCCGCACGTGCACGGTGTGACGAGCTTTCAAGTCGGCGCGAGCGGAATGTCTGGTGCGCTCGTTATTGAAGGGCTGACGCGCCATTTGCCCGGTCTCGCGAAGATGCGGCAGCGGATAATCATCGTGCGGGCGACCGGCAATGGCGGCGAAGACACCGATGACGTCGGAATGGACGATGGCATGTCCGATTCGCCGAATGCTTCCGATATGGGGACCATGCGTCCGCAGAACTCCAATACGGCACCGTGTTCGACCACAGACGGGTTGAAGACGACGCTCAACGGCGTTCGCCACCCGGTCATCACGATTGCCCCCGGCGAGAAACAATTCTTCCGCGTGATCAATGCGACCGGTCACAAGACGCTGAGGCTCAACATCCAGGAGGAGAAGCTTGAAGTCGTCGCAATCGATGGCTTCGCACTTGACTCTTACCCGGGCACGCCGCCGACGCTCACAGAAAAAGATATCATCATTCCGCCGGCAGGTCGCGCCGAGTTCGTGGTCACCGGGCCGCGTAGCGGCCGTGCCAAGTTCCGCACGCTATGCTACGATACTGGGCCGAACGGCGATCCGGATCCGAATATCTGGCTCGGCGACCTCGTCGCGCCGCACAAGCCTCAAGGCGGCGACTTCTCAACGCGTCCGTTGACCGTTGGAGAGCCGTTGCCGTCCAACGTTTACACGACGGCGCTCCCGCCGCCCGCAGCCAAACGCGTGGTGATCTTCAGCGAAGATGCAAAGCTGCGATTCTTCATCAACGGCAAGTCCTTCCACATTAACTCGCCGCCGATGTTCGTCGTGCACGTCGGAACGGTCGAGGAGTGGCACGTGTTCAACGTGACCCAAGAAATTCACGATTTTCACGTGCATCAGCTCCACTTTTTGGTTGAAAGCATCAACGGCGAAAAAGTCAAGCATCCGTATTGGTCTGATACGATCGTAATACCGCACCGCTCGGGGAAGAATGGGCCACCTGGCTCGCTCGTGCTGTTGATGGATTTTCGCGATCCGGTCATTCGCGGCGAGTTCGTCTTTCATTGCCACATCCTCGATCACGAGGATCAGGGGATGATGGCGAAGATTGAAGCTATTTAAGTTTATCGAACGAACGCTCGTCGCTCGGCAGCGCGCAGGAGCGCGTCAATTCCAATCGCCAGCAACGAGGCAGCGACGCTCCCGGCCACGATCATCTGTGGTTGATGCAGCGTCAAGCCGTTGAAGATCAAGACCCCGAGACCAACGCCGCCGACGTAACCGCCAAGCGTCGCGATTGCGATCATCGCGATCGCCGCAATCCGTACGCCCCCGATCAGGACCGGAAGCGCCTGCGGTAGCTCGACGCGCACCAACACTTGGCTGGCCGACATACCCAAACCGCGGGCCGCGTCCACCTGCGCGCTGTCGACGCCGGTTATTCCGGCCGCGACGTTACGCGCGAGCATGAACTGCGCGTAAATGACGAGCGCGACGAAGATCGGCGTGAATCCTAGGCCGAAGAGCTGCACGAAGACCGCCAGCAGCGCCAGGCTGGGAATCGTGTAGATTGCCCCGAGCGACCCGAGCAGCCAGGGCGCCACACGCGCGTTGCGCGCCGCAAAAATGCCGAGCGGAAGTGCGAACGCGAAAGCCACGACGAGCGCCGCAGCAACCAGCTCGAGGTGACCGGCGGCAAGCACCGCAACGCGCCATGGATGGGCAACGAGATAGTTCATGGGGTGCGCAGCAGCTCGCGGCCGCGCATGAAGTAGCGGCCGTAGACTTCGTCGCCGGCGTGGACGAGCTCGCGAACGTAAGGCGTTGCGGGGCGCTCGAAGAGCTCGAAAGGAGGTCCGATCTGTTCGATGCGCCCGCCGTGCATGACGACGATCCGGTCCGCCAAGCGGAACGCCTCGTCCACGTCGTGGGTCACGAAGATCGTCGTCGTCTTCAACTCGGCCACGATCCGAACGAGCTCCCGCTGCAGGGCGGTGCGC
>JBAVSO010000049.1:0-6363 GCA_049695635.1 Candidatus Cybelea sp. | reverse complement strand
GTTGGAGGCTATCTCCGCGTAAAATACCCAACCTTCGGCAATATATCGCCGGGTGCGCAATGGGCTTTTGATTCGTTTGCGCTCACCGTCTTCGTCGCGATCGTCGGCATTCAGGCCGGCCCCGGCTTCATCGCCGGTATTAAATCCGTCGGCCTGCCGCTCGTCGCTGGAGGCGTCCTTATTCCGCTTGTCTCGTTGCTGATTGCGGCCGCCTTTGGAAAGTACGTGCTTCGACTCAACAACGTGATTCTGTGCGGCGCGCTGGCGGGCGCCGATACGTCCACGGCTTCGTTCGGCGCCGTTCAAGACGTCGCCAAGAGCAGTCTCGTCACGCTCGGATATACCATCACCTATGCCGTCGGCAACGTCTTGTTGACGGTTTGGGGCACAGTGATCGTCGTTATTTTTGCCGGCAAGACCGCCGTTTAAGGAGAAACCGTCATGGCTAGCCATACTACCGAATCCGACCCCCTCGAGCGTTTCCGCAAGTTCGAAACGCTCAGTCCGTTCGAGCTAAAAGACGATCTCATCAAGCTTGCAAAGGATCCGGAAAGCGCGCACGTCTTTCTCGACGCCGGGCGCGGGAATCCGAACTGGATCGCGACGACCCCGCGCGAGGCGTACTATCTCTTCGGCCGATTCGGGATCGAGGAATCGAAGCGAGTTTGGGACGAGCCAGGTCTCGGCGGGATGCCCAAACGCGATGGAATCGGCGCGCGCTTCGACAGCTTCATCAAACGCTTGGCTAACGAGCCGGGAGCGGCGGCGCTAAAGTCCTACATAGATTTTGGAGTGAACCAACTAAAGTTCGACAAGGACGCGTGGCTCCACGAGCTGACCGACGCGATGGTCGGCGATATGTATCCGGTTCCGATGCGAATGGGCCGGCATATGGAACAGGTGGTTCAAGCCTATCTCGTGCGCGAGATGTGCGGTAACTCGCCGCCGCCGGGAACCTACGACGTCTTCGCGGTCGAAGGCGGAACCGCAGCGATGTGCTATATCTTCGACTCGCTGATGGTCAACGGTCTACTGAAACGCGGAGACCGGATAGCCTTGGCCGTGCCGACCTTCACCCCGTATCTCGAGATCGCGCATCTTGACAAGTATGCGTTCGAAACCGTCGAGATCGATGCCAGCGGTACGTACGAGTCCGGCGCGCATTCGTGGCAGTATCCGGACAGCGAGATCGATAAGCTCCTCGACCCCAAGATCAAGGCCTTCTTCGTGGTCAACCCGAGCAACCCGCCGTCTTACGCGTTGCAACGTTCGACGCTCGAGCGCATCGCGAAGATCGTTCGCGAGAAGCGCAAGGACCTCATCATCATCACCGATGACGTCTACGGCACGTTCGTCGAGGGCTTCGAGTCTCTCATGAAATACGCGCCGCGCAACACGATCACGGTCTACTCCTACTCGAAATACTTCGGTTGCACCGGCTGGCGCCTGGGCGTCATCGCGATCCACCAGGACAACGTCTTCGAAGAGATGATCGCCGCGTTGCCCGAGCCCGAGAGAGCGCGCCTGCGCAAGCGGTACAGCCCGCTGACCCTCACGCCGGACACGATCAAGTTCATCGATCGCCTCGTTGCCGACAGCCGTCAAGTCGCGCTCAATCATACGGCTGGACTCTCGATGCCGCAGCAGGTGATGATGACGTTCTTCTCGCTCTCAGCCCTCACCGACTCGAAGAACGCCTACCGCGACCTGACGCGCTCGATCTGCAAGCGGCGCATGGAGCTTCTTTGGAAGGGCTTGAACCTGCCGCTCGTTGCGGACGCGCAGCGCGCGGACTACTACTCGACCTTGGACCTCATGAAGTGGGCCGAGCTTACGTACGGTGAGAAGTTCATGAAGTACCTGGTTGACAACTACCACCCGCTGCAGATCGTTTTCGCGCTGGCGAGCTTCCATTCCATCGTTTTACTCAACGGAAGCGGCTTCGGCGCACCGGACTGGTCGGTGCGCGTCTCGCTGGCAAATCTGCCCGACGAAGCGTACGGCGAGATCGGTGCCGACCTTTCGAACGTCGCGGAGACTGCTCTCGCGCGCTGGAAGAGCGAGGGATGAAGAGGCTCGCGGCGGCCGTCGTATTCGCGGCTTCGGTACTTCCGTCGGGCTGCGGCCACGGCGACACCGAAAACAATGCGAACGTCGAACAGCCCCCGCCGACCGTCGTCGTCCAGGCCGTGCGCCAGGCCACGGTGCCGATCACCGAGGACTTCCAAGGGACGATCGGAGCCGTCGAAAGCGTCGAGGTACGAGCGCGCGTGCCGGGCGTGCTGGAACGAGCGCCGTTCAAGGAAGGTGATTTCGTTCGCAAGGGCGACCTCATTTTCCAGGTTCAGCAGAACGAATACGTCGCGGCGCTGCGTACGGCGCAGGCGCAGCTGGGCACGGCTCGCGCGGAGGGAGCGCAGGCGAAAGGCAATCTCTTCGCACGACAGGCGGCTCTCGCGCGTGCCAACACTACCGTCGCACGAAATCGCCCGCTCGCCGCCGATAAGGCCATCCCGCAAAAAGATCTCGACAACGCCGTTCAAAACGCGGCGATTGCAACCGGAGACTTGGACGTTGCGCGCGGGCAGATCGCATCGGCCAATGCGGCCGTCCTTGCCGGCCAGGCGGCCGTCGAGACCGCACAAATCAATCTCGGTTATACGATGATCTATGCGCCCGTTTCGGGTTTGATCGGGTTCCTCAACTACGATGTCGGCAACGTCGTTGGCGGCCCGGCCGCGCAGGTGCTCGACACCATTACGACCATCGATCCGATCAAGATCACCTTCGGCTTGGACGAGCCGACGTATCTTGCTTTAGCAGGTAACAGAGAAAATTCAGGCGGCGAATCGCTGCGCGATCAAGACCTGCGGGTCGTGCTCGCCAACGATGCGACCTATCCTTACTCTGGGAGAGTCTATGCGGTCAGTCCGACCGTCGATCCCAAAACGGGGTCCATTACCGTCGAAACGCGCTTCCCAAACCCGAGTGGACTCCTGCGCCCCGGCGGTTTCGCGCGCGTCCGCGTCGTCGTCGAACGGCGGCCGAACGCGGTCTTGGTTCCGCAGACCGCGATCGTCAAATCGCAAGGGGTTGATACGGTCTACGTCATTAATTCTAAGAACGTCGCAGCGCTTCGAACGGTCACGCTCGGCCCGCAGTACCAGCAATCGTTCATCGTGGAATCGGGACTGAAAGCGGGCGAACGCGTCGTCGTCGAGGGTACGCAAAAAGTACAGCCCGACAAGAAAGTCGTCGTAAAGACCTAAGCCGTGGCACATTTCTTTATAACGCGCCCGATCTTTGCGATGGTTCTTTCCATCGTGATCGTATTGCTCGGCGCCGTCGCGATCCTCGTGCTTCCGGTCGCACAGTTTCCGCCGATCTCGCCCCCGCTGATCCAAGTCCAGACGACGTACATCGGCGCGAGCGCCTCCGTCGTCGAGCAATCGGTCGCGTCGGAGATCGAAAATAAGGTCGTAGGCGTCGACAACCTGATCTACATGCAATCCACGAGCTCGTCGAGCGGACAGTACACGCTCAACTGCACCTTTAAGGTTGGTGCAGACATTCAAAAGGCCCTGATAGACGTTCAGAACCGCGTCACGCAGGCGACCGGAACGCTCCCGGAGGCGGTCAATCGGTTCGGGATCACCGTTCAAAAGAAATCGCCGCAAATCCTGATGGTCGTCGCGCTCTACTCGCCGACGAACTCTTACGACCGGCTCTTCCTCAGCAACTACACGACGCTCAACCTCATCAACCCGTTGCTCTCCGTTCCCGGAATCGGCGGCCAAAGCACGATCGGCGAGCAAAAGTACGCGATGCGCGCTTGGGTGCGACCGGACCAGCTGGCCAAGCTTGGGCTGCAGGCTAGCGACGTCGCGAACGCGATTAGTAGCCAAAACGTCTTGATCCCGACTGGAGCGGTTGGCGCCTTGCCCGCGCCTAAAAACAATCAGTTTCAGCTTTCGGTCAACGCGCAAGGCCGGCTGACCGATCCCTCGCAGTTCGGCAACATCGTCGTGCGATCGAATCCCGACGGCTCGATTTTGCGTCTGCGCGACGTGTCGCGCGTCGAGCTCGGCGCGCAGCTCTATCAGACGCTCGGCTCGCTCAACCAAAAGCCTGCGACCCTCGTCATCCTTTATCAAACCCCGGACGCCAACGCACTCACCACGGCGAAAGCGGTTGAGGCCCGGATGGCCGAGCTGGCCAAAGCCTTTCCGCCGGGCCTGACATATTCGGTCGCCTACGACAGCACGCTGTTCGTCAAAGACTCGATCAAAGACGTCCTCAAGACGCTTTTCGAAGCACTCATTCTCGTCATCATCGTCGTTTTCGTCTTCTTGGGAAGTTTCCGATCCTCGTTCATCCCGATGCTGGCCGTTCCGGTTTCGCTGATTGGAACGTTCATCGCTTTCCTTCCGCTCGGCTTCAGCGTCAACACGCTAACGCTCTTTGGCTTGGTACTCGCCATTGGAATCGTAGTTGACGATGCGATTGTCGTGGTGGAAGGCGTCGAGCATCATATCGAAAGCGGGATGGAACCGCTTGCGGCGACCGAGCGCGCAATGAAAGAGCTGACGGCTCCGATCCTCGGCATATCGCTCGTCCTGACCTCCGTCTTTTTACCATCGGCCTTCATCAGCGGGATCGTCGGACAGCTCTTCCGGCAGTTCGCCTTGACGATCACGATTTCGGTCAACATTTCGGCGATCGTTGCGCTGACGCTAACGCCGGCGCTGTGCGTACTGATCCTTCGCAAACGGACGAGGCTTTGGGGGCCGTTTGGATGGTTCATCGAAAAGTTCAACGCGTTCTTCGCCTCGGTGACCTCCGGATACATGGGAGCACTGGGATGGCTTATGCGACGCACGATCCTCGTGCTTGCATTGCTGGCCGGCTTCTACGTTCTCGTCGGGCTGCTCGGAAAGGCACTGCCGGGAGGCTTCGTGCCGGATGAGGATCAGGGCGTCGTGTACGCTCAAGTTCAGTTGCCGTTTGGGTCGTCGCTCGACCGCAACGCCGCAGTCTTGGGCCGCATGGAGAAGGATCTGACGACGGTTCACGGCGTTGCAGACGTAATCTCGCTCGCTGGATTCAGCCTGCTCACCTCGATTCAGACGCCTGACGCTTCGAGCTTCATCATCGTTCTCCACCCGTGGGACGAACGGGTGAAAGAGCACTTGACGCTGCGCGGCATCGTCAAGGAGATTGACGAGAAGATGAATGCCTATCCGCAGGCGGCTTCGTTCCCGTTCGTGCCGCCGACGATACCGGGCCTCGGAAACGCGTCGGGCTTTTCCTTCGAGCTGCAGGATACGGGCGGCCATACCATTCCCGAGCTCGCCGCCGTCGCCGATAAGGTCGTCGCAGCGGCGCGCAAACGTCCCGAAATCACCGCAATCAACAACACCATGCGGACCTCAATCCCGCTGCTGCAACTCGACGTCGACCGCGACCGGGCCGCCCAGCGAGGCGTCGCCGTTAGCGATGTTTTCAAGCAGCTGCAAGCTTTTTTGGGCGGAATGGTCGTTGACGAGTTCACCTACTTCAACCGCACGTGGGACGTGATGATTCAAGCGGAGCCCGAGTTTCGGGCGAACGCCGGAAGCATTTCGTCCATTTACGCGCGCAACAACACCGGCGAGATGGTTCCGTTGAACGCCGTGACGACGATACGGCCTAACCTCGGGACCGATTTCATCCAGCGTTTTAACACCAACCGCGAAATCCAAATTTTTGGCTCGAATGCGTCCGGTTATAGCACCAGTCAGGCAATCGCCGCGATGTCGGAGGTGGCCGCGAAGACGATTCCGCCCGGCTACACCTACGGCTGGTCGGGCACCGCGTATCAGGAAGTCGCGGTCGGCAACACCCAAAGCATTATCTTCATCTTCTCGGTGTTGCTGGTCTTTCTCGCGCTCGCGGCGCAGTACGAGAGCTGGCTGATGCCGCTGGCAGTCCTTCTGGCCGTGCCGACCGGCATTTTCGGCGCATTTGTTTCCGTTCTGCTTTGGCGCCTCGACAATAACGTCTACGTGCAGATCGGCATTATCATGATCATTGGGCTGGCCGCCAAGAACGCCGTGCTCATCGTCGAGTTCGCACGCGAACGGCGCGCCCACGGAGCATCGGTCAACGAGGCCGCCACCGATGCGGCTCGGCTGCGCTTTCGTCCGATCCTGATGACTTCGTTTGCCTTTATCATCGGCGTCATTCCGTTGATGTTTGCGCACGGCGCGGGCGCAGCGTCACGCCAGTCGCTCGGCTCGACCGTTTTCGCCGGCATGCTGGCCGCGACGGTTCTGGGCATCTTCTTTACGCCCACACTCTATGAGGTCTTCCAGAATCTCACCG